>NZ_QKTB01000007.1:89230-139518 GCF_003234405.1 Curtobacterium sp. MCLR17_045
GCCTCGGGCGCGGGATCAGGGGTCGGCGCGGGGTTCGGGGTGGGCGTCGGCGTCGGCGTCGGCGTCGGGGTGGGTGCCGGCCAGCGGTCACCCGCCGCGCAGGAGACCGATCCGGCACGGACGCGCCAGATCTCGGAGGCACCGGCTTCGGCGTCGATGCGGAGCGCGACCGTCGTCGTGGTGCCGTCGGCGGCCGTCGTGGTGCTGCCGACGACGACCTTGGTGGCGCCGTAACGGGACTCCGGCAGGTCGCGGCTCCACCCGGGCGTCGCGGTGGCCTCGGTGGTGACGTCGTCGCCGTCGATGGTCAGGCGGTCGAACGACACCGCGGGGGTACCGCCGGGAGTGCACGCGGCGCGGAGTCCGGTGAACACGACGGGGGGACGATCGCGCAGGGTGAACTCCCCGCTCGCGATCGTCGAGGTCGCCCCGTCCGGGCCGGCCTCCGAGCGCAGACCGCTCGTGCGGGTGGTGTTGAGCTTCAGGACGTCCTGCGTCGTGTCGACCCGGGCCACCGTCGGGTCGCCCGAGTCCCAGCGCACGGCCGGGGTCGGTGCGGTGAGCGTGCCACCGTCGATGTCGGTCAGTTCGACGCCCGACGCGGCGGCGAGGGTGGCGCCGTCGGCCGCGGTGTCCGCGCTGGCCGGCAGCGCGAGCATGGGCACCACGAGGCCGATGCCGAGCAGCGCCGAGGCCGCGAGCGCGATGACGGAAGTGGTGCGTGGACGATCGGTCATCGGCGGGCCTCCTCGGCGAACGCGGTGAAGAAGGCGCGGCCGGCGGGGACGCCGACCCCGGTCACGTCGTCCCAGCCGGGTGCGGACCGGAGTCCCTGCCGACCGGTGTCCCAGAGGAACAGGGTCTCGGGCCACAGCGCTCCGGCATCGGGCCCGCGCGGCGACCAGGTGGCAGCGGAAGCGGGGCGGACGTCGCGGACGGCGTCGGTCCCGAGCATCTCGTAGAGCATCGGCGTGACGAGCCCGATCCGGACCCCCGTGGCGGCCTTGGCCATGGCGACCATCGAGGCGACCATCGGGGTCGCCAGACTCGTGCCGCCGTGCGTGACGTAGCCGGTCACGCCCTTGTGTGGCCCGTACACGACGAAGCCGGTGTTGGGGTCGCCGATCGACGCGACGTCGGGGACGAGTCGCCCGGTCCCCGGTTCGTCGAGCAGCTGGCGCTGCCACGTCGGTCGGTCGTAGACGTCGGACTGGCCGCCGCCGGCGCCGTACGCGAAGCCCGGCGGGATGAGGGCACCGTTGCGCGCGAAGCGGGTCTCGGTCTCCCAACCAGCCTCGACCGCGACGGAACCGTCATGTGCGAGCCCGGTGCTGGTCGCTCCGACCGCGGTCACGTACGGGCTGGACGCCGGCGACGACACGTCGGGGCCGGAGTCGTGGTCACCGACGGCGCTGTTGTCGCCGTCGTTGCCGGAGGACGCGAACACCGAGATGCCCCGGGCCCCCGCCTCGACGAGCACCCGGTTCAGCAGCGTCCGGTCGTCCGCGGTGTCCAGGTCCTCGGTGGACCCGAACGACAGGCTGATGACGTCCGCACTGCCGTGTTCGACGACGTCGAGGATCCGCGAGAACAACGAGGTGGTGCTGCAGTCGTCGGCACCCCAGTACTCGATGTCGGCGTCGGGGGCCATCGCGTGCACCGCCTGCACGTCGAGGTGCTGCTCCTCTGTCCAGCTCTGCGGCCCGCCGCAGCGGGAGGTGTCCGGCGACGCCGGAGCGTGGTGCTGGTACTGCCCCGAGCGGAACGGCTGGGCGCCCGCCGCCCGGAAGTAGGTGTCCGTGTTCGCTTCGACGTCGGGGTCGTCGTAGGCGGCGACGATCGCGATGGTCGCGCCGCGTCCGGTGTACCCGGCCGGCACGTCGTGGACCTCGCGCAACTGGGCCGGCTGGTACCCGCACAGCGCGTTCGATCGGTGCGTGACCGGCACCGATGCGGGCCAGTCCGTCGTGAGGCGCTCGCCCCACCATGCTGCGCACTGTCCGTCGTCGGCCAGGACCGGCGGTCGCGGGACGGTCTCACCCGGTGCCGGGGTGGGTGCCACCGCTGCTGCAGTGGTCGTCTCGGTCGGTCGGACGGCGTCGGAGTCAACGGCTCCGGACACGCCGACGACGGCGGTCAGCCCGCGTGGCACGGCGAGGGCGCGGACCGGTGCCACGGCGCTCTGTCCGGCGACGTCCCACCGCGCGAAGGAGGTGTGGAAGGCGTCCGCGATGCGCGCGGCCGTCCCGCGAACGGGCAGGGACACGATCGAGCGCTCGACGGGGCCGACGTGGAGCCCGGCACCGCGCAACCAGGTCGCCACGGCCGGGGCGCGGTCGAGGTGCACGGGGTCGAGGAGGACGGTGAGGGACAACTCGTCGACGGTCACCGGGTCGCCGCGCTCCGCGTGTGCGGTCCAGGCGGGGACGGAGTCCGCGAGCGGTCGGTCGGGCGAGGGCGGTGCGGGGCGCACGAGGAGCGCGCCTGGGATGATCACGGCGAGCGCGAGCGCACCGATGAGGAAGCGTGGACGCATGGGTTCCTGGTCTGCTGAGAGGCGGGGACGCAGCGCTGCGCGCTGCCACAGCGACCTTACATGCAACTGAGAATCGTTATCACTCGCAGGACACGAGCAGTCCAGACAAACAGGAGGCCCGGTGTCAGCTGACACCGGGCCTCCTGTCCGTCAGGGGGTCAGACCACGGCGCGCAATGCGTCCGCGATGCCCGTCAGGGCCACGTCGACCTCGTCGGCCACGCGCTGGTGCGTCGCCGTCGAGCGACGGTAGGGGTCGTCCACGTCGTCGTCGGCCGGGTCGGCGGGCGGCGAGACCGTGCCGCGCAGCCGGGCGACGCGCTCCACGAGCTCCTGCGGGGTCGTCACGTCGGCCAGGTCACCGGGCTCGAGGCCGGCGAGCACCCGCGCGAACTGCTTGATCGTGAACGTCCGCTTGGAAGCCCGGGGCGCCAGGGAGACGGCGGCTGCACGGTGCGATCGTTCGGCGGTCAGCACCAGGTCGGCGCGCTCGACGATCTCGGCCGTCAGGTACCGCGACCGGTGGGCCGACGGGTCGCCCCCGAGCCGGACGGACTGCTCCGCCGCGGCGGCGTCCATCGCGGCACCGTCGTCGGCGATGGTGCCGGCCGACTCGACCACGAACGCGGGGGCGTCCGGGCCGAGTCGTGCCGTCAGGACCTGCGCGCCGAGCGGCGACCGGCAGATGTTGCCGCTGCAGACGAACAGGATCCGCATCGTCACGCTGCGTCGGTGCGTTCGCCGGCGCGCTGGTCGGCACGCTCGTCGTCGCCGAGCAGGTCGTGCCGCACGACGATGGCGTCACGGCCGGGGCCGACACCGATCGCGGAGATCCGTGCGCCGGACATCGCCTCGATCGCCAGGACGTAGTCCTGCGCGTTCTTCGGCAGGTCGTCGAAGGTGCGGGCTCCGGTGATGTCCTCGGTCCAGCCGGGGAACTCCTGGTACACCGGCTTCGCGTGGTGGAAGTCGGACTGGTTGACCGGGACCTCGTCGACGCGGACGCCGTCGACCTCGTACGCGACGCACACCGGGATCGTCTCGAGCCCGGTCAGGACGTCGAGCTTGGTGAGCACGAAGTCGGTCACACCGTTGATGCGTGCCGTGTAGCGGGCGATCGGGGCGTCGTACCAGCCACAGCGGCGCGGGCGGCCGGTGGTGGTGCCGAACTCGAAGCCGTTGGCGCGCAGGAACTCGCCCGACTCGTCGAACAGCTCGGTCGGGAACGGACCGGCGCCGACGCGGGTCGTGTACGCCTTGACGATGCCGATGATCCGCTCGAGCTTGCCCGGGCCGATGCCGGAACCGGTCGCGGCGCCACCGGCGGTCGCGGACGACGAGGTGACGAACGGGTAGGTGCCGTGGTCGACGTCGAGCATCGTGGCCTGGCCGGCTTCGAACAGGACGGTCTCGCCACGCTCCAGGGCACGGTGGATCTCGAGGGCGGTGTCGGCGACCATCGGGCGCAGGCGCTCGGCGAAGGACAGCAGCGACTCGACGACTTCTTCCGGGTCGATCGCGCGGCGGTTGAAGACCTTGACCAGCAGGTGGTTCTTTTGGTCGAGCGCTGCCTCGACCTTCTGGCGCAGGATGTTCTCGTCGAAGATGTCCTGGATCCGGATCCCGACGCGGTTGATCTTGTCGGCGTAGGTCGGGCCGATACCGCGACCGGTGGTGCCGATCTGGCGCTTGCCCAGGAACCGCTCGGTCACCTTGTCGACGGTGCGGTGGTAGTGCGTGATGACGTGCGCGTTGGCCGACACGAGCAGCTTCGAGACGTCGACGCCGCGGGCGCGCAGGGCGTCGAGCTCCTGGAACAGCACCTCGAGGTCGACGACGACGCCGTTGCCGATGATCGGGGTCACGCCGGGCGTCAGGATGCCGGAGGGCAGCAGGTGCAGGGCGTACTTCTCGCCGCCGACGACGACGGTGTGGCCGGCGTTGTTGCCGCCGTTGAACTTCACGACGTAGTCGATGCGGGAGCCGAGGAGGTCGGTGGCCTTCCCCTTGCCCTCGTCGCCCCACTGGGCTCCGATGATGACTGCTGCGGGCATCTGGTTCTCCTCACGTTGGCGGAGGACCGCACACGGCCGTCCGGGCCGGTGGTCCACCCGAGTCTATCGGCTGGTCACCTGCGCGTCACCCGCTGTGACGTCCTGTGGACGGCGGGTCGCTTGTCCACATGGAGCGCACCTGGATGTCCGTCCGGATCTGTCGGAGCACGGTCGGACGCGTCCAGATCGGCAAGGCCGAGGACGCGGCCGACGGCAAGATCGGCAAGTGACGTCCGAGACGTCACCGGCGGACAGACGGGCGCGTTCCGCTCAGCGGCGACGCGAAGCGTTGCGCGGGGCGCGCCGACCGAGCCTGCGAGGGAGGGGTGCCAGCTGGCACCGCGCCTCCCGTCTGTCTGCCGGTGCGTCCCGAGCCACCCGGCCGACCCCGGATCAGCTCCGGAAGAAGTCCTGGTACGACGGGTCACCGACGGGCTGGGAGTGCCCCGGCTCGGCCAGGCGCTGCTCGATCATGGCCTGGATGACGTCCGGCGGAGTGAGTCCACGACGGCGCCACTCGACCGGGTTGGACCGGAGCTGGTTCAGCGTGTTCTGCATGGGACAAACAGTGGCACCACTTCACTAGTTTGTCTAACTACCTGTCCCGAACACGCGTTCGCGGGGTGGGGTGCCCCGTGCTTGGTGAGCAGAAGAGGTCGGATCCCCTCTCGGGACCCGACCTCTTCTGCTCACCATGTGGCGCGTGAACCGCGCGCACCCTGTCCTAGCGGCGCGTGACCTTCGCGGTCGCCCCGGACTTGGCCGTGCCGTCCTTGTACCCCGAGGCGTGGGCCGTCACCTGCACGCTGACGCGGTGCCCGACGTCGGACGAGCCGAGCTTGTACTTGGTACCCGTTGCCGACTTGACGACCTTGCCGTCACGCAGCCACTGGTACTTGTAGGTCGCCTTCGTCGTGCTCCACGTACCGTGCTTCGCGGTGAGGGTCGAGCCGACCTTCGCCGTCCCGCTCAGCGTGACCTTGCTCCCCTTCGCCAGCGCGAGCTTCGGCGGGACCACGTTGATCGTCGACGTGTCGGCCTGCTTGCCCGCCGCGTTGTCGAGGTGGAGCAGCAGCACCGTCGCCTTGGTGACACCCGAGGCACGGGTGACCGTGAGCGAGTCTGCGTCGGCGAACAGCACGCCGGAGGTGCCGTCCTGCGAGAACGACAGCTTCGGCTTCGACGGGTCGAACGTGGCCGTCTTCGTCTCGTCCACGACCGAGGAACCGCTGGTGGCAGCACCCGGGGCGTAGGCCGACTCCGTCAGCACCGTGTAGTCGAACTTCTTCGACGAACCGATGGCCTTCGCAGCGACGGTCAGCACCTTCACTGAGCTGTCGAAGGTGTTCACGTCCTGTCCGGGCGCACCGCCGTTGAGCGGCTGGACGTCGACGACGGGGTCGACGTCCGGGTCGTCCAGGGCGGCCTTCGCCAGGTCGACCGTCGTGGCGAACGTGGCGTCCACGGCAGCCGACTTCGCGTTGTACACCAGGAAGTCGGGCTCGCCGTCACGGTCCGTGTCGATGAGGACCTCGACGTTGGTCACGGCGCCCGGGTTCGCGTCCGGACCGGCGGTCTGCACGCCGAACGCCAGGGTTCCCGACGACTTGTCGTACGACGCACCGTAGGAACGGACGTCGGCCGCCTGCAGCGAGCGCGTCGCCGAACCCTCGGGGAACGCCTCGGCCGGGTCGGTGCCGCCGAGCACGAACGGAGCGACGGCGGCGTGGTAGCCGGTCGTCAGTCCGCCCTGGTCGAGCGTGCGGCCCTTGAGCGTGAGCTCGGCCGACTTGCCCGGTCCCGTGAACGAGACCGTGGTCCGTGCCCGCACCGCGCTGACGGGCTTCGGGGCCACGTAGGCCCCGAGGCGCATCGGGTTGAGCGAGCTGTCGGTCGGCGCGAACGCCACGATGCCGGAAGCGGCGGCCACGAACTCGCGCTGGTAGCCCTGCTGGACGGCCTCCTGGGTCGGGTCGATGACCCGGCGGAGCTTCGTCGCGTCGGCGACCGAGAACGTCAGCGTGACCGACGCGGTGCCGTTGGCGGGCACCGTGACCTGCTTCGAGCTGAGCGCGAAGGTCACACCCGGCTGCGACACCTGCGGCTGGTACGACACGTTGTACGTGTGCGCCGTGCTGTCGGTGTTGTCGATCTGCAGGGTGCGGGTCTCGCTCGTCCCGCTCGCGACCTCGACGACGCCGAACGACGCGGTGACGAGCTGGTCGTTCTCGGCGCTGCGGACCGTGGTGCCGGCGGTGACCGCCTGCAGTGCGTCCACGCGACCGGTGCCCTGGCGGAGCAGGGTGGCCGAACGGTTGCCGTCCTTCACGTCGTGCGTCGCCGTGTTCATCAGGGCCGCCTTGACCTGCGGGGCGGACCAGGTCGGGTGCGACTGGAACGTCAGCGCCGCGATGCCCGCGACGTCCGGCGTGGCCATGGAGGTACCGCTCATCGACATGCGGCCGTCACCGGTGCCGTTGGCCGCGGAGATCACGTTGACCCCGGGGCCGGCGATGTCCGGCTTGACGATGTCGTCGAACGATCCGTGCACACCACGGCTGGTGAACGACGCGAGCGTGTTCACGGCGTCCGCCTCGATGGCGACCTCGAAGCCCTTGAGCTCGTCCGCGAAGCGCACGTGCAGGGTCCCCGCCTTGGCGGTGGCCTGGAGGCTCGCCACGCTCTTCGCGGTCAGCTCGGCACCCGGGATGGTCGCGTTGCCACCGATGCCGGATTCGAACGTGTCGAGCGTGCCCGCCAGCAGGACGCCGACGCCGCCAGCGGCCTCGACGTTGTTGAAGCGCACGAGGGAACCGCACTCGAGCGCGGCGTCCGTCCACTTCAGCCAGACGACCTTGCCCTTGATCTTCGCGGCGTCGGCGGCGCTGAACGCGGCACAGCCGTCGATGTTCGCGGTCGGGACGACGACGTCACCCTCGACCGGCAGGGTGCCCTTGAAGTTGGACGAGTACTGCGAGCGGTAGGTCTTCGCGACGTCGGCCGGTGCGGTGACCTGGACGCCGTCGTAGAGCGACTGGCCGGTGGCGCTCGCGGCGACGGTGAGCGCGCCCTCGGCGTTGCCCGGCGAACCACCGATGTCGGTGAAGTCGTCGGCGTTGCCCGAGGCGATCACGGGGAGCACGCCGCGAGCGGTCAGTGCGTCGATCTTGGCGTTGTCGGGGTCGTCCGGCGCGCCGTAGTCGGAGCCGAGCGACAGGTTCAGGACGTTGATGTCCTTGCCCTCGGTGAGCGCCTGGCCCACCCAGTCGAGCGCGGCACCGGTGACGTCGGTCGAGCCGCCGTTGTCACCGAAGACCTTCAGGGCGTACAGGCCGGCCTCGGGCGCGGTGCCCGGACCGATCCACATGTCCTGCACCTGCTGCGTGGTGAGCTTGGTGTAGTCGCCGTCGAACTGCTGCTTGTCGGCGGTCAGGCCGTAGCCGGCGATCGAGCCGGACACGTGCGTGCCGTGGTCGCCGCCCTTGCCGTCGATCGGGTTGTCGTCGGGAGCCGGCACCGGGTCGTAGGCGTCCGGGTCCGTCGGGTCGGCGTTGTAGGTCGCACCGGCGAAGTCGTACCCGCCGAGGAACTTCGACGCGTCGTACAGGCTGGGGTCCGGGGCGCCGCCGCTCGCGTTCGCCAGGGCCTGCTGGTACGCCTCGGTGGTGCCGGGGCCGCCGAAGTCGGCCTGCGTGTAGTCGAGACCGGTGTCGAGGACGGCGACGTTGACGTCCTTGCCGGTGTGGCCGGTCTGCTGCCAGGCATTGAGCGAGCGCGTGTAGACGTCGCTCGCGGCGTTCTTCGGCGCGACGCCGTCGGCACCGGGCTGGACCAGGCTGGGGTCGACACCCGAGGGAGCGGCGTCGGCGTTCTCGTTGACCGTCGGCTCGACGATCTTCTTCGGCGTGAGCGGGATGATGCTCTCGACGTCGGAGCGCTCCGCGATCTTCCGGAACGCGTCGACGTCGGCGACGACCGCGACGCCGGGGACGGTGTACTCGGTCGAGTAGAGCTCGGTCGCGTCGGCGTCGGCGCGCTTGACGGCCGACCGCACCGCGGCGACGGTCGACTGGATCGCCTCGACGCGGTTCTTGGCCGCGGAGGACTGGGTCCGCGACTTCGTCAGGTCCCCGCCCTTCGCCTTGGCGTCCACTTCGAGGGCACCCTGGCCGGTCGTGCGCACGAACGCGGCGACGGTCTTCGTCGGCTTGGCGTCACGGAGCGGGGCGGAGAGCTTGAGGTCGGCCACCGAGATCCCGGCCGGAGCTGCGGAGGCCGCGCCCCCGACTGCGAGACCGCCACACGCGAGGGCCGCGACGGCGATGCCGGCGGTCAGGACGCGGGTGAAGCGATGGGGGGTTGGGTTCGGGTCGGTGTTCGGTGTTGCACGGTTCAAAGAGGGCACTCCTGGCTCAGTCCGTGGTTCGCATGAGATTCCTGTGAAGCTATGCGTTCGTTCTCAGGGAAGACAGTCCGCACTTTGGGGGACTCCCCTCGTCCGGGGGCCGGAACCTGTTAAGTTGCACACCCGTGTGCACGTTATTACGATGGGGTGCGTGACCACCACCGAGCAGCCCTCCCGCGCGCCCCGCCGCGACGCCACGGAGAACCGGGCAGCCCTCCTCGACGCGGCGAAGACCTGTCTGCAGCAGGACCCGGACGCCTCGATCGAGACGATCGCCGCGGCTGCGGGACTCTCGCGCCGTGCGGTGTACGGACACTTCCCCTCGCGCGACGACCTGGTGCGCGAGGTCGTGACCGCCGGTGCCGCCCGGATCGCCGCAGCCATGCCCACCGCATCGGACCTGCAGGAGCTCCCGCCGGCCGCACGTCTCGCCGCCATCGCGGTGACGCTCTGGACCGAGGTGTCGCACGTCCGCTCGATGGCCCGGGTCGCCGTCCGCAGCCCGTTCGCCGAACCCGTCGCCGAGGTGTTCGCGCCGTTGCGCTCACAGGTACGCCAGGCGTGCGCGCTCGGGATCGCCGACGGTGCCATGCGGGACGACGTCGACCCCGAGACGCTCGGCCGTCTGGTCGAGGGTGCGTGCATCGCCGTCCTCGACGAGGCCACCCGTTCCGGCACGAGCGACGAGGACGGACGGCGCATGGTCGTGGTGTCGGCGCTGGGCATGGCCGGCATCGACTGGCGCACGGCACTGCTCTCCGAACCCGCTGCTCCCGCTCCCACTCCTGCCCCGAAGGACCACGCATGACGCTCGAACTCGACCACGTCGGCATCGGCGAGGAGCCCGGCGCACCCCTGCCCGTCGTCTCCGCCGTCGCCGCCCCGGGACGCCCCGGGGTCCTCGCCGTCGAGACCGAGCAGGCACCCGTGCTCGCGTCACTCGTCGCCGGTGGCCGCATGCAGCCCGACACCGGTCGGCTGCTGCTCGACGGCCACGAGGACCCGGCAGCCGTCCGGCGCTCGTTCGCGCTCGTGGACACCCCCGGGGTCGCCGAGCCCTTCCCCGTCATGACCCTCAAGCAGATCGTGCGCGAGGAGCTCGCGTTCGCCGGGCAGCGCCCGAACCGCGAGCACGTCGACACCGTGCTCGACGAGCTCGGACTGCGGGACTACGTCGACACCGCCGTGCAGCGGGTGCCGACCGTCGTGCGCATCCGGCTGCTGGTCGAACTCGCCCTGCTCCGCGACGGTGTGACCGGCATCGTGATCACCTCGCCCGAGCGGCACGGCGGCGCCGTCGAGGACTGGTTCCAGGTGGTCCGCGACGTCGCACGACGGGGCGTGACCGTGGTCCTCGTGACCTCGAAGGCCGCTGCCACCACCGTCGAGCACCTGCTCGACACGATCGACACGCACGACGGCGTCGAGACGCACGACGGCGTCGAGACGCACGGCGGCGTCGAGACGCACGGCGGCGTCGAAACGCACGACGACGTCGCGACGCTCGCGACGCCCCAGACCGAGGACCCCGAGGACGTGGCCCGAACCGACGGAACCGAGCCGGGCCTCCCGGCCGCTCCTTCCGTCACCGAAGCATCCGCAACCGTCCCGACGGAGGCACAGAAGTGACCACCACCTCGCTCGTCCGCGCAGAACTCGCGCGGCTCACCGCGACCCCGCTCGCACGCCTGGCGTTCATCGCACTGATGATCGTGCCGCTGCTCTACGGCGGCGCCTACCTGTGGGCGAACCGCGACCCGTACGCGAAGCTCGACCAGATCCCCGCCGCGATCGTGAACCTCGACGCCGGCGCCACGCTGGACGGCGACCACGTCGACTACGGCAAGGACGTCACGAAGGAGGCCATCGACGGGGCCGACTTCAAGTGGACGAAGACCAGCGCCGCCGATGCCCGCTCCGGCGTCCGGAACGGCACGTACGACTTCGTCGTCACCATCCCGCACGACTTCTCGGAGCACCTGGTGTCCGCGCAGTCCGACGACCCGACGCAGGCGAAGCTCGTCATGACCACGGCCGACACGAACTCGTACCTGGCCTCGACCATCGCCGAGCAGGCGGGCAAGACCATGCGCACCGCCGTCGCCGAGCGTGTCGGCAAGCAGGCCGCGAAGACCCTGCTGGTCGGGCTCGCCGACGTGCGGGACAGCCTCGGCGACGCCGTCGACGGTGCAGACGAACTCGCGTCCGGCACCGCCAAGGCGGACAAGGGTGCGCACGAGCTCGCCGACGGCACCGGCAAGCTGTCGTCCGGTGCGGCGGATCTCGCGTCCGGCACGGCCGACCTGCCGTCGCAGACCCAGCAGCTGAACAGCGGAGCGCATCAGGTGGCGTCGGGGGCGTCGACCCTGGCGTCCGGGCTGGCCAGCGCGCAGCAGCAGACGGCGGCGCTGCCGTCGCAGACGCAGCAGTTGGACAGTGGGGCGCAGCAGCTGCAGTCCGGGCTGCACCAGCTCCGTGACCAGACGGCTTCGCTTCCCTCCGACTCTGCGCGCCTGTCCACTGGTGCGTCGCAGGTCGCCGCCGGGAACGCCACGCTGGCCGACGAGGCCGCACCGTTCATCGCGGGCGTCCAGCAGCTCTCTGCGCAATCGCCGGAACTCGTCGCGTCGCTGAAGCCCGTCGTCCAAGCCTCCACGGTGCTCTCCGAGGAACAGAAGACCCGGCTGCTCGCCGGGCTCGACAACCTGCAGGCCGGCAGCACCAAGCTCGGTACCGGTGCCGGCAACCTGTCCGGCAACCTGCAGAAGCTCAAGACCGGCAGCGCGCAGGTGTCCGCGGGCGCCTCCCAGCTCGCCGAGCAGGCCCCGGCGCTGACGAGCGGCATCCAGCAGCTCTCCGACGGCTCGGACACGCTCGCCGCCGGCACCGGCAAGCTCGCCGCCAAGGCCCCGGAGTTGTCGTCCGGCATCGCCACCGCCGCGGACGGTGCTTCGAAGGTCTCGTCGGGCGCGTCGAAGGTGGCCGCCGGCACATCGAAGCTGGCCTCGGCCGCTCCGACGCTGTCGTCCGGTGCGTCGCAGCTCGCGACCGGTGCGAAGACCGCCGACCAGGGCGCTTCGTCGCTCGCATCGGGGTTGGACAAGCTCACGACCGGCTCGTCGAAGCTCGCGTCGTCGCTCGACGAGGGCCGCACGAAGATCCCGGCGTCGAACGCCTCGGAGCGTGCGTCGCAGGCCTCGGTCATCTCCGACCCGGTCAAGGTCGGGGACGACAACGTCGCCGCCGCGTCGAACTACGGTGCCGGCCTCGCGCCGTTCTTCATCTCGCTCGCGGCCTGGATCGGCATGTACGCGCTGTTCCTCATCCTCAAGCCGATCTCCAAGCGCGCGATCACGGCGGTGCGGAAGCCCCTCGCCGTGGTGTTCGGCGGCTGGCTGACCCCGGCACTCCTCGGGCTGGTGCAGATGGTGGCGCTGTTCTTCATCGTGCGCTTCGCCCTCGACCTGAACGTGGTGCACGTCGGCGGCACGATCGGGATCATGGTGCTGGCCTCGGCGACCTTCGCGGCGATCATCATGGCGCTCAACGTGCTGCTCGGATCGGTGGGGCAGTTCCTCGGCCTGGTGCTCATGCTCGTGCAGCTCGTCACCGCCGGTGGGACGTTCCCGTGGCAGACGCTGCCGGGGCCGTTGGCGGCGCTGCACTTCGCGCTGCCGATGACGTACTCGGTCGACGCGATCCGGCAGACGATGTACGGCGGGAACCTCGGCGCCGCGTGGTCGGACGCGGGCGTGCTGCTCTGCTGGCTGCTCGGGGCGCTCCTGGTGTCGTTCGTGGTCACGGCGCGGCAGACCCGCTCCCGCACGCTGCGCGACCTGCGCCCGAGCCTGATCGGGTAGCGGGGCGGCACGCGGGCGCGCGGGGCGCTCGGGCGCGCGGGACGCTCGCGCGCAGGGCCGCCCGCGACATCGAGTGAGCAGAAGACGACGGGTGTGCAATAGCGACCCGTCGTCTTCTGCTCACTCGACGCGACCTCCGCGTGCAAGGAGCGTCTGCAGGTGCGCCACTGCGGCTGACCGGTGCAGCGTCAGGTCGGACTTGGTCCACCGGACGACTGCCCAGCCGAGTCGTTCCATCTCGCGGTAGCGGCGGAGGTCACGGCCCCACTGCTCGGCGTCGGTCCGGTGGTGGTCACCCTCGTACTCGATGACGATGCGGTGCTCCGGGTAGGCCAGGTCGACGCGGCCGACGAACCGACCGGCTTCGTCCAGCACGTCGACCTGCAGTTCGGGCTCGGGCAGCCCCGCGCGGACGATCGCCAGCCGCGCTCGGGTCTCCTGTGGCGACCCGGCCCCCACCCGCACGAGCTCGAGTGCCACGCGCAGCTTCCGCACGCCACGACGATTCCCCGCCCCGGCGAGCGCGGCGGCGAGGTCCTCCAGCGCGGTCGCGCACGCCCGCGACGTGACGATGGCGTCACCCAGGACGACGAGCTCATCGAGTCCGAGCAGGCCCCCGCACTCCACCCACAGCGCCGCGGGGCTGCTGGACGGAACACCCCAGCGCTGCTGGGTGCTCACCCGGTCAGCAGCCACACGGTGCCCGACCACGCCGACGCGCCGGGGCTGCGCCTGCGGGTGCACGCTGGTGATGTGCACCGGTGCGTCAGGGCCGCACGGCACCGGCAGACCCCACAACACCCCCGCAGAGGTGTGGCTGACGAACTGTCCGGGCAACAGGACCGGCCGCAGTGCCTGGATGCGGCGGATCGGATCGGGTGGTCGGTCCCGGGGCCATCGGATCGATCGCGTCGGGCACGTCAGGTCCTTCCGCTGGAGTCGTTGTCGGGGAACTCCGGCTCGATCAGCCGCGCCGATGTCGAAGGCCCGGCCTCGCAGCGCCGGAGGGAGTGGTCGTGGTCGCATGCCGACACGCTCGCGCCCCGCGCCGACGCCCCGCTCACCGAACCGGAGTTCCGTGCAGAACCGGCACCGTGCCTCCGCTGTGGAGGACTCGCGAACCCAAGGGAATGAGCAGAAGACGACGAGTGGCTGTTCGAGACCCGTCGTCTTCTGCTCACTCGACGCCCCACCCCACCCGCCGGCCCATGTCACGTCAACCGCTACGATCGACGCACGAGCCAACGGAGGTCGAAGCGCATCATGGGAGACGGCAAGCCCGCGACCATCTACGACGTCGCCGCACGCGCCGGGGTCTCGAAGTCCCTCGTCTCCCTCGTGCTGCAGCGCTCCCCCCGGGTCAGCGAGCAGCGCCGGGCCGCCGTGCTCAAGGCGATCCAGGAGCTCGACTACCGCCCCTCCACCGCAGCGGTCTCCCTCGCCGGCACGCGCAGCCGCACCATCGGCGTGGTCCTCGACGACTTCCGCAACCAGTGGTTCGTGGACCTGCTGACCGGTCTGCGCGAGAGCCTGCAGGACCAGGGGCACCGGCTCGTGGTCGCCGACCGGTTCCTCAACACGGGGCTCGATGCCTCTCCGGTCGAGGGCTTCCTCTCCATGCGCGTCGAGGGCATCGTGATCGCCGGCGAGCCCACCACCGACCTCGCGATCCCCGCCTCGATGCCGCTCGTGATCGCCGGCGGCCGGGTCGCGATCCCCCGTGCCGACACCGTGGCGAACGACGACCACGCCGGTGGCGGCATCGCGGCGCAGCACCTGCTCGACCTCGGCCACACCCGCCTCGGGTTCGTCGGTGCGAGCTCGGCTGCTTCGGCCGAACGCCAGGCCGGGTTCGAGCAGGCCGCAGCAGCACGCGCCTCTGTCGTCACGACGGTGCTGCCGGGTGAACCCACCGAAGAGGCCGGTTCCCGCGCCCTCGGCATGCTCCTCGACGAGCACCCGGACGTCAGGGCCGTCTTCGCAGCGAACGACGTGATGGCCCTCGGCGCGCTGTCCGAACTCGCCGAACGCGGGTTGCGCGTCCCCGAGGACGTCTCCGTCATCGGCTACGACGACACCCCGGTGGCCGCGATGCGGTACGTCGGCCTGACGAGCATCGACGACCGCAGTGTCGAGATCGGCCGCGGCGCCGGCGAGCGCCTGCTGGCCCGCATCGCCGATCCGCGGATCGCCGCCACGGAACTCCTCGTCGAACCCCGCCTGGTCGCGCGCCGCACCACCGCCGCGCGCTGACGCGGCAGCACGGACCCCGGCCGGGAGGCCCGCCCCGCCTCCGCCCCGCCCGCTTCGTGAGCAGGAATGGTCGGGTCCAGGGCCCGTACCCGACCATTCCTGTTCACGAAGCGCCGGGCAGCTCCGCGTGCTGGACGACCCAGCTGTGCATGACGATCGCGGCCGCCGCCGAGGCGTTGATGCTCCGCGTCGACCCGAACTGCGTGATCTCGAGGTGTGCGTCGGCACCGGCGACCGCCTGGTCGGTCAGCCCGGGGCCCTCCTGCCCGAACAGGAACACGCAGCGCTCCGGGATCGTCGCGGTCTCGATGCGCTCGGCACCCGGGGTGTTGTCGATGGCGACGACGGGACGCTGTTCCTCGGCCATCGCGGCGAGGAAGGCCTCGACGTCTGGGTGGTAGCGGACGTGCTGGTACCGGTCGGTGACCATCGCTCCGCGCTTGTTCCACCGGCGTCGCCCGATGATGTGCACGGTGCCGGCGAGGAACGCGTTGGCGCTCCGCACGATCGACCCGATGTTCAGGTCGTGCTGCCAGTTCTCGATCGCGACGTCGAACGCGTGCCGGCGGGTGTCGAGCTCGGCGACGATCGCGTCCATCGACCAGTACCGGTAGCGGTCGAGCACGTTCCGGGAGTCCCCGGCGGCCAGCAGCTCCGGGTCGAGCCTCGGGTCGTCGGGCCAGGGTTCCGGGTGCGGCCCCACCCCGTTGGTCGTCAGCTCGTGCGACGGTTCGGGCGCAGTGGTCACCCGACCAGCGTACGGCGCACTCGGCACCGGCCCGACGACCGCAGCGCCCGGCGGCGCCGCGGGCTCAGGCGGTGCCGGACCCGTAGGCGATGCGCGACTCGATGCCGGCGATCAGGATGTCGAGGCCGAGCGCGAACCGGTCGTCGTAGGAGTGCTCGCCGAGGATCTCGCCCACCAGCCGGTGCCGCTCGGGGCGTCCGGCCTCGGAGTCCCCGCGCCCGACCTGCACCCCGGCGTGCCCGACCACGAAGTCGTAGACGACGAAGAAGGTGTACATCGCCTCGGCCGGCGGCAGCCCGGCGTCCTGCAGGGCACCGACGACCTTCGCCACGACGGCGTCGGACTCGGTCGAGGCGAGCGGGGCGCGCTGGCTGTGCGACTCGAGCACGAGCGGGTGGGTGCGCATCAGGTCGCGGAACGTCGTGGCGAAGGTGCGGACGACGGCGTGCCACTCGTCCGGCCAGACGAAGGTCGCGGTGAACTCGTCGACGGTGCGGCGGACGAGTTCGGCGTGCAGGTCGTCCAGCCCGCCGATGGTCCGGTGCACGGTCATCGGGGCGACCCCGAGCCGCACGCCCAGGGCTCGGAAGGACAGCCGGTCGAGGCCGTCCTCGTTCGCGATGGTCGTGGCGGCGTCGATCACCTGCTCGCGGGAGAGCACGTTCGGGCGGCCTCGGCGTCGTCGCGGCGTCACCTCGAGCTCCGTCTCCGACACCGGGGTGGGTCGGGGCGCGGCGGACGGGGTTCCGGGTTCGACGAGCACGAGGGGCCTCCTTGATTCGGTACGTGTCCCGAAAAGCGTAGGGCAAAAGCCGACCGCGGTTCGGTGTCTCGACCTTCTCGGGTCTGGCAGCAGCGCGCAAGAGCCGCCCCGGGCCTCCCGGCCCTTTCCGAGCCGACCACGAGCCGGGCCTGAACCCCTGCGCAGTAGGGTGAGGGCCATGGCGACCCGAGACGACGTCGAGTGCTGGCTGACCGACATGGACGGCGTGCTCGTCCACGAGAACCAGGCGCTCCCGGGCGCGCCGGAACTCATCCAGCAGTGGCTCGACGACGGCACCGAGTTCCTCGTGCTGACGAACAACTCGATCTTCACGCCGCGCGACCTCAGCGCCCGACTGCGGGGCTCGGGCCTGCACGTGCCCGAGGAGCGGATCTGGACGAGCGCGCTCGCCACGGCCGACTTCTGCAAGTCGCAGATGCCCGGTGGCTCGGCGTTCGTGATCGGTGAGGCCGGCATGACGACCGCCCTGCACGAGGCCGGGTTCATCATGACCGAGACCGCGCCCGACTACGTCGTCGTCGGCGAGACCCGCAACTACTCGTTCGAGGCGATCACCAAGGCCGTCCGGCTCATCCGCGCCGGTGCCCGCTTCATCGTGACGAACCCCGACGCCACCGGCCCGAGCGCCGAGGGGGTCCTGCCGGCCACCGGCGCCATCGCGGCGATGATCGAGAAGGCCACCGGCAAGCAGCCCTACGTGGTGGGCAAGCCGAACCCGATGATGTTCCGCTCCGCGATGAACCGGATCGGCGCGCACTCCGAGAACACCGGCATGATCGGCGACCGCATGGACACCGACGTGCAGGCCGGCATCGAGGCGGGGCTGCACACCGTGCTCGTGATGACGGGCATCAGCGACCAGGCCGAGATCGACCGGTACCCGTTCCGCCCGAGCGAGGTCATCTCCGGCGTGCACGAGCTCGTGCGCACCGAGCCGTTCGAGGTCGAGCTCTAGCTCGAGCTCTGGCGGCCCACGACCCGGGTGCGCCCGTTCACCGCAGACCGCTCGATGACGATCCGGTGAACAGAACCGCCCTGCGGTGAACGACGGGAAAACTGCCCCTGGGGCGACTCTATGGTTGCCCTGGTCGAGCCGAAAGTGGCTCTGATCAGGGTTTTCTGTGAGTTGCTACAGGATGGGGTCATCGGTGCCGATGTCGGTTCGTGCCACGACGGCAGTGGTCGTCGGCGCGCTCGGGGCGCTCGTGGGGACCGCGATCGTCGCCCCGCACCTGGTCCCCTCGCCGGCGCCGCAGAGGTCGGCGGTCACCGTGCAGGCCGGCACCGACGCCTGCGGGACGGGGTGGCCCGCGAGCCCGGACCGCGCCCTCGCCGGCCCCCAGACGTTCCGGATCCACAACACCTCCGTCGCCGGGATCGAGGTGCAGCTGGTCGACCCCACGAACGGCGCGGTCTACCTCGACGCGGAGGGGCTGGGGTCGGGTGCGACGCACGACTACGGCGTCCGACTCCCGAGCGGCCAGTACCGGTTCCGCTGCCTGCCCGCCGACGCGAACCCGAGCACCGGACCCGTCGTCCACCTGCGCGGCGCCACCCACGTCAGCGACGAGACCCCGGGGATCGTCCCGGTCACCCGCGACGACCTGATCCCCGCCGCGAAGTCGTACGGCGCCTGGATCGAGAGCCGCCTGCCGGCGCTGCTCGACGACGTGCGCGCGCTGGACGCCGACGTCCGTGCGGGTGACGTCCGCGCCGCACGGCGGGACTGGCTGACCGGGCACCGCGAGTACGAGCAGCTCGGAGCCGCCTACGGTGCGTTCGGCGACGACGACACCGCGATCAACGGGCTCCCGGCCGCCGGACGGACCGCACTCGACGACCCGCACCTGGCCGGCTTCCACCGCGTCGAGGCGCTGCTGTGGTCGGGTGCGCCCAGCCGTCGCGCCGTCGCGCCCGCCGACGCCCTGGTCGCCGCCGTCGCACACCTGCGCCGGACGTTCCCCACCCAACGGGTCGACCCGCTCGACATCGGCCTGCGCTCGCACGAGATCCTCGAGAACGCACTCCGCTTCGAGGCGACCGGGGCCACCGACGCCGGCAGCCACACCGCACTGGCGACGATCGACGCGAACACCAGCGGGACCGAACACGCGCTCGAGCCGGTCCGGTCGATCCTGCGGACCCGCTACCCGGGACTCCGGGCCACCGATCGCGCGCTGGCGACCCTCCGCGCCGACGTGGGATCTCACCGACGGCGCGACGGCAGCTGGGACACCCTCGACGGTCTCGACCGCACCGCCCGCGAGCGCCTCGACGCCGACCTCGACGCTGCGCTCGAACGACTCGCCCCCGTCGCCGCCATCTGCGACCCGAGGAGGACCTCGTGACCGAACGACCGCAGCGCCAGGGCCGGCAGGGCCTCCAGAGCCGGCAACTCCCACGCGGGATGGACGCGGCGACGTACCGACGGATGACCGAGGCGCACGCCCGCCTCGGACTGTCCGCCGACGGCAGCGCGTGTCCGGCCGGTGCACCGGACGACCAGCAGCCGCCGACCGGCCCCACCCGCGGCGTCGGCCGCCGCGCGTTCCTGACCAGCGCGGTCGGGGCAGGTGCCGGAGCCGCCGCGGCGGCAGCGAGCCTGACCGCCGGGGGTGGGACGGGCCTCCTGGCAGCCGCCGCGACGACGGGCGGTGCCGACGCTCCGCCCGGTTCCTCGTACGCGTTCCACGGGGCGCACCAGGCGGGGATCACCACGCCCGCGCAGCGACAGTCGGCGTTCCTGGCGTTCGACGTGACCGCGGCCGACCGCGGGGAGCTCGCCGACCTGCTCCGGACGATCACCGAGCGGGCACGGTTCCTCACCCGCGGCGGCACGCCTGCCGACGTCGGGATCACCGCGCCGCCGGCCGACTCCGGCGTGCTCGGACCGGAGGTCGCGGCCGACGGGCTCACCGTGACCGCGAGCGTCGGTGCCTCGCTCTTCGACCACCGGTACGGCCTGTCGGGGCAGCGCCCGGCGCTGTTGCGGACGATGGAGGACTTCCCGAACGACGACCTCGACCGGTCGATCTCGGACGGCGACCTGCTGCTGCAGGTGTGCGCGCACAACACCGACACCGTCCTGCACGCGATCCGCGACATCGCCCGGGCCACCCGCGGCGGCATGCAGGTGCGCTGGCGGCAGGACGGTTTCGCGTCCCCGCCGCGCCCCTCCGGCACCCCGCGCAACCTGCTCGGTTTCAAGGACGGCACCGGCAACCCCTCCACCGCGGACCGCAGCGTCATGGACGACCTGGTCTGGACCCGCGGCGGACAGGACGGCGAACCCGACTGGGTCACCGGGGGCAGCTACCACGTCGTGCGGACCATCCGGATGTTCGTCGAGTTCTGGGACCGCGTCTCACTGCACGAGCAGGAGAACATGATCGGCCGGCACCGTGACTCCGGTGCCCCGCTCACCCGCAGCGGTGAGTTCGACGACCCCCGGTACCAGGACGACCCGACCGGCGACGTCATCCAGATGGACGCGCACATCCGGTTGGCGAACCCGCGCACCGCCGAAGCCCGTGCGCAGCAGATGCTCCGTCGTCCGTACAACTACGACAACGGCACCGACACGAACGGCGACCTCGACATGGGCCTGTTGTTCGCGTGTTTCCAGGCCGACCTGGAACGGCAGTTCGTCGCCGTGCAGAAGCGCCTGGTCGACGAACCGCTCGTCGACTACGTGTCGCCGGTCGGTGGCGGCTACTACTTCGCCCTGCCCGGGGTCCGCCACGCGGACGACTGGCTGGGTCGTCGGCTGCTCGCACGGACCTAGCCGGGCCGTCGCTCGAACGCGCCCGCCCGCCGCAGGGCCCCACCGCTCCCCACCACCCCACCGTCCCGACCAGTGAGAGGTTCCACGTGTTCCGACCTTCCGAACGACGCGTCCAACAGGGCGCGCTCGCCATCATGGCCCTGGCGGCCGTCGCCGGGGCGGCCCTCGCCATCCCGCAGTCGGCGTCCGCCGCGGACAACTCCCTGAAGACCACCACACCGATCAAGCACGTCGTCGTCATGTACGACGAGAACGTGTCGTTCGACCACTACTTCGGCACCTACCCGAGGGCCGCGAACACCGACGGCACCCGCTTCACCGCGGCGCGGAGCACCCCGAAGGTGAACACGCTCGCGTCCTCCGGCACCCTGACGAAGAACCCGAACGCCTACGCCCCGTCACGGCTGACGCCCGCCCAGGCGCTCACGTGCGACCAGAACCACAACTACCTGCCCGAGCAGAAGGCCGTCGACGGGGGTGCCATGGACAAGTTCGTCGAGAGCACCTCGGTGGACACCTGCACCGGCCTGTACGGGTCCCCCGGCCTGACGATGGACTACTACGACGGCAACACCACCACCGGGCTGTGGAACTACGCCCAGAACTACGCGATGAGTGACAACGCCTGGGACACCGGTTTCGGCCCCTCGACCCCCGGAGCGCTGAACCTGATCAGCGGCAACACCCACGGCGGCACGGGCGTCGACTCGGTCACCGGTGCCACGGTGCCGACCTCGACCGCCGTCGTCGCGAAGGACGCCGCCGGCCAGGGCACCGTCACCGCCGACCCCGACCCCGCCTTCGACGACTGCTCCGACAAGGACCACACGTCGACGTCGAACCTGGTCGAGATGTCGGGCAAGAACATCGGCGACCTGCTCAACGCGAAGGGCGTCACCTGGGGCTGGTTCCAGGGCGGCTTCACCCCGACGACGGCCTACTCGGGCACCGGCACCCTCGCCAAGTGCGACGCCACCACGACGAACGTGGGCGGCTCGGTCAGCAACGACTACTCGCCGCACCACAACCCGTTCGCGTACTACGCATCGACGTCGAACCCCCACCACCTCGCACCGACGAGCGACCGCATGATCGGCTCCACCGACCGCGCGAACCACCAGTACGACCTGTCGGCGTTCGACACCGCGCTCGCCGAGCACCGGATGCCCGCCGTGTCCTTCCTCAAGGCGCCCGAGGCCCAGGACGGCCACGCCGCGTACTCCGACCCGCTCGACGAGCAGAAGTTCCTGACGTCGAAGATCAACGAGATCGAGCGGTCGCCGGAGTGGTCGAGCACGGCCATCGTCATCAACTACGACGACTCCGACGGCTGGTACGACCACGTCGCGCCCACGATCCTGAACGGCTCGACGGACTCCTCGAACGACACCACGGTCTGCACCACGGCCGCGACCAAGGTCGGTGTCGCCGGTGGGTACCTCGACCGCTGTGGCCCCTCGCAGCGGCTGCCGTACCTCGTCATCTCGCCGTTCGCCAAGCAGAACCACGTCGACCACACCGCCATCGAGCAGACGTCGACCACGAAGTTCATCGAGGACAACTGGTCGACCGGGCGGATCGGTGACCAGTCGTTCGACGCCCGGGCCGGGTCCATCCGGAGCATGTTCGACTTCACGCACCCGCAGCACCGAGAGGTGCTCCTGAACACGAAGAGCGGTGCGGTCTCGCGGATCGTGTCCACGGCCGTCACGCCGAAGCCGACCCCGAAGCCCACGACGAAGCCGCACACGGGGACCGGCGGCAGCGGCACGGGCGCGAGCACCGGTTCCGGTGGAACGGCAGGAACGGCAGGAACGGCAGGAACGGTGGGCACGGCAGGCACGGGCGCCGGCACGGGCAGTGGGGCCACGACTGCCTCCAGCGCCGCAGCAGGAGCCGGGGCCGCGGGGCAGACCGTCGCCGCCGACCCGTCCGCGACCGACCCGTCCGCGACGCGCCTGGCGTTCACGGGCGTGCAGCTCACCGGGGTCACGATCGCCGCGATCGTGTTCCTGATGGCCGGCGTCGCGCTGGTCGTCGTCCGCCGTCGACAGCTCCGGCGTCGGACCGACTGACACGAC
Source organism: Curtobacterium sp. MCLR17_045 (assembly GCF_003234405.1). Taxonomy (NCBI): domain Bacteria; kingdom Bacillati; phylum Actinomycetota; class Actinomycetes; order Micrococcales; family Microbacteriaceae; genus Curtobacterium; species Curtobacterium sp. MCLR17_045. The sequence goes on from NZ_QKTB01000007.1 coordinate 111,735, forward strand.
GCTGGTCGACCGACGCGTCTCGTCGACCGACACGACACGCCGAGCCGACTGACACGTCGCGTCGGTCGCGTCGACCGACACGACCGAACCGTGCCCCGGAGCGTGCTGCGCTCCGGGGCACCGTCGCGTCCGCGCGGGGTCGCCACGCGCCGGTCGGCTCAGCGTCCGCCAGTGCAGCGGCCGTCGCGTCCGGTCCCTCAGACCACGTCGGCCCGGAGGCGCGGCTCGCCTCCCGGCACCACGACCGCCCCCATGGGCGGTACCGTCCGCCACCGCTTCGCGAGCCGACGGGGTCGGTCGTCGTACCAGGCGATGATCCCGCCGGCCACGATGCCGAACGCGAGCACCCCGAACGAGAACAGCCCGATCAGACCGAGCAGGGTCAGCTTGCCGAAGTCGCCCGTGTCCGCGGTCGCCGAGAACCCGATGGACCCGAAATCCCAGAAGGCGTGCAGCAGCACTGGGGCGAGCAGCGACCCGGTCAGCCGACGCGCGACGTACAGCGTCGACCCGAACGACGCCGCGAACACGACCTGGATGAGCGTCGGCCCGATCCCGGCTCCGGCGAGCGCGTTGAGCAGGTGCAGCAGCCCGAACAGCGCACACGACAGGGCCCAGACCCCCATCTCCGGCAGGCGCCGCCGCAGCCCGACGAGCAGGGTCCCGCGGGCCATCAGCTCCTCGAAGACCCCGACGAACAGCACCCCGACGGCGAGCAGCAGGAAGTAGTGCGTCGGCAGCGCCGTCCAGTCGATCAGGGGCAGCCGGACGACGCACACCACGAGCACGAGGATCGGTGCGAGCATCGTCCACCGCAGCCGCGTCCGGACCGGGTCGACCGTGGCGATCCGCCACCAGCCGAGCGCAGTGACGAACAGGGCGAGTGCCACGACGGCGATGCCCTCGGGGATGACCAGGGCGTGCACGACGCTGTCGACCGTCTGCCCGAGGGTCGCGTAGTCGTCGCTCGGCCGTGACCGCCAGGCGCTGATCGCCGCGAAGACCACGATCGGCGCGAGCCCGAGCAGTAGCGACGGGGGCACCGGCCAGCGACGGCGGCGGGCTCGGACGGGGGCGGTGGTGGTCACCTCCCGGTTGTACCAGGCGGGACGTACGATTGGCGGTATGCGCCTGCCCTCCCTGTCCACCATGGCAGAGGACTACGTCAAGCTCATCTGGAAGGCCAGCGAGCGCGGCGGGCCCGGCTTGGCGACGCGGGACATCGCGGCGTCGCTGAAGGTGTCGGCGTCGACGGTGTCGGGCAACCTCAAGAAGCTCGACCGCGACGGCCTGATCGAGCACACCCCGTACTACGGCGTCGTGCTCACCCCACTCGGGCAGCAGGTCGCGGTGGCGATGGTCCGGCGGCACCGGCTGATCGAGACGTTCCTGGTGGAGCGGCTCGGCTACTCGTGGGACGAGGTCCACACCGAGGCCGAGGCCCTGGAGCACGCCGTGTCCGAGCAGTTCCTCGACCGCGTCGACGCCGACCTCGGCCACCCGACGCACGACCCCCACGGCGACCCGATCCCCGGGGCGGACGGCATCGTGCCGGACTCCCCCGGCACCCTGCTCGGCGCGATCGAGCCGGGAGCGTGCGGCACCGTCGACCGGGTCTCGGACGACGACCCCTCGCTGCTGCGGTACTTCGACGAGCTCGGGGTGGGGCTGGGCACGCACCTGCGGGTCGAGCGGGTGCGGGACTACGCCGGCGTCATCGCGGTGTCGCGGCGGGCGATCGACGGCTCGGAGTCCCTCGTCGACCTACCGGCTGCCGCCGCGTCCTCCATCTGGCTCGCGCCCGACGGCGACTGACCGCGCGGCGTGCGCGGGCGGGATGGTCGGCTGGTCACGACACCCCGCTCACGTCCGCCGAGCGGTCACCATCTGTCGCCCGGCAGCCCCGCAACCGACGGTTCGCGACCACTCGGCACCCAACGCACGGGGCGTCGCGACCGCACCGCGGCCCGCGAACCCGCGTGGCGACGGACGGGAGGCCCGGCGCGCGGCCGCCACGCGCCTCCCGTCCGACGCCCCCACCGGTCACGACACCCCGCTCACGTCCGCCGAGCGGTCACCATCTGTCGCCCGGCAGCCCCGCAACCGACAGTTCGCGACCACTCGGCACCCAACGCACGGGGCGTCGTGACCGCACTGCGGCCCGCGAACGCGCGTGGCGACGGACGGGAGGCCCGGTGACCCGCCGCCACGCGCCTCCCGTCCGACGCCCCCACCGGTCACGGCACCCGCTCACCTCCGCCGAGCGGTCACCATCTGTCGCCCGGCAGCCCCGCAACCGACGGTCCGCGACCACTCGGCACCCCGCCCACGGGGTGTCGTGACCGCGCGACGCGCCCGCCCCACCACCGCGACGCCGACGGTTCTCGACCACTCGGCGCGCCCGACCGGGCACGTCCGCCGGCCCTAGCCCTTCACGGAGCGCGTCCGGCCGAGGGCGACCTCGCGCCGAGCCCGTTCGAGCGCGTACTCGGAGGCGACGCCGGGGTCGTGCAGCAGCCGTTCGGTCTCGTGCACGTGCTCCCGGACGGCGTCGGTCCCCCGGTCGGCGGCCGCGACGAGGACCGGTCCGACGGTGTCTTCGCCGAGTCCCACCAGAGCACGCGACAGGCTGAGCCGACGCTCGCGGTCACCGATGCCGAGCTGCACGGCGAGGGTCCGCGCGAGCGACGCCCGCTCGTCGTCCGGCACCAGTACGACCGCAGTGCGCCAGGCGGCTCGGAGCACCTCGTCGTCGTGGTCCTCGAGCAGCGGGCGCACCGCGGGCCACGCGTCCGGGTCGCCGATCTTCGACAGGGTGTGGAGCGCCTGGCTGCGGGCCTGGGGCTCGGGGCGCTCGAGCTCGGGCAGGACGCGGGCGACGACCTCGTCGGCGGGGTGCCGGGTGAGCGCCCACGTCAGCATGTCGCGGACGAAGAAGTCCGGCTCGACGGCGCACTGCGCGACGAGCACCTCGAGGTCCGCGGGGTCCGGGGTGGTCCCCGCGGCCATCACGGCCTGCAGCCGGGCGGAGGATCGCGGATCGGCGAGGGCATCGGTGAGCGTGGTCATCCGTCCATCGAAGCCCCTCGCGCCGGGGCCGTGTCAAGCATCGGGGCATAGCGTCGGGAGACGTGCGGTTGGCTCCCACCGCACCTCCGACCACGAAAGGACCTCCGCATGCCCCGCATCGGTACCAGCGACCTGCACGTGTTCCCCCTCGCCCTCGGCGGCAACGTCTTCGGCTGGACGGCGGACGAGTCGACCTCGCACCGGGTCCTCGACGCCTACACCGCGGCCGGTGGCGACTTCATCGACACCGCGGACGTGTACTCGGCCTGGGCGCCGGGCAACTCGGGCGGCGAGTCCGAGCGGGTCATCGGTTCGTGGCTGCGCGCTTCGGGCAAGCGGGACGACGTCGTCATCGCGACGAAGGGCTCGCAGCACCCGGAGTTCCAGGGCCTCGCCGCGGACACCGTCGCCGCCGCTGCCCGCGCGAGCCTCGAGCGCCTCGGCACCGACCGGATCGACCTGTACTACGCGCACTTCGACGACCAGTCGACCCCGCTCGAGGAGACCGTCCGCGCCTTCGACCAGCTCGTGCAGGACGGCCTGGTCCGCTACACCGCGATCTCGAACTACTCGAAGGACCGCGCCGCGGAGTGGATCCGCATCGCGACGGAGAACGGCCTCGCCCAGCCCGTCGCCATCCAGCCGCACTACAACCTGGTCACCCGCCAGCCGTACGAGGCCGAGATCGCACCGCTCGCGCACGAGCACGGACTCGGCGTCGTGCCGTACTTCTCGCTCGCCGCGGGGTTCCTGACCGGCAAGTACCGCTCGAAGGACGACTTCGCGGGCAAGGACCGCGAGGGCCAGGTGTCCGGCTACTTCACCGACGAGGGGCTCGCCGTCGTGGACGCGCTGTCCTCGATCGCCGATGCCCACGGTTCCGAGATCGCCACCGTCGCACTCGCCTGGCTGCAGGCGCAGCCCGACGTCGTCGCGCCGATCGCGAGCGCCCGGAACACCGAGCAGCTGCCGGCGCTGCTGGCCTCGGCAGAGCTCGAGCTCACCGCCGACGAGCTGCAGACCCTGTCCGACGTGTCGGCGAAGGTGCCCGCGAGCGCCTGACGCCGGCGCATCTCAGCCGATGCGCGTACATGTTCCGACATCCCACTCGTCGTTCGACGGGTGGGATGTCGTTCGTTGCGCACGCAGTCGCTGCGTGTGCATGTTCCGACAGACCACCAGTCGATCACGGGGTGGATCGTCGCAGAACGCGTGCGACCCGCGCCGACCGCCCCTACGCCCCCGGCGCCAACGACCCGGTCAGCGGCTGCCCCGACGACCGCGTCACGAAGCACGCGATGAACCGGTCACCCTGGTCCCACGTCGCCTGGTCCGGCGCGTAGGAACCCTGCACCTGCACGTCCCCCACGGCAGCGGCGGCCGAGGCGTTCAGCGCCGTGTCGGACTGGCACTGGTCGGCCGCCTGGGTCGCCAGGGCCTCGGCACCGGGGTAGGTGTCACCTTCGACGGCGAGACGTGCGGTCAGCTGCCCGATGTGCGGCGTCGCGCAGTCCACCACCGTGAAGGTCTGCGACCACGCGTTCGTGAACGGCGACAGGCACTCCCCGCCGGCCAGGTCGGTCCACGGGTGCTCGCCGGGCAGCGCCGGGGTCGTGGCGAACTGCAGCGTGGCGGCCGGTGCTGCGGCGTCACCCGGCTGCGAGGCCGACGCCGACGGCGCAGCGCTCGGTGTCGCCGGCGCCGACGAGGCAGCCACCGGCGACTTCGTCGGCACGGCCTGGTCGGCGATGTTGTTCCCGAGGATCCACTTCGACAGCAGGAACACCAGCACGATGAGCACGAGGATCAGCGCGATCGACCCGTAGATCAGCAGCTGCTTGCCGCGCTTGCCCTCGTTCCGCAGCCGCGCGAAGCCCTCGTTGATGAAGTTGTCGCGGTCGCCGGACTGCCGGTCCGGACCGCCGGCCGGCCGGCCAGCAGCAGCGGGCGCAGGGGCAGCAGCAGGAGCGGCAGCAGCCGCGGGCACGGCAGCCGCCGGCATCATCCGCGTCCCGGTGTCCTCCGGGTCGTAGCCGGTCCCGCCGAGCTGCCCGACGGCCTCGGTGCCGAACAGGTCCTTGATGGCACTCGTGTCACTGGTCTCGCGGCCGTCCCACTCGGACTGGTCCAGGTCGTCCGGCGCCGCGGCAGGAAGGGACTCCGGCTGCGGACCGGTGTCGTTCCCACGCAGTCCGAGCACGGCGTCGAGGTCCTGCCCCACCGACGGCGGCAGGTGCGCCGGGTACTCCTGGGCACCCGCAGCGGGTTCGACAAGCGGCGGTGCGGCGGTCGGCGGCACGGTCGCGTCGGGCTCGGACCACCAGGGCGTCCCGGCCGCCGGCATCGCGGTGGTCGGGGCATCGGCCTGGAGGCCCTCGGTCGCGTCCGGCACGTCGTCTCCGGCGGGCTCGCGGGGCACGTCCACGGCCTCGGTCGCCTCCGACGGAGCACCAGCGGCATCAGCGGCGGGAACGGCAGCCGGAGCAGCCGTGTCCGACACGGGCGCAGCCGGGACCGTCGGGGGCACCACCGGCGGCACGGGGACCGCCGGCGGCACCGGGTAGGTCCGCGGTGCCTGCGGCAGCCCGGAGGCGGGGGTGTCGACCTCGCCGGCGACGACCTCGTCCTCGTCGTCCAACTCGTCGGCGAGCGACCAGGACCCGGCGGACAGCGCGGTGGTGTCGAACGAGTCGGTGGTCAGCGTCGCCGGGACCTCGCCGGGCTCGTCGTCACCGATGGCCCAGTCGAACGGCCGGTCGTGCGCGCCGGTCTGCGTGGGGACCGGCCCGGTGCTGGTGATGCGCAGCAGGTCGGTGAAGGTCGGCGGCTCTTCGGTCGGGGGCAGCACGTTCTCGACGCCGAGGGGCTGCGGCGCAGCGGGAGCAGCAGCAGCGGGCGCCACGGACTCCGGGTGGTTGCCGGTCGCGCGGCCGAGCCAGTCGACGTCGGCGCGGCCCTCGCCGAACGGGTCGACGCGGCGACGCTCTTCCTCGATGGCCTTCGACGCGGCAGCTCGTTCGTCACGGTGGGTCTGCGCCGTCGGCAGCACGATCGACGACGGGTGCGGCGCGGTGGAGTCCGGCGCGACGTCGGCGGCGGCCGGGATCCGGTCGTGCAGTGTGGAGCGCTCGTGCTCGACGACGGCGTCGGGGTTCTCGGAGGGTGCGAGCAGCTCGGGCGGCATCGAGATGGCCTGGGTCGCGCCGTCGTCGAGCGCCGGAGCAGCAGCCTCGGCGCCCTCCGCCTCCCCCTCGGCCACGAACGGCTCCGGCAGCGGCGCGCCCGTCTCACGGGCGGTGCGCTCCGCCTCGCGGCGCTCCCGCCGCGACGGCCAGTCCTCCTCGCCGCGCGGAGCCCCGAAGATGTCCGCAGCGCTGCGGAGACCGTGGAACGGAGCGTCCGAACCGGACGCACGCCGAGCCTCCAGGCCGTCGTCCCCGTCTGCCGGGCCGGCGGTGCCGTCGGGTTCGCGTGCGTCGTCCGGACGCTCCTCGGTCACGCGGTCAGCCCCAGATCAGCCAACCCGATGGCCGCGAAGTACGGGTAGCCGGCCGCCTCGATCGTCTCCTTGGCACCGGTGTCCCGGTCGACGACGACCGCGACGGCGGCGATGATCGCGCCCTCGCGCTCGAGCGCCTCGGCCGCCTTGAGCGGCGAGCCGCCGGTGGTGGAGGTGTCCTCGAGCACGACGACGCGCTTGCCCTTGAGGTCCGGTCCCTCGACCTGCTTGCCGCGGCCGTGGTCCTTCGGCTCCTTGCGGACGACGAAGGCGTCGTAGGTCAGGCCCTGGGCAGCGGCCTGGTGCAGGACGGCGCTGGCGATCGGGTCGGCGCCCATGGTCAGGCCACCGACGGCGGAGACGTCCGGCACCTGCTGCACGAGCTCGGTCATGACCTGGCCGATCAGCGGCGCGACGCGGTGGTCCAGGCTGACCTTCCGCAGGTCGATGTAGTACGTCGCCTTCTTCCCGCTGGTCAGGGTGAAGTCGCCGTGGAACACCGCTTCGGAGGAGATGTACTGGATCAACTGTTCGCGCGCGTCGGTCACAGCGCACAAGGGTAGTCGGTCGGGCCCGCAACGCGCTCCCCCAGCCTGTGGGTCTGTGCGTACCGGCACCGAGGCGGCCTCGGTACGCTCCGGGGCATGTCCCGAGCACCGCGTCGCCCCGCCGTGGAGCCGGCTCCGTCCGGCGGCCGCCGGACGGGTGGGGTGGCCGTCACGATCGGACGGGAGGCCCTGGGCGGCCTGGTCGCGCTGGCCCTGGCCGTCATCGCCCTGCGCCACGTCGTCGCGACGGAACGGGTGGCGTTGCTCTGGTACGACGGCGACTCGGTGCTGCTGCCGCTCGTCGAGCGCTCGCTGCAGGCCGGCCAGCCGTTCGAGTGGGCGATGTCGCCCGCGCTGTTCTTCTTTCCCGAGCTGCCCGTGTACCTGTTCTGCTCGCTGGTGACCGGGACCCCGCAGCAGGCCCTGGCGCTGAACGGGGTGCTCGTGCTCCTCGCGGTCTACGCGCTGGTGCGTGCCGCTGCGAACGAACTGATGCCGTCCGCCGGGCGCCCCGCGCGGATCGCGGTGTCGGCGGGGGCGCTCGGCCTGGTCACGCTGCTCGTGCTGACGGAGTCATCGGCGACGGCGACCTCGCTCGAGCTGGCGTCCCTGCTGCTCACGACGACCTACTACTACGGCGCCGTGCTGGCGGTGCTCGGCACCGCGGTGCTGGTGCTGCGGGCGGTGCGCCTCGGCCGGGCGTCGGTGCCCCTGCTCGTGGTGCTCGGACTCGTCGCCGCGTGCACGACCGCGTCGAACCCGCTGTACGTGCCCTGGTCCGCCGCTCCCGTCGTCGTCACCCTCGGGCTCCTGGTGCTGGCACGGCGGGTGCCGTGGCGCCCCGCTGCGCTGCTCGCCGGTGCCGTCACGGTCGGATCGGTCGTCGGGTACCTGGTGCGGATCCCGTTGCGACCGTTCGTCTCCCTCGACCCGGCGACGTACGTGCAGCCGTCACGGGCCGGGGAGACCCTGCGGTTCTTCGCGGCACTGACCGACGACCGGGCGGGCACGGCACCGGGCGACCTCGGGCTCCTGCTGCTGTTCGCCGGAGTGCTCGTCACCGTCGGCGGCACGGTCTGGGCCTGGCGGGTCCGCACCGCACGCACCGTGCTGGTCGCGACGCTGCTGCCGCTGGTGACCGTCGTCGCCGTGTCCGTCGGGGTCGTCGTCGCCGGGTCCGAGACCCCGCGCTACCTGCAGCCGATCGTGACGGCACCGCTGCTCGCGCTCGTCGCCGTGGCCGAGCTCACCCGCACCGCGGTCCGCCGCACCCGCGTGCACCGCCCGCACCGCGGGGTCCGGGCGGGGGTGGCGGTCGCGATGGCCGCCGTCCTCGCGACCGGGATCGCCGTGGCCCCAGGCACCGCCCACGCCGTGTCGACCGCGCGGTACCCGGCGGCCGCGTGCCTGGACCGCTGGGCCGACGGGCGCCAGGTCACCGGCGTCGGGCAGTTCTGGACGGTCCGGCCCCTCGCCACCTACGCGGCGACGAACGTCGGGCTGCTGCAGGTCCGCGACACCTTCGAGACGTACCCGTGGCTCGTCGACCTCGGCGCCTACCGCGACGCCGACCCGAGCTTCGTGGTGGTCGGGTCGCACGACCTCTGGACCACCGCGGTCGAGGACTCCCTCGGCCCCCCGGCGACGATCACCCACTGCACCGGGTTCGACGTCTACGACTACGCCGGCACCGCCGGACAGGCGATCCTGCGGCGCGACGTCGTCGGGAGCGCCGACGTCATCCGGCGCGACCGCGGCTTCTGATCCACTGCTGAAGTTGTCCACAGCGGCGCGTTGCCGTCCGATGCTCGCTGTACGGATGTATAGGCTCGTGCTCGATGTCTCGTCCCACCAGCCCCCGCGCCCACCGTGTCCCCGTGCGCCTGCGCCTCGCCGTCACCGGCCTGGCACTCGCGGGCCTCGTCGGCACGGTCATCGCCGACGCTCCGGCCGCCCAGGCGGTGACCTACCCCACGTGGGACGAAGTGAAGTCCGCCCGCGGCAAGGAATCCGCGAAGCAGGGCCAGATCACCGAGATCCGGGGCATCATCAGCGAACTCGACGCCAAGGTCGATGCTGCCGAGGCGAAGGCGCAGAAGCTCGGCGACGTGTTCTACAAGGCACAGCGCAAGGCCCAGACGGCGGCCGAGAAGGAACAGCAGCTCCGCGCCGACGCCAAGGACCACGCGAAGGTCGCCGACCAGAGCGCCGCGCAGGCCGGGCAGTTCGCCGCGCAGATGTCCCGCTCCGGTGGCGCCGACGTCACCACCTCGGTGATCACCCAGGGCGAAGACGCCAGTGATCTGCTCTACAACCTCGGTGCGCTGAGCAAGCTCTCCGAGCAGGCCGAGCGCGTGCAGGCCGCCGCGAGCGCCGACGCCGCCGTCGCCAGCTCGCTCGAGGCACAGGCCGACCGCGCCGCCGAAGCGCTGGGCGACCTCGCTGCCGAAGCCGAAGACCGCATGCAGGAAGCCCAGGCGGCGTCCGACGCCGTGCAGGCCGCCTACGACGAGCAGCAGTCGAACAAGGCCCGACTCGACGCCCAGCTCGCGACCCTGACCTCCGGCCGCGTCCGGACCGAAGCCGAGTTCGCCAAGGGTGAGCGCGTCCGCAAGGCGGCGGAGGAGAAGGCCGCACGCGAAGCCGCAGAGCGCGCAGCCGCCGCGCAGCGAGCAGCCGCCGCACAGGCCGCCGCGAACTCCGGCGGGGGCGCTCCGTCAGGCGGCGGCTCGACCGGCAGCAGCGGCTCGGGTGGCGGCGGTTCCGTCGGCGCGGGCTCCGGGACCGGCTGGGTCCGGCCGGCCAGCGGCTACGTCATCAGCCCCTACGGGTACCGCGTCCACCCGATCACCGGCGTCGTCACCATGCACGAGGGCACCGACCTGGCGAGCGGCTGCTACACGCCCATCGTCGCGGCCTCGGCCGGCACCGTCGACTACGTCGGCTGGTACGGCGGCTACGGCAACTACGTCCGCATCAACCACGGCGGCGGCGTGCAGACCGCGTACGGCCACATCGTCGACGGCGGCTTCCGGGTCGCCACCGGCCAGCAGGTCTCCGCGGGGCAGCTCATCGCGCTCGTCGGCTCCACCGGGGCGTCGACCGGCTGCCACAGCCACGTCGAGGTGCACATCAACGGCGCCACCACCGACCCGGTGCCCTTCATGGGCGCTCGCGGGGTCGCCTTCTAGCCGATCGACCCCGGCTCCGGCGACGTGCCCGGTTCCGGCTCCGGCTCGTCGATCCCGTCGTCGCCGGCGTTCCACAGCGCCCGGTACCAGGCGGTGCGCTCCGGGTCGTCCGGCAGCCCGTACGCCCGGTGGAACAGCGGCTCCCACCCGGGTCCGTAGTTCCAGCCGAGGGCCATCGTCGCCACCGCGATGTCGGCCCAGCGGTCCGCAACCCCCATCGCGTCCAGGTCGACGTGCCCGCTCCACCGCCGGTCCGCACCGATGAGCGTGTTCGGCGTGCACGGGTCGCCGTGACAGACGACGATCCGGTCGGTCGGCGGCTCCGGACCGAGACCGCCCGGGCAGCCTCGCTCGGCGTCGGCGGCAACGTCGGCGCTCGTCCCACGCGCGCGATCGAGCCGGTCCGCCGTGGACCACGTGAACGGGCAGTCGTCGACGGGCAACGTGTCGTGCAGCGCGCGCAGGCCCTCGCCCACCGCGACCACCGCGGTCCGGGGTTCGTCGTGCCAGCGCGGGTCGACTGCGCTCCAGCCGGGCACGGCACGCGTGTGCAGCCAGACGCCGTCGTCGTCGGCGCCGTGGTCGAGCACCTCGGGCACCCGGGCGTACCGGGACGCCCACGTCAGCCGCGCGGCCTCGCCACTGATCCACGAACCGTAGGCGCGCGGCAGCACCTTCACGAACTCCTCGGCGTGCGCGTCCGGTCCGATCCGGAACGTCGTCCCGCCGATCTGGTTGTGCCAGACGAGCGCGACCTCACGCCCTCGGGCGACGTCGGTGACCACGCGCGGCACCGGGACGGTCTCGCCCGGCCGGGGCAGTCCGCCGATCGAGCGCACCACGGCGACGCTCAGTGCACGCGGTCCGGGCGGGAGGACCCCGACCCACCACGGGCGATCTCGAGCAGCACGGGCAGGCGTTCGCCGAGCAGGGCGTCCAGGTCGGCGACGACGGCCTCGACCCGTTCGGTGATCTCCCGCGGCGCGGCACCCCGGCGCGGACGGACCCGCACCCGGATCGCCCGACCACCACGGACCCGGTAGACGTCGACGGCGAGCGAGCCGACCTGGGGCATGTCGCCGATGGCCGCGGAGAGCGCGTGCTGCACGGCCGTGGACTCGATGCGCACGGAGCCGGCGACGCCGTCGGCCGAACCGTCGCTGTCCACGACGGTGCTCTCGCGGCCACCGCCGAGCGTCGTCAGCACCACGAGTGCGAGCACGCCGAGCACGACGCCACCGCCGAGCACGCAGGTCCACGCGAACACCGAATCGTCACGCGACGCCCCGGTGCCGAGTCCGGCGAGGGCATCACCGACCGCGCGCCACCACGATGCGACGAGGGGCACCCCCTGGGCGGTCTGCACCAGGATCGCGGCGACCCCGGCGACGAGCAGGACGAGCCCGAGCACGACGAGCGCCGTCCGGCCGAGCGCGCGGTTCGTGGCGTTCATCCGTCCACCCGCCCCGTCGGCTGCACCCGGACGCGCGCGGCCAGCGTCGGCTGCGCGTCGATCGCGGCGAACTCCCGCTCGACGGCCTCGGTCGCGGCGACCGCGGGGACGTCCGCCCCGGCTGCGGGACGGAGCACGACGTCGACCGTGCGGCGACCGACGGTGCCCACGGCGGCGTCGGCGCCCAGACGGGTCGCGGAACGCGCGGCTCGGGCCGCGGCGGAGGCCAGGACCTCGTCGTCGACGACGACTGCGAGCCGGTCGGACGACATCACGTGCCGCGGACGGCGCTGGGGCAGGATCCCCTGCAGCAGGAGCACGAGGCCGATCAGGGCCACGACGGCGCCGATGCCGATCACGATGGTGGTGTCGAGGCCGTCCGGCGCGGCGAGCGCGGCGTCGATCACGGCACGGGGGTCGACACCGAGCACGTTCTGGTCGAGCAGGACGAGTGCGCCGGCGAAGACCGCGGCGGCGGCGAGCACCATGGCGATGAGCATCGCGACGACGACTGCGCCGGAGCGGGAGACGTGGGTCTCGCGGCGCAGCAGGCGGCGGTGGGTGGCGAGGTGGTCGTCGTGCGACGGGCCGGCGGGGACGACCGGATCGGGGTTGCCGCCGGCGGGGTCGACGGCTGTCGCGGCGGTCACCGGACCCTCCGCGGGGTGTCCACGACCGACGAGGCGAAGGTCACGGTCACGCGGGCGACCTGTCGGCCTGTGATGGTCCGGAAGCGCTCGGCGATCGTGCCGCGAGCCCGGTGCGCCGCGGCGACGACGGGTTCGTCGGGGAGTGCGTGCGAGCCCAGCACCGGCAGGGCGAGCGGGGCGGTGATCTCGACCGCCAGCGCGCCGCGGCCGTCGTCCGCGACCCGGGCACGGACCTCCCGGAAGGCAACGCGCAGCGCTTCGGCGGCGACCGCCTGGGCGGTGTGCACCAACGCGGACGTACCGATGCGGTCGGAGCCGCGGAGCCGGACGCCGCTGTCGCCGGCCGTGGCGACGGCGGCGTCGCTCACGACGAGCTCCGGCGTCCGCGCAGCACGTCGAGCAGGCGCCGGAAGTCGACGTCACCCGTGACGATGCGGGCGACCAGTGCACCGACCGCCATGCAGACGGCGACGACGACGAACGCCCAGAACCCGAGCGTCACGGCGACGATCGCGAGCAGGGCGCCGGTGCCCATCCCGACGACGGTGGCGTTCACCGGACCCGACCGTCCCGGGTGTCGAGCTCGTCCGCGACGCCGTTGAGCGCCGGGATGTTCACGTCGTTGATGGCGATGTTGACCTCGGTGACCTCGAGGCCGACGAGTTCGGTGACGGCGTTCGTGACGGCGGCACGGACCGCGGAGGCGACCTCCATCATCGGCGTCGGGTAGTCCACGACGATGGTCAGGTCGACGGCCACCTGGGTCTCACCGACCTCGACGCGGACGCCCTGGCCGAGCGCGCTCGAGCCGATGGCGTCGCGGATGGCGCCGAACGCCCGCGAGGCGTTGCCGCCGAGCGCGAAGACGCCGGGGACGTCGCGGGCGGCGATGCCCGCGACCTTCGCGACGACCGTGTCGTCGATGATGGTCCTGCCCTTGGCGGTGACCTGCGTCGTGGTGGTGCCGGCGGGCTGGGTGCTCCCGGCCCCGGTCCCGAGCGTGGCCCCGGTCGTGGTCCCGTCGACGCGGTTGGTCGTCGATGCCATTGCTGCCTCCGTGCGGTCGATTGCTGGCCTCCAGCGAACACCATCGTGCCGTACGCCGCACAGGCGGCGCACGTCCCGCCCGACCATGCCGCTGGTCTCGCCGACCTCGTCGTCAGTCGGCACCGGTAGGTTCTTGTTCCATGCGCGTGGCGACCTGGAACGTGAACTCCGTCCGCACCCGAGTGGGTCGGATCGTCGACTGGCTGGTGCGTGAGGACGTCGACGTCCTCGGCATGCAGGAGATCAAGTGCAAGCCGGAGCAGTTCCCGGTCGAGCAGTTCGAGGCCGCGGGGTACCACGTCGAGGCGCACGGCCTGAACCAGTGGAACGGCGTCGCGTTCGCCAGCCGGCTGCCGATGGAGGACGTCACCCGCGACTTCCCCGGCCAGCCCGGCTTCCTGAAGGGCCACGAGGGGCCGGACCTGCCGGTCGAGGCCCGCGCGATCGGCGTCACGGTCGACGGCGTGCGGCTCTGGAGCCTCTACGTGCCGAACGGCCGCGAGCTCGGCGATCCGCACTACACGTACAAGCTCGACTGGCTCGCCCAGCTGGCCGACCGCACCTCGGAGTGGATCGAGGCGTCGCCGGAGACCCCGCTCGCGCTGATGGGCGACTGGAACGTCGCACCGCTCGACCAGGACGTCTGGGACATGCGGGTCTTCGAGGGGTCCACCCACGTCAGCGAACCCGAGCGGGCAGCGTTCCGCGAGTTCGAGGCGCGGGGCCTGCAGGACGTCGTGCGCCCGATCGTGCCCGACGGCTACACCTACTGGGACTACAAGCAGCTGCGGTTCCCGCGCAACGAGGGCATGCGCATCGACTTCGTCCTCGGTTCGCAGGCCTTCGCGGACGTCGTCACCGACGCCTCGATCCACCGGAACGAGCGCAAGGGCGACGCCCCGAGCGACCACGTCCCCGTGGTGGTCGACCTCGACCTGGACACGTCGCTCGACGACGACCGCCCGATGATCTTCTGATCGGAGTCGGCTCACCGGCCCGGCCCGGCCCGGCCCGGGATCGGCGTCCGTCCGGCTCTGTTACGCCCGGCGTCCGCCGTGATTGAGCCGTCCGTCACGCCGACGTAGGTTTCCTGCACCGAACCCCTTCGAGAGCAGGTGAAGCCATGTCCCGCACGACGATCCTTCCCATCCAGCGCCTCATGGCGACCGCGGCCCCCGGTGCGTGGCGCGACGGCATCGTCGTCGAGACCCGCGCAGCCGACGCCGTGGTGCTGTTCCTCGACGGGAGCATCACGCAGCTGCGGGTGGCGGACGCCGACGGCGTCCTGTCGGTCGGCGAGCCGGTCGCCCACCACCCGGTTGCAGAGATCCTCAGCGCCGGCGGTCGACAGACCACCGCACGCGTCGCGTAGCGCGCACGCGTCGGGGAGCGCGCACGGAGCGGGTCAGGCCGCCATCGAGTCGAGCATCGCCTGGCACTTCGACACCATCTCGTCGCAGGCCATGGCGCAGTAGCGGCACGACTCGTCCATGTCCTGGTGCTGGCGGCACTCGGCGGCACACGCGGTGCCCATCGCGACGACGGCCATGAGCATCGCCTGCATCGCGGCGGTGTCCATCCCCATCGGACGCATCATCATCCGCATGCCGGTGTCGGCGAGCATCGCCGTGTTCGAGCACATCGCGGCGCAGGTGGCCATCTCGCCGCCCATCCGCATGTCGGCCGCGGAGCACATCGTCGCCGCCATCGACGCGGCGTTCATCGCCATCATCGTGTCCTGCATCATGTCCATGTCCATCTCCATGGGCATGTCCGTCATCGACATGTTCTTCATCATCGCCATCGTGTCCATCGCCGGTCTCCTCGTCGTGGTCATCGGTCACGAGGCGGTCCGCCCCGCGTGCCCGCCAGGGTACGCGCGTGCCGTCCGCGCTTCGTGAGCAGGAATGGTCGGGTCCGCGACCGCCACCCGACCGTTCCTGCTCACCATCCGCGGTGGTCGCCACCACAGCCGGACGGGAGGCCCGGTGCACCCCCGCCACGGGCCTCCCGTCCGCCCCGCGGCGCGTCCACGGCGCGGAAGACGCCGGCGTGTCCGCAGGACGCCCGCAAGAGCGCGAGACGCCGCCGAATGCGGCGGCGTCTCGGCGACATCGAGGCGTCTCGACAACACGACGGCGTCTTCCGGGCGGCCACACGCCGGCGTCGCGCGTCCAGGGCGCGCTACGGGTGCAGCAGGGCGGCGATCGCGACGAGCACGGGCACCGAACCGAGCGTCGAGATGAGCACGACGTCGCGCGCGACCGGGACCGCGGCCCCGTACCGCTGCGCGTAGTTGAAGACGTTCTGCGCCGCCGGCAGGGCGCCGAGGGTGGTGAGCACGAAGACCTCCTGGTCGCCGAGCCCGAACACGAACCGGGCGAACACGAACGCCACGGCCGGCATCACCACGAGCTTGATCGACGACGCCACGATGACGTCGGTCCGGATCGCCGGGTCCCGCAGCGGGGTCGCACCGTGCAGGCTCATCCCGAACGACAGCAGCACGACGGGCACCGCGGCCGCGCCGACGAGCGAGAACGGCTCGAGCACCGGGTCGGGCAGCGTGATCCCGGTCGCCGAGCACACCAGCCCGACGAGCGAGGCGATGATGATCGGGTTCCGGAACGGCCCCGCGAGCCGCCGCCCCCATCCGCCGCCACCCGCGGTCGCCGCGTCGAGGATCGTCAACGCGATCGGGGCCATCACGACGAGCTGCAGCAGGATCACGGGCACGACCGCGGTCGCCTGGCCGAGGACGTACACGGCCACCGGCAGCCCGATGTTGTTCGCGTTCACGTAGCTCGACGCCAGGGCGCCGACGGTGGTCGTGGTGACGGGGCGGCGCAGCACGAAGCGGAACACGGCGGCGGCACCGAGGGCGACCACGGCGGCACTCAGCAGCGAGACCCAGAGCATCGAGGACAGCAGCGACGCGATGTCGGCGGTCGCGATGGTGTGGAACAGCAGGCACGGCATCAGCACGAAGAACGCGAGCCGACTCATCACGAACTGCGCGTGCGGGCCCAGCAGGCCGATGCGTCCGACGACGTACCCACCGGCGATGATCGCGCCGATGATCGCGAAGCCGGTCAACACGCCACCCATCCCGTCCATCCTGGCACCTGCCGGCGGGGATGTGACGTCACTCAGGTCGGAAATGCGTACGCATCGAATACCGTTGAGCGCATCATGACCTCGACGAACGCCGACACCCTCACCCGGTCCACCGACTCCAGCCAGCCGCTCGTGCCGCTGCTCGAGGAGCGCTGGAGCCCCCGCTCCTACGACGAGACCGCGACGATCTCGGACGACCAGCTCGACGCCGTCCTCGAGGCCGCTCGCTGGGCACCCTCGGCCATGAACTTCCAGCCCCGCCGCTTCATCGCCGGCCGCCGCGGCACCGAGACGTTCCGGAAGATCAACGAGAACCTGCTCGGCTTCAACGCCGCCTGGGCCTTCCGCGCCAGCGCCCTCGTCGTCGGCGTGCTCGAGACCGTGACCGCCGACGGCGAGGAGCGCCCCTTCGCGCAGTACGACCTCGGCCAGTCGCTCGCCGCCCTCACCGTGCAGGCGCACGCCGAGGGCCTGCACGTGCACCAGATGGCGGGCATCGACGCCGCCGGGCTCCGTGCCGCGTTCGACCTGCCCGAGCGCTTCCTGCCGTACACCGTCACGGCCGTCGGCACCGTCGCGCACCCGTCGCAGCTCGACGACAAGGCCGCCGAGCGCGAGGTCGCCCCGCGCACCCGCATCCCCCTCGACGAGGTCGTCCTCGTCAAGGAGTGAGCTCCGGCGGCACCGCCGCCCGCGATCGCCACGACGGCCGCGTCCCTGCGGGGGCGCGGCCGTCGGCGTACCATGACGTGACATGGATCAGCACCAGGACGACGCCCCGCCGGAGATGAACTTCTACACCCGGAAGTGGGTGCGACCGGAAGACCTCAACGCCAACGGCACCCTGTTCGGCGGCAGCCTGCTCCGCTGGATCGACGAGGAAGCCGCGGTCTACGCGATCATCCAGCTCGGCAACGGCAAGGTCGTCACGAAGTACATGTCGGAGATCAACTTCCTGTCCTCGGCGAAGGAGGGCGACATCGTCGAGATCGGCCTCGTCGCCACCCGGTTCGGCCGCACGTCGCTGACCATGCGGGCCGAGGCGCGCAACCTCTTCACGCACCGCAGCATCCTGACGATCGACGAGGTCGTGTTCGTGAACCTCGACGAGGACGGCAACCCGGCCCCGCACGGCTACACGGACAT
Organism: Curtobacterium sp. MCLR17_045; assembly: GCF_003234405.1. Classification (NCBI taxonomy): domain Bacteria; kingdom Bacillati; phylum Actinomycetota; class Actinomycetes; order Micrococcales; family Microbacteriaceae; genus Curtobacterium; species Curtobacterium sp. MCLR17_045. The sequence goes on from NZ_QKTB01000007.1 coordinate 129,455, forward strand.
CACCTACGCGCGCGACCGGGTCCCCGCCACGCACCGCGCGTGACCCCGCAGACTTCGCGCAGCACCGGGGTGCCCGGATGGTCGCACCCTGCGGGTGGTCGGCGGGCTCTGGCAGGATCGGGGGCATGACCACGCCCCGCCTCGTCGCCTTCGACCTGGACGACACGCTCGCCCCGTCGAAGTCCTCCCTCGACCCCCGCATGCTCGAGACCTTCGCGTCCCTGCTCGAGGTCGTGCCGGTCGCGGTCATCTCCGGCGGCAACTTCACCCAGTTCGAGCAGCAGCTGGTCACCCCGCTCCGGCAGCGCGACGGCCTGACGCTCGACGCCCTGCACCTCCTGCCCACCTGCGGCACCCGGTACTACCGCTGGGAGGACCAGGACTGGGCGCTGCAGTACGCCGAGGACCTCACCGACGAGCAGAAGGACCGCGCCCTCGCCGCGGTCGAGGCCCGTGCGAAGGAAGCCGGGTACTGGGAGTCGGAGACCTGGGGCGCCATCCTCGAGGACCGCGGGTCGCAGATCACGTTCTCCGCCCTCGGCCAGTCCGCCCCGGTGGACGTCAAGAAGCAGTGGGACCCGACCGGCGAGAAGAAGGACCACCTGCGCCGTCTGGTGCAGCAGGACCTGCCCGACCTCGAGGTCCGCTCGGGCGGCTCCACCAGCATCGACATCACCCGCAAGGGCATCGACAAGGCCTACGGCATGCAGCGTCTGGCCGAGATCACCGGCATCGCACTCGACGACATGCTCTTCGTGGGCGACCGGCTCGACCCCGAGGGCAACGACTACCCGGTGAAGGCGCTCGGGGTCCCCTGCCACGCGGTGCAGGGCTGGGAGGACACGGACGCGTTCCTGACGGAGCTCATCCCCACCCTGCGCTGACCGCGCGGCGGACGGGAGGCCCGTGGCGGGCCCGCACCGCGCCTCCTGTCCGTCCGCGGTCGCGTCCAGAGCCGCGAACGCGACCGACGCGGCCGGGCGCTCAGCCCAGGCTGCGGACGGCCTCGACGAAGGCGCGGATCTTGGCGGGGTCCTTGACGCCACGCTCCGACTCGACACCGCTCGACACGTCGACGCCGTCGGGGTCGAGCGCCTCGACCGCGGCGACCACGTTGGCCGGGGTCAGCCCGCCGGCGAGGATCCAGGCCTCGTCCACGCCCTCGATCGTGGCCGGGTCGATCAGGCGACCGCTGCCGGGCACGGCGGCGTCGAGCAGCAGCAGGTCGTGGTCGAACGCGGCGCGCTGCTCGGGCGTCTCGCGCAGGTAGTCCTCGGCCCCGATGGCCCGGATGGTGAAGAAGCCGGCGTCGCGCGCGCGGGCGAAGTCGGACGCCGACTCGCCACCGTGCAGCTGCAGCGTCGTGAGCCCGACCTCGGAGGCGATGCCGACGATCTCGTCGATCTTCTGGTCGCGGAAGACCCCGACGGCGTCGATGCCGTCCGGCACCCGCTCGACGAGTTCCTTCGCCAGGTCGGCGGTGACGGTCCGGGGGCTGCCCGCCGCGAAGACGAACCCGACGGCGTCGGCACCCGCGTCGACGGCGGCGTCCACGGTGTCGGGCGTCGACAGGCCACAGATCTTGATCCAGCGCTGGTCGGTCATGCTGTCCATCCTGCCAGGGTGCTCCGGTACCCGGAGCACGGAGCCGCCGGAGGGGTCAGTGCAGGGCGCCCGCGACGTAGGCGGCCACGCACGCCGCGGTGACGCCGAAGGCCGCGAAGGACCCGACCAGGACGTTCCGCCGCCGCCAGCGACGCACCGCCGAGAACGTGCCGCGCCTGGCGTGCCGGTGCGCGGCGCGGTGCATGCGGTGGTCCCGCTGGTGCTTCACGCGTTCCGGGCCGAGCGGCACCGGGCCGGTGATCTGGGTGGAGCCGCCGCGCAGCGCGTTGGCGATGGCGACCGCGGTGGGCCGGCGCTCCGGGTCGCGGGCGGTCATCCGGCTGAGCAGCTCGCGCCACTCGTCGGCGACGTCGTCCGGGACCTCGGGGTCGCGGCGGAGCCGGGCGAGGGCGGCCTCGATGAGGGTGCCCGAGTACTCCTGCTTGCCGGTCAGCGCCTCGAGCAGGACGAGCCCGAGCGAGTACACGTCGGTGGCGAAGCTGATCGGTTCGCCGGCGACCTGCTCCGGGCTGAGGTAGGCGGCGGTGCCGATGACCGTGCCGTCGTTCGTCAGGCGGGAGCCGTCGACGAAGTGGGCGACGCCGAAGTCGGTGAGCTTGACGGTGCGCGCGAACCCGGACGAACCCTCGTCGCTGATCAGGATGTTGGCGGGCTTGACGTCGCGGTGGACGATGCCGCGGGAGTGCACGTAGGCCAGGGCGTCGGCGAGCTGCGCACCGAGGTCGGCCACCTCGTAGTTGTGCAGGGCACCCTCGGACAGCCGGCGGAGGAGGGTCGTGTCGGCGATGAGCTCCATCACGATGAACCGGTGCGGGCCGTCCTCGAACTCGTGGGTGCCGGCGTCGTACAGCGGGATGAGGCCCGGGTGGGAGAGCATGCTGAGCAGCCGGATCTCGCGCTCCTGGCGGACACGGTCGGCGGTGGTCATCTTGTCCGGGGTCGCGAAGAGCTTCACGGCCACGGCCCGGTACGTGTGCTCGTCACGGGCTTCGTAGACGGATCCCATGCCGCCGGTGCCGATGAGCTTCACGAGCCGGTACCGCGCAGAGAGGACGGTGTCCGCCCGCGCGCTGTCCAGCAGGGTCATGGTGTCCGTCGTCCCGTCCGGAGCCCGTGGTTCCGCGGCGCCTGCCGGCGTGTGGGCTCATGGGAAACGGTACGCGTCCGAGTCTCGATCCGCATGGCCGTTACGACATCGTGATCGCCGTACTTCCCTGAGTTCCCGGGGATCGACGGGGTACAGTCCGACCTCCACCAGGACGAGGAATCGCGCAAGGAGGACAGCATGGCGTTGTCGAAGGGTGACGAGGTGCACTGGAACACCTCGCAGGGCAGGACGACCGGCACGCTCGTGCGGAAGCGGACGAGCGACTTCGAGTTCGACGGGCAGCACTTCACGCCGACCGACGACGACCCGTACTGGATCGTCGAGTCGGAGAAGAGCGGCAAGCAGGCCGCCCACAAGGAGTCGGCGCTGACGAAGGCCTGAGGCTCAGTCGCGGGCGGGCTCGGCGCGACGACGACCCCGGGCACCGCCCACGGCAGGGCTGCCGGCGTCGTCGTGGTCGTCGTCGGGGCCGCCCGTACGCCGCTCGGCGCGGACACGGCGGATCCGGCGCACGACGAAGGTCACCACGACCACGGCGATCGCGACGTAGAGCACGCGGTCGATCCACTCGGTGTACGCCTCGACCTGGTCGTACTGCGACCCGAACGCGGCACCGAGCAGCACGAGTGCACTGTTCCAGATGCCGCTCGCGATGATCGTGAACACCGAGAACGTGCCGAGGTGCATGCGGTCGGCGCCGGCCGGCAGCGAGATGAGGCTGCGGACGATCGGGACGAACCGGCCGAAGAACACCGCGCTCTTGCCGTGCCGGTGGAACCAGCCGGCCGCCTTGCGGAAGTCGTCCTCGTCGACGAGGGGCAGCTTGCCGAACCACCGCGTGGTGCGTTCGAACCCGATCTTCGCGCCGAGCCAGTACAGCACCAGGGCCCCGAGGTACGAACCGATCGTCGCCAGCACCAGGACCAGCACGAGGTTCATCTGGCCGGCACCCGCGAGGAACCCGGCCAGCGGCAGGATGACCTCGGACGGGATGGGCGGGAACACCGTCTCGACGAAGAGCATCAGCCCGACGCCCCACTCCCCCAGCGCGTCGATCAGCTGCAGCACGAGCCCGGAGAGCCCGCCGAGGTCCGACGGGGCGGTGGAGTCGCCACTGGCGACGGTCATGGCACGGGTGGTCACGGCAGTCGTCATGCCCCCAGCATCCCTGAACGCCCTGTCAGGACCCGGCACGCTCCCTGGGTGTCAGCCGAGTCCCATGTGGGCGGAGCGGACGTGCGCGAGCGACCGGGCGAGGGCACCCCGGGCGACGGCGTCGCGACCGACGGTCGACGGGGCGAAGGCCACCGGGTGCCGGAGCTGCGGCGTGACGATCTCGTCGAGCGCGGCGCAGAACACCTCGGCAGCCGGCAGGACCTCACCACCGACGACGACGACCTCGGGGTCGATCGTCGTCACGAGCTGCACGACGCCGGGTGCCACGTCGGCCGCGAACGCACGGACGGTCTCGACTGCCGACACCGAGCCCTGGGCCGCCGCCGCGAAGACGGATTCGAGGTCCGTGCCGGACGGGATCCGGGCCTCCAGGCGGGCGGGCGCGGCGGGCCAGCCGGTCGAGGCGATGCCGCCCATCTCGCCGGCCGCACCGCGCGCACCGCGCGCCAACGAGCCGTCGACCACCAGGGCGGCACCGATCTGCCGACCCATGACCAGGTACAGGGCATCCCGGACGCCGTGGAACCGCCCCCACCGCGCCTCGGCCGTGGCCGCCAGCTTGGCGTCGTTGTCGAAGAAGGTGGCGACCCCGGGGAAGAGGTCCTGGATCCGGCCGGGCACCCGCCGCTCGACCCACTCCGGCACCGCGACCGTGTAGTCGATCGCGCCGTCGCGGTCGACGACCGCCGGGACCCCGAACGTGGCACCGAGCACCGGCGCACCACCGGCGGAGCCACCGACCGTGCCACCGACGGGCGCCGTCAGCCGACGGACGACGTCCTGCACGCTCGACCAGGCCTGTTCGGCGTCGGCGAGGTCGGTGTAGCGCTCCTCGACGCGGGCGAGCGTGACGCCGCGCAGGTCCGCGCGCACGCCGACGATCCCGTGCAGGCCGAGGTCCACCCCGAGCACGGAGCCGGCCGACGCGTCCGCGGCGAAGCGCTTGGCGCGACGACCGGCCTTGTTCGGGGTGGCGATCGCCTCGGCCTCGGTCACCCAGCCCTCGTCGACCAGGTCGGCGAGCGCCGCCTCGACCGTGGGGCGGGAGAGTCCGACCGTGCGCCCGAGCTCGGTGACCGTGCGGGAGACGTCGTCGCGCAGGAGCTCGTCGAGGATCGCCCGCGAGTTCATCTGCCGCAGGACGCCAGGGGTCGTCCCCACGACACCGGGGGTCGTTGACACGGTCTGCTCCACGGTCATAGCCTCCACATTACGAAAGATCATTGAGGAATGGTGGCTCCGACATGCTCGTCCCACGACCGCGCCGCACCGCTCCCGGTGTCGGGGCCTTCGCGATCACCCCGTCGACCCGGATCGCCGCCGACCCGGCGAGCGAGTCCGTCCGACTGTACCTGCAGCAGACCCTGCGGGGATCGACCGGGCTGCCGGTGCGGGACGCCCTCGACGACACGGCACCGGGGACCGGCACGATCGCGCTGCGCGTCGCCGACGACCCGTCCCTGCCCGCGGGCCCGACGACGCCGGAGGGCGACCGGGCGGAGTCGTTCCGCCTCACGGTGACGCCGGACGGCGTCGACGTCGTCGGCGGCTCGCCCGCCGGGGTCTTCTACGGTGTGCAGGCCCTGCTGCAGCTGCTGCCCCCGGACGTGTACCGCCGCGGCCGGGTCGCGACCGGTCCGTGGTCCGTCCCCGCCGTGGTCGTCGAGGACGCCCCCGCCTTCGCCTGGCGCGGCGTGATGCTCGACGTCGCCCGGCACTTCCGGACGAAGCACGAGGTCATGCGGGTGGTCGACCAACTCGCCGCGCACCGGATCAACCGCCTGCACTTCCACCTCACCGAGGACCAGGGGTGGCGCATCGAGATCCGGAAGTACCCGCGCCTGACCGAGGTCGGGTCCTGGCGTCGGGAGTCCCAGGTCGGCGCGCACGTCCCCGGGCCGGACGGCACACTCGTCGTCGCCGGGTTCGACGGCCGCCCGCACGGCGGGTACTACACGCAGGACGACGTCCGCGAGATCGTGGCCTACGCGGCCGACCGGTTCGTCACCGTCGTCCCCGAGATCGAGACCCCCGGGCACGTCCGCGCGGCGCTGGCGGCCTACCCGTCGCTCGGCGTCACGGGCGAAGCGGTCGAGGTGTGGACGGAGTGGGGCATCGCCGACGACGTCCTGAACGCCGAGGACGCCACGATCGACTTCTTCAAGGACGTCCTGGACGAGGTCATCGCACTCTTCCCCTCCGGCTACATCGGCATCGGCGGCGACGAGTGCCCGAAGGTGCAGTGGGAGACCGACCCCCGCACCCAGGAGCGCATCCGCGAGCTCGGGCTGCAGGACGAGGAACAGCTGCAGGCCTGGATCATCGGGCAGCTCGCCGCACACGTCGAGTCGCACGGCCGGCGGGCGTTCGGGTGGGACGAGATCCTCGAGGGCGGCACGCTCGACCCCTCGGCGACCGTGGTCTCCTGGCGCGGGCTGACCGGCGCACGGACCGCCGCCCGCCGCGGGCACGACGTCATCTCGTCGCCGGACGACCAGGTGTACCTCGACTACCGCCAGAGCGACCTGCCGACCGAGCCGATCCCGGTGTCGATCGTGCTCACCGTCGACGACGTCTTCGCCTTCGACCCGGTGCCGTCGGGGCTCACCGACGACGAGCGCGTCCACGTCATCGGCGGCCAGGGCAACATGTGGACGGAGCACGTCGACACCGCCCGTCGGCTCGACTACCAGCTCTTCCCCCGCGTCGCCGCCCTCGCCGAGGCACTGTGGTCGGCCGACGTCACCGGGCCGCGCGACCTCGCCGAGTTCCGCGGACGCCTGGCCGAGCACACCGCCCGGCTCGAGGCCATGGGCATCGAGTACCGGCACGAGGCCGGGCCGTTCCCGTGGGAGCAGCGGCCGGGCGTGCCGGGGCGCCCGCACTCGCGCGAGGAGCGTGCGGCGTACATCGACGCGGTGACGGCGAACATCGCCGACTGACCAATTGACATTTCACATGTGAGAGGTTCACACTGGGGAGGACTTCACGGAGGAGACCCCCATGCCACAGCGCAGCATCCCCGGCCTCGACGGGCTCGACATCGACGCACTGATCGGGGATCGACAGCCCGAGGCCGAGCTCGAGATCACCGTCGACTTCGTCCGGGGCCGGTCGGTGCTGATCACGGGCGCCGGCGGCTCGATCGGCAGCGAACTCTGCCGACAGCTCGTCCGGTTCGAGCCGGCGGAGATCATCATGCTCGACCGTGACGAGACCGCCCTGCAGCAGGTGCAGGTCTCCGTGGACGGTCACGGGCTCCTCGACACGAAGAACGTCGTCCTCGCCGACATCCGCGACGCCGACGCCATCCGCGACATCATGCTGACCCGCCGGCCCGACGTCGTCTTCCACGCCGCGGCGCTGAAGCACCTGCCGATGCTCGAGCAGTACCCGGACGAAGGCTGGAAGACGAACGTCCTCGGCACCCTGAACGTCCTCCGCGCCGCTGCTGCCGCGGGCGTGGGGACACTCGTGAACATCTCGACCGACAAGGCCGCGAACCCGACGAGCGTACTCGGATCGACCAAGCGCATCGCCGAGCGGTTGACCGCCTGGACCGCCGCCGACACGGGCCACGACTACGTGTCGGTCCGGTTCGGCAACGTCCTCGGCAGCCGCGGCTCGATGCTCCCGCTCTTCGCGGAGCTGATCCGTGCCGGACGGCCCCTCACCGTCACCCACCCCGACGCCACCCGCTACTTCATGTCCATCCCCGAAGCGTGCCACCTCGTGATCCAGTCGGCTGCGATCGCCCACCCCGGCGAGGTCCTCGTGCTCGACATGGGTGCACCGGTCCGGATCCTCGACATCGCACGGCGCATGCTCCAGGCGACGGGGAGCCCGTCCGACATCGTGTTCACGGGCCTGCGGGCGGGCGAGAAGCTCCACGAGGACCTCATCGGACGCGGCGAGACCGAACGCCGTCCCGTGCACCCGAAGATCACCCACACCTCGGTCGCGCCGATCGCGCCGTGCGACGTCGACGAGTGCGTCCCCGGCCAGATCGACCCGTCGGCACTCGCGATGGCCGCCTGACCGGCGCACGTCCGGCCCGCGACGCAACCGGACGACGGACCCACTTCTTCAGGGCGACGAGCACCAGCGCGGACACCACGGTCCCCGCCAGGATCGCGACGACGAACATCAGGACGTCACCGATCGCGAAGAAGACGAAGATCCCGCCGTGCGGCGCTCGCGAGGTCACGCCGGCAGCCATCGAGATCGCACCCGTGATCGCGGCACCGACCATCGACGCCGGGATGACGCGCAGCGGGTCGGCTGCGGCGAACGGGATCGCACCCTCGGAGATGAAGGACGCACCGAGCAGCCACGCGGCCTTGCCGTTCTCGCGCTCCGGCTTCGTGAAGCCCTTGCGGTAGAGCACGGTCGAGGCGAGCGCGAGTGCGAGCGGCGGCACCATGCCGGCCGCCATGACGGCGGCCATGATCTCGAACGGCACCACGTTCGTGGCGGTCCCGGCACCGAGCCCGGCGACGGCGAACGCGTACGCCACCTTGTTCACCGGACCACCGAGGTCGAACGCCATCATCAGGCCGAGGATGATCCCGAGCAGGACGGCCGAGGCACCCGACAGGGAGTTGAGCCAGGCGGTGAGCTCGGTCATGACCCAGGCGATCGGGCCACCGAGCACCAGGAGCATGAGGCCCGAGGCGATGATCGACGCGAACAGCGGGATGATCACGACCGGCATCAGACCACGCAGCCAGCGCCAGGTCGGGATGCGCCCGATCCAGTAGGCGGCGGCACCGGCGATGAGGCCACCGACCAGACCACCGAGGAACCCGGCGTTCATGAACACGGCGATCGACCCGGCCACGAAGCCCGGTGCGATGCCGGGACGGTCGGCGATGGCGTAGGCGATGTACCCGGCGAGTGCTGCGACCAGGAACCCGAGCGACACGGACCCGATCTGGAACGCGGCGGCGCCGAGGTAGTAGCCGAGGCCCTCCGGCGGCAGGTTCAGCAGGGTGTAGTTGGTGAGCGTGAAGACGGCGTTGTTCTGGCCCGAGTCACCGTGGGTCAGCGCGATGCCGTACCCGGAGAGCAGGAAGCCGAGCGCGATGAGCAGCCCGCCGCCGGCCACGAACGGGATCATGTAGCTGACGCCGGTGAGGAGCCAGCGCTTGAGCGACTGGCCGAAGTGCTCGTTCTTGGCGGTGGACTCGCCCTCGACGGCGGCACCGCCCTGCACGCGTGCGGCGTGCGGGTCCTCCGAGGCGCGGATGGCCTCGGCGATCATCTTGTCGGGCTCGTCGACACCGCGCTTGACGGGTCCGGACACGAGCGGCTTGCCGGCGAACCGACCGCGGTCGCGGACGTCGACGTCGACCGCGAACACGACGGCGTCGGCACGGGCGATGAGGGCCGGGTCGAGGGGTTCGACCTGCGAGGACCCCTGCGTCTCGATGTGCATCTCGGCACCGGCACGCTGGGCGGCGGCGACGAGGGCGTCGGCCGCCATGTAGGTGTGCGCGATGCCGGTCGGGCAGGCGGTGACGCCGACGAAGACCTTGCGGCCCGCCTCCGGTGCGGTGGCCGGTTCGGAGGCACCGCTCGCCTTCCCGACGCCGGCCTCGGCCACTTCACCGCTCACCTCGTTGTCGACGAGCCGGACGATCTCGTCGGGGGTGGTCGCGGCACGGAGCGCGGCGGTGAAGTCCTCGCGGATGAGCGCACGGGCCAGGGTCGAGAGGACCGTCAGGTGGTCCTTGTCCGCCCCCTCGGGCACGGCGATCATGAAGACGATGTCGGCGTCGCCGTCCGGGGCGCCGAACGGCACCTTCCGGGCCAGGCGCGAGAACGCCAGCGTCGGTTCGGACACCGACGCCGACCGGGCGTGCGGGATGGCGATGCCGCCGGGGACGCCCGTTCCGACGCTCGCCTCGCGCTTGATGGCGTCGTCGGCGAGCGTCGCGCCGTCGGCGGCGCGACCGGTCGCGGCGACGCGATCGGCGAGCACCCGGATGACGTCGGTCGACGTGGCGCCGAGGTCCTCGTCGAGGCCGACGAGCTGTGCGCTGATGAGGCGCGGACTCGAGTCTGCGGACATGTGCTTGCTCCTTCGCAATGGCGCTGATCGCGCGGTGGTGCAGGTGTTCGTGGGGTGGTCGGGCGGGGTGGGGAGGGGATC
>NZ_QKTB01000008.1:0-129822 GCF_003234405.1 Curtobacterium sp. MCLR17_045
CTCAGGTCGTAGCTGAACCGGTAGGTCGTGCTCGCCGTGCCCGTCGTGGGCTTCCATGCGTCGACGCCGGTGCCGAAGGACTCGGACGCCCTGAGGTCGGCGAGCGTCCCGCCCGACCCGAGGAGCAGCCGATGCCGAACGTCGCCACCCGCCGTCACGTCCGCTGCGTCGGCGACCTGCCCCGGCTGCTCCTCGCGGTCTCGGCACGGACGGTCCTCTGGTCGGTGCTGCTGCTCGCACTGTGGGCGTCGCTCCCCGCGGCGTTCGGGTGGCACGTCACGACGGTCGTCTCCGACTCGATGGCCCCCGGGATCCGCACCGGGGACGTCGTCGCCGCGATGCCCGTCGACCCGGACGACCTCGAGGCCGGACGGGTGCTGCTCGTCGAGGACCCCGACCACCGGGATCGACTCCGTCTGCACCGGCTCGAGCGCATCGAACCGGACGGGGGCCTGCGTCTGCGCGGGGACGCGAACCCGACGGCCGACCGCACGGCCGTCGAACCCGCGGCGGTCCTCGGAGTCGGGGTGCTGCGGTTCCCGTGGATCGGGCTGCCGGGCGTCTGGATCCGCGGGGGCGACTGGACCGCCCTGCTGCTGGCCGGCGTCGTCACGGCCGTGCTCGTCGTCGCCGGGCGTGCTGATCGGGACGTCGTCGCCGGTCGCCCCTGCCGCACCTGCGGCACGCCTCGACGCGATCTCCACTCGCCCGTGGTCGCGGAGCCCCGGACCGCGACCGTCACCACCCCGACGTCGACCACCGCGCCGGTCGCGGTGTTCACGGCAGCGGCCATCACCCTCACCCTGCTCGCTGGAGCCGGCGCTGGCGCGGGCGCGGGCGCCGGGTTCAGCGGCTCGACCGGGACCGCCTCGGCCCTCGGCACCGGCGGCTTCGGGTGCTTCCACCAGCCGGCACCCGGCACGTCACTGGCGTGGGACTTCGCCGAGAAGAACGGTCCGCAGGTCGTCGACTCGAGCGGGTCCGGGGCCGACGGCGCCTTCACGCCCGCCGCTGCCGCCCGGGTCGACGCGGACTGCGCGACGAACCCCTACGCGACGTTCTGGACCGAGGACGGCGCCGAAGGGTGGGCGGTCACGGACACCGCGGTCGACGCGCCGAACACCTTCACGATCGAGACCTGGTTCCGGACCGACGACACCGACGGTGGTCGGGTCTTCGGCTTCGGCTCGGACCGATCAGCGGCATCGACCTACCGCGACCGGCACCTGTACATCGGCGCCGACGGAGTCCTGCGCTTCGGGGTCGAGGGCTCCGGTTCGCAGTTCAAGTTCACCATCGGGTCCGCCGCGCCCGTGAACGACGGCGCCTGGCACCACGTGGTGGCCACCTTCGAGGCACGGTCGATGACGCTCTGGGTCGACGGTTCACTGCAGGGCAGTCGATCCGACGCCGTCACGCTGCGGCAGTACCCCGGACACTGGCGGGCCGGGCGGCAGACGCTGTCCGGTTGGCCCGGTGCAGCGGGTTACGCCTTCACCGGTGACGTGGACACCGTCCGGGTGCACGACAGCGTCCTCGACGCAGCTGAGGTCGCGCAGGCGTTCCAGGCCGGGCGCTGACACCGGACCGGGCCAGGTCGCAGCCCAGCGAAGCCCAGCCCAGCCCAGCGAAGCCCAGCCCGGCGTGTCGTCAGTGCGTCGCCTGCTCCACCCGGATGCGCGCGAGGATCTCGCTGCGCAGCTGGTCGGGAGCGGTCTCCTTGCAGGCGCGACGGACGGTCTCCATGAGCACGACGCCGACGCGGTGCTCGGTCTGGCAGTCCTCGCAGCCGTCCATGTGCTCGCGGATGTCCGCGGCGTCCTCGTGGCGGAGCTCGTCGTGCAGGAACTCCTCGAGCTCGGCCTTCGCCTTCGAGCAGTCGCAGCCGCTCATCGTGCGTCCTTCCGTCCGGTGCGACCCGTGGCCGCGGTTGCCTTCGTCGTCTGTGCCGCGCCTCGTCCCCGTCCACGCATCGTCGCCGTCGACGCTGCGTCCGGGACGATGCCGGTCTCACGGGCGTGGTCCGCCAGGAGCCCACGGAGGAGCCGGCGGCCACGGTGGAGGCGGCTCATGACCGTCCCCACGGGGGTCTTCATGATGTCGGCGATCTCCTGGTACGAGAAGCCTTCGACATCGGCGAAGTACACGGCCATCCGGAAGTCCTCCGGGATGGCCTGCAGAGCGTCCTTCACGGCGGATGACGGCAGGTGGTCGATCGCGTCGGCCTCGGCGGACCGGGCGGAGATCGACTGGGTGACGCTCTCCGCGCCGCCGAGCTGCCAGTCCTCGAGCTCGTCGATGGTGCCCTGGTACGGGTTCCGCTGGTTCTTGCGGTACGTGTTGATGAACGTGTTCGTGAGGATCCGGTACAGCCAGGCCTTCAGGTTCGTGCCCTGCTTGAACTGGCGGAACGCGGCGAAGGCCTTGACGAAGGTCTCCTGCACCAGGTCCGACGCGTCGGCCGGGTTGCGGGTCATCCGCATGGCCGCACCGTAGAGCTGGTCCATGAAGGGCAGGGCCTGGTCCTCGAACAGGGACCGCAGCTCCGCCTCGGAGACGGTCTTCGCGTCCACCGGCTCGTCTGCGGCGTCGTCGAGGGTTTCCTGTTCCTCTTCGACGGCGTCGAGCTGCACCTCGGTCTCGTCGACCAGGTGGTGCGGAGCTGCCTGCGGTTCGTCGGTCGTCATCGCCGCCAAGTCTAGGCCGAGCGTGCCGAGCGTCGTCGGCACCGCGGTCAGCACGGTTGCCGTGCCGGTCCGCTCTCGTGCGAGTGTTGCTGTCGCCACTGATCCTCCCGGTGCGTTCAGTACCCTGGTGAACCGATGGCAGACACGACGCATTCCCACAGCGGGGCCCAGCCCGCCGACCCCTGGATCGCCCCGGTCGCAGGGGGTCCGCTGCGCGGTGACGTCGCGCTGCCCGGGTCGAAGTCGCTGACGAACCGGGAGCTCGTGCTCGCGGCCCTCGCGGACGGCCCCTCGACGATCCGGCTCCCGCTGCACTCCCGTGACTCGGCGCTGATGATCGCGGGCCTCCGTGCGCTCGGCGTCGGCATCGAAGAGCTCGAGCCGGTGGCCGGCACCGCCCCGAACCCCTACGGCCCAGACCTCCGGATCACGCCCGCCCCGATGAACGGCGACGTCCGCCTGGACTGCGGGCTGGCCGGCACCGTGATGCGCTTCCTGCCGCCGCTCGCCGCCCTGGCCGTCGGGCCCGTCACGGTCGACGGCGACCCCTACGCCCGCAAGCGGCCGATGCACGCCATCGTGCAGGGACTGGTGGACCTCGGTGTGGACGTCACGGACGACGGCGGCGGCTCGATGCCGTTCTCGTTCACCGGTACCGGCTCGGTCCGCGGTGGCGCCCTGACGATCGACGCGTCGGCGTCCTCGCAGTTCGTCTCCGGCCTGCTGCTGTCGGCCCCCCGCTTCGACGAGGGCCTGCACCTCACCCACGTCGGCGAGCGCCTGCCGAGCATGCCGCACATCGAGATGACCGTCGCGGCGCTCCGTGCCCGCGGCGTCCGCGTCGACGAGCCGTCGGTCGGCGAGTGGGTCGTGCACCCGGGCCCGATCGGCGCGCGTGACGTCGTGATCGAGCCCGACCTGTCCAATGCGGCGCCGTTCGCGGTCGCCGCGCTCGTCGCCGGCGGCACGGTCCGCATCCGCACCTGGCCGACCGAGACGACGCAGGTCGGCGCCGACCTCGAGACGCTCCTGCCCCTGTGGGGGGCGAGCGTGGCCCGTGACGGTGACGACCTGGTCGTCGACGGCGGCGTCGGGATCCGGGGTGGGGCCTCCTTGCCGGGTCTCGAACTCGACCTGAGCCGCGGCGGCGAACTCGCCCCGGCGCTCGTCGCGCTGGCCGCGCTGGCGGACGGCCCGAGCGAGGTCACCGGCATCGGTCACCTGCGGGGGCACGAGACGGACCGTCTGGCCGCACTGGCGGCGGACCTCAACCGGTCTGGAGGCGCGGTGCACGAACTCGACGACGGCCTGCGGATCGAGCCGGCGCCGCTCCACGGCAGCGCCTGGGGCGCGTACGACGACCACCGGATGGCGACCGCGGGGGCGATCGTGGGCCTCGTCGTCGACGGCGTCGCCGTCGACGACATCGGGTCGACCGCGAAGACACTGCCGCAGTTCCCGGAGCTGTGGGCCGCGCTCGTGGCGTCCTCGGTGTCCGCTGCACGGGTGAGTGGGGACTGACGCATGAGCTGGTGGGACGACGTCGACGGTGACGACTCCGACGCGGACGAGCCGTACGGGCAGTACGACGAGTCGAGCGTCCGGGTGCGTCCGAACCCGAAGGGCAACCGACCGCGCACGAAGACCCGTCCGACGTACGACGACGCCCCCGTCGGCTGGGTGACGAACGTCGACCGCGGGCGGTTCGGCGTGCTGATCGACGACCACGTCATCACCGCGACGAAGGCCCGCGAGCTCGGCAAGAAGTCCGTCGTCACGGGCGACCACGTGTCGCTCGTCGGGGACGTCTCGGGCGACCCGGGCTCGCTCGCGCGCATCGTGAAGGTCGCCGAACGCACCACCCTGCTGCGACGGAGTGCCGACGACTCCGACGAGGTCGAGCGCGTCATTGTGGCGAACGCCGACCAGATGCTCATCGTGGTGGCCGCCGCCGACCCCGAGCCGCGCACCCGCCTGATCGACCGGTACCTGGTGGCCGCGTTCGACGCCGGCCTCGACCCGATCCTCTGCATCACGAAGACCGACCTCGCCGACCCGGCTGCGTTCCTGGCGCACTTCGCGTGCCTGGATCTGCGGATCGTGACGAGCCGATCGGACGATGTCCCGTTCGAGGCGCTGCACGAGCTCCTGGACGACAAGGTGACCGTGACCGTCGGGCACTCCGGCGTCGGCAAGTCGACGCTGGTGAACGCCCTGACCGGCTCGACGCGGGCGATCGGGGTCGTGAACTCGGTGACCGGTCGGGGGCGGCAC
This sequence comes from Curtobacterium sp. MCLR17_045, assembly GCF_003234405.1. Classification (NCBI taxonomy): domain Bacteria; kingdom Bacillati; phylum Actinomycetota; class Actinomycetes; order Micrococcales; family Microbacteriaceae; genus Curtobacterium; species Curtobacterium sp. MCLR17_045. The sequence goes on from NZ_QKTB01000008.1 coordinate 4,962, forward strand.
ACGTCGTCGTCGTCGATCGCGCTGCAGGTCCGCGACGGCGGGTGGATCATCGACACGCCGGGTGTGCGGTCGTTCGGCCTGGGGCACGTCGACCCCGCGAACGTCTTCCGGGCGTTCGCGTCGCACGCCGTGCCGGTGCGGCCCGCGCGGGACGGCATCCCGTTGGCGCAGGCGCACGACTGGGAGATCGTCGACCGGGTGCAGGACGGGGAGCTCGGGCCGACCGGTGTCGAGCGGCTCGACTCGTTCCGTGCGCTGCTGACCGGCATGGGTGCGTCCGACCCCGGTTCCGAGTAGCGCGCCGGCGGTGCTGGCCGGGTGGTTGTCGGCGCTCGTCGGCGGTTGTCGGCGGCTGGTCGGCGGCTGGTCACGACACCCCGCGGTGTGTGCGTCGAGTGGCCACGAACTGTCGGCTGGAGCGGCGGCACCCGACAGTTCGTGACCGCTCGAGCGCCGGCGCGCGGTGAGTCGTGACCACTCCGGTTCCCGCGCCCCTCGCACGGTGCAGACCTCGCACCGTGCGAGGGGCGCCTGAACGGTGCGAGGTCGTGCACTCCGTGCGGGCTCGCGCGCCTCGCACGGAGTGGGCAACCTCGCACCGGACAGTGCCTCGGCACCGGGCCGGCGTCGACAAGCACGCAGCGGGGTTGTACAGTTGCGGTCGTGTCTGAAGTTGCAAAGTACAACTTTGCGCCGACCCCCGCTGTCGACGCCCCGTCCCCGAGCACGACGACGACGTCGCACGCGCACCACTCCCCCACCCACAAGTCCCCACGAGCCCCGAAGCCGCAGCGGTCCGACAGCGTCTTGCGACCCGCCGGCCTCGGTCGTGTGCTGCGGACGTTCGCCTCGCACATCCTCGTGCCGCTGTTCCTGGCCGCCGGCATGGGCCTGGCCTACCTCGGTGCCTTCCACGCCCCGGCCCCGCAGGAACTGCCGGTCGGCATCGTCGGCCAGGGCGCGGCCACCCAGGTGTTCGCTCAGACCGTGACCGACCAGTCCGACGGCGCCCTCGTCGCCCACGTCGTCGCCTCGACGAAGGCTGCCGAGCAGCAGGTGCGCGATCGCGACCTCGCCGCGGTGTACGCGCCGACGGCGACGGGTGCCACGCTCTACGTCTCGACCGCCGCGTCGGAGACCACCGCGAGCGCCGCACAGAAGGTGTTCCTGCCGATCGCCTACGACCAGCACGTGCCGTTCCGGGTCGTCGACGTCGTGCCCACGGGCGACCAGGACACCACTGGCCAAGGGCTGTTCTTCCTGCTCGTGGCCCTGAGCGTCGGCGGGTACGCGTCCGCGATCGCCGTGGCCTCGGTTGCGACGAAGCTCCGTGCGGTGTGGACCGCGGTCATCGGGCTCGCCACAGCGGGGGTCGTCGCCGGCATCGGCGTGATCGTCGCCGGACCGATCTACGGCGTCATCACCACCCACCACTGGCAGGTGTTCCTGTTCGCCTGGCTCTACGACTCGATCATCGTCGCACTCGGCGTCGGGCTGCACCCCGTGCTCGGACGGTGGACCACCCCGATCCTCACGATGCTCTTCGTGATGCTGAACTTCACGTCGTCCGGCGGGATCTTCCAGCCGGCGTTCCAGCCCGGGTTCTTCGCCGCCTTGCACACCTTCTGGAGCGGTGCCGCGTGGCTGCAGGCCGCTCAGGACCTGCAGTACTTCCCGGACGCGTCGCTCGGCCGGTCGTCGCTCGTGCTCGCCCTCTGGCTGGCCGCCGCGCTCCTGCTCTGCGTCGTCGTGCACGGGCTCGTCGCCCGCCGGACCCGCATCGCCCGGGAGCGCGAGGTCACCCGGCTCGAGGAAGAAGAGGTCGTCGCCGCGTAGCGACGGTAGGTTGGGCGACGTGGACCTCAGCGCCGACCTGGACTTCGCCCGCTCCCTCGCCGACACCGCCGACGCGATCAGCCTCGAGCGCTTCCGTGCCGCCGACCTGCACGTGACGAAGAAGGCCGACAGCACGCACGTCACCGACGCCGACCAGGCCGTCGAACGGGCCCTGCGCGAGCGGCTCGCCGCCGAGCGACCGGACGACGCGTTCCTCGGCGAGGAGACGACGGCGGACACCGGGGCCGAGGCCGTCAGCGAAGGACACCGCCAGTGGGTGGTCGACCCGATCGACGGCACCGCCAACTACCTGCGCGGCGTGCCGGTGTGGGCGACCCTCATCGCGCTCGCGGTCGACGGCCGTCCGGTGCTCGGCGTCGTCAGCGCTCCCGCCCTCGGCAAGCGCTGGTGGGCGGCCGAGGGTTCCGGCGCGTTCTCGCTGGACGGGCCGCTCCGGGTCTCCGGGGTGTCCGAGCTCGCCGACGTGAGCCTGAGCTACAACAGCATCCAGCAGTGGGACGACGACGACCGCCTCGAGTCGCTCGTCGACCTGTCGCGCCGGGTCTGGCGCACCCGGGCCTACGGCGACATGTGGTCGTACATGATGGTGGCCGAGGGCGTCCTCGACGTCGCCGGCGAACCGGACCTGAAGCCGTGGGACATCGCAGCCCTCGTCCCCATCGTCGAAGAGGCCGGTGGCCGCTTCACCTCGCTCGACGGCGATCCCGGGCCGTGGCACGGCAGCGCGCTCGCATCGAACGGCCTGGTGCACGACGCCGTCGTCGAGGTCATCCGCCGCGACTCCTAGGCACGGTCGGCGGGCAGGTCAGCCCCGCTCGGCGGATCCGGACGCCTCGGTGCGCTCCGCGGACCCCGCAGCCGTGCCAGGGTGCTCGGCGTCACCGTCCGACCGCCGCGCCGCCCGCCGACGCGCCACCAGGTCCGCGCCGGCCAGCACCAGTGCGAGCGCCATCAGCGACACCGTGAACGTCGTGCCGCTGCGGAACGCGTCGTGGTACGCGTCGAGACGAGCGCCGGAGCCACCGGAACCCGAGCCCGCCGCCTCGCTCCGCACGATCCCGTAGAAGATGCTCGTGGCGACGGCGGTGCCGATCGCGGTGCCGACACGCTGCCCGAGCTGCTGCATCGACCCCGCCACCCCGGACTGCTCGACGGGGATCTCGGCCAGGGTCAGGGTCTGGTTCGGCGACACCACGAACCCGCCACCGAGTCCGCCCACCAGGAACGCGCCCGCCATCGCCCACGGGGTGACCTCCGGCGGGGTGGCGACGGCGGCGACCATGAGCAGCAGGAAGCCGACGACGACCATCCCGAGCCCGGCGACGACCAGCGCCCGCCCGACCCGGTCGACGATCCGTCCGCCGATGTACGAGCCGACGGCACTCGTCGCGGCGAAGGGGATGCTCACCATGCCGGCGAACAGGGGCGAGAGCCCGAGGCCCTCCTGCAGGTACAGCGTGACCATGAGGAACGACGCCGGCAGCGCCGCGAAGTAGACGGCCACGATCGACAGCCCGTTGCGGTACGACGACAGCCGGAACAGTTCGAAGTGCACCACGGGCGACTTGCCCTGCCGCTTGAACCGCTGCTCCCAGAGCACGAACAGCACGAGGAACACCGCGAAGCCGACCAGCCAGAACCAGCGGGTCGCGGAACCACCCCCTCCGCTGGTGAGCACGAACGGCAGCATCAGGGTGATGATCGCCGCGCCGAGCAGCAGGATGCCGACGACGTCCAGTTCACGGTCCTGCGCCTTCCCCTGGGCACCCTTCGGCAGCAGGCGGACGGCGAAGAGCAGTGCGGCGGTCCCGAGGGGCACGTTCATCCAGAACAGCAGCCGCCAGCCGGACTCCTCGCCGCCGATCGCGATGAGGCCACCGCCGATGGTCGGCCCGAGGGCGGTGGAGATGCCGATCATCGCCCCGAACAGCCCGAACGCGCGGCCCCGCTCCGGTCCGCGGAACAGCTGCTGCACCAGTCCGATGACCTGGGGCATCTGGATCCCGGCGGCGAATCCCTGCAGGATCCGGGTGACGATCAGGACCTCGATGTTCGGTGCGACGGCGCACAGCAGGCTCGATCCGGTGAACGCACTGAGCCCCACGATGAACATGACGCGCCGGCTCTTCAGGTCCCCGAGCCGACCCGCGGGCACCAGGGCGAGGCCGAACGCCAGCGCGTACCCCGCCACGATGAGCTGGAGCGACGAGCTGGTGGCCCCGAGGGACTGCTCGATCGAGGGCAGCCCGACGTTCACCTTGGACAGGTCGAGGATCGTCAGGGCTGCCACCGCGACGCACACGGCGAAGGCGCGCCACCGGGTGCGGTCATCGAGGCGGGCGTCGGTCGGTTCAGCGTTGGACATCCCGTCCTGGCTACACCTGCGACGACGAACGAGGTCCGGACAGAGCTGTACCCCGGTTCCGTCAGACGGACCCGAATCGGGGTGCAGAGGGCGGGTGCCACACCCCCCTCGTGGCCCCCCGTACTGGGGGCACCGTTCTGGACATCTGCGAGCCGGAGTCCGCTCGGCGGGCCGGTACCTGAGTTATCGTGCTCCAGACGGCAGGTCACGTGACGCTCTCGGATTCCCTAGATCCGGACGGCGGAACAGACCGGTCGTGTTCGTCCGAAGACCCTAACCCGAGGGGTGATACAGACGATGACATCATCGTTCCCGAGCGGAACCGAGTGCACCCACACTCGTCGACCGCATCCAATCCACGACAGTTCCGGCGCGCGCTCAGTCGCCGCCGCTCGTCCGCACTCCGCCACGGTCACCCGCCGTGCAGCAGTCCGGTCCGCCTCCGTGCGCCCCGTCGCAGCGACCCCCGTGTTCGCCGACGCCCTCCTCGCAGCATCCGCCTCCGGACCCGGAGGCCGGTGAGTCATGGCACTCACCGGTCGACGTCTCGAGGTCGACCGGATCGCGACCCTCGCAGTGCTCCCACGGGAGTCCGCGATGGTCGTGGTCGGCGACCCTGGTTCCGGACGCAGCAGCGTCCTCGACGCGGTCTCGAACCGCGTATCCCTCCCCGTCGTCCGGGTCGGTGTCAACGGGAGTGAATCCCGCTGGCCACTGGCCGGGGTGACCTCCCTGTTCACCGCGCTCGACGACCCTCGAGCGACCGCACACATCGCCCACCTGCTGCAGGCCGGCGGGACCGCGGCCGCCGTGACGGCCGGGCTGGCGGCGGCGCACGACTTCCTCGACGCCGTGCACGCCCTGACCCTTCCGCCGACGCTCGTCCTCATCGACGACCTCGACCGGATGGACTCGGAGAGCCAGGAACTCATCGCGTTCCTCGCCGGACGACTCGCGGGCACCGCCCTGCGTGTCGTGGCGACGGTCCGCTCGGTGCCGTCGGACGGGCCGCTCGCGGCCCTGCCGACCCTGCGCATCGAACCACTGCCCTCGGACGAGGCCCTGGTCCTCGCCCGGGCCATGGCACCGGCCGAGGCGAACGACGGCGTCCTCGCCGTCCTCGCCGAGGAGACCGGTGGCAACCCCGGCGCGCTCCGCGAACAGCTCGCGGTGCTCACCCGGGAGCAGCTCACCGGCGCGGAGCCGATCGTGCTCCCGCTCCGACCCACTCCGACGACCGAGGCCATCGCGGCGCTCGCACTCGGGCCCGCCGCGGGACGCGATCTGGACGTCCTCGCGAAGCTCGCCCTGGTGCCCGTCGCGAAGACCACGGCGTGGGACCGGGACGAGCTGGACGACCTGGTCGGGGCCGGTCTCGCGACCGTCCGTGGGCAGAGCGTCACCGTCCGGCACCCGCTGGTCCGTTCCGCGCTCTACTGGCGGATGCCCGCCCGTGACCGTCGTGCGGCACACGCCGAGCTGGCGACGGCGAGCGCGGAGAGCGACCCGCGGTCGGCCGCGTGGCACCGGAGCTTCGTCGACGACGTCCCCGACGTGGTCGCGCTGCTCCAGGCCGCACGGTCGTACGTCGTGGACGGCAACGTGCACGCCGCGATCGCGCTGACCGAACGTGCCCTGCACATCGGTGGCGGGACCGAGGACGAGCACGTCGCGCTCCTCGGGGTCGCGGAGGCCATGCTCGGCAAGCGCCTCCTCGGCTTCGCCGCGCGGTACCTCGCGGCGCTCCGTCCGTTCCGGACGACGCCGAACGAGGTCCGCCGGCTCCGGCTGCAGTACTCGGCCGAGTACCTCAGCGGTGACGCCGTGCACGCGGACGAGCTGCTCGTCCCCGTCGACGCGACCGACCCGGCCGAGGTGGACGCCGTCGCCGGGCTGATGGCCATGGTGGCCTGCTTCCGTGCCGAGGCGTGGGAGCTCGACCAGGCGAAGGACCTGCTGCACCGGATCGAACCGCTCGAGGGGTCGGCGTCTGCGCACACCCTCGAGATCACGACGACCGCGCGGGAGCTCATCGCCGCCGTGGACGGCGTGCTGCCGCCCGACACCGAGCTGCACGACGGGCTCGCGACGTCGGAGCTCGTGGCGATGTCCGACCCGGCCCTGCTGCTCCTCGCCCACGCGCTGAGCATCAGCGAGCGCTACCGGAGCGCGCGACGGGTGTTCGCACTCGTGCTCGCCCGGGGGCCGGAGACCGCGGCGGTGTGGACCGAGGCGGCGCGCTACCTGACGTCCGAGAACGAGGTGCGCTCCGGCAACTTCCGGCAGGCGCTCCGCGCGATCGACGTGTGGGAGTCCGGTTCGTCCGTCGCCGAGCGGTTGCGTGAGCCCTCCCGGGCGATCGCCGTCGCGTGGCGGCACTTCGCCGAGGGCCGTTCCGCCGAGGCGCTCGACGTCGTGGACCGATGCCTCGAGCACCGTTCGACGAGTCGGCTCTGGGGTGCGACGGCGAAGCTGCACGCACTCCGCGGCAAGATCCTGCTGCTCGACGGCCGCCTCGACGAGGCAGCCACCGCGCTCGAGGCAGCCGACGCCATCGGTCGGTCGCTCCGGAACCCCGCGGTGCTCCGGCACCTCGGCGACCTGGTCGAGGCGTACGTGCGGCTCGGACGGATCGACGACGCGCGGACGATCACGGCCCGCCTGGCGGCGGACCACCACGCCCGGCCCGGGCGCTGGGGTGCCCTGGTGCTGGCGCGGAGCCTCGCGCTCGTCGCCGACGACACCACCCGCGAGCCGGCCCGTCGCCGTGCGCTGGAGCTGTTCCAGCCGCACGACTCGCAGTACGAGCGGGCTCGCACGTTCGCGGCGCTGGCCGCGGTCGGCAACCCGGCGGAACGGCCGCGTCTCGGCGCGGCGGCCGCAGCGGCGTACGAGGCGGCCGGCCTGCGTCGACCGCTCGTGACCCCGGCGCCGGCTGCGGCGATGCCGCAGTTCGGCACGGGCTCGTCGTCGATCCGGTCCGCACCGGTGCTCTCGCCGGCCTTCCCCGGGACGCCGCGCAGCGCTCCCGACGCATCGGCGGTGCTCACGTCGCTGACCGCCGAGGAGCGCGCGGTGGTGCAGAAGGTCACCGAGGGCTACCGCAACCGCGAGATCGCGTCGTCGCTGTTCATGTCGCAGCGCACGGTGGAGCTGCGGCTCACGCAGATCTACCGCAAGGTCGGCGCGCGGTCGCGATCGCACCTGGTCGCGCTCCTCACGTAGGAGACGCACCACAGGACGGAGGGGAGGCCCGGTACCAGCTGGTACCGGGCCTCCTGTCTGCGCGCGGTTGCGGGAGTCCGCACGCGACCGCAGCGCGGTGTGCCCCCGCACGCGGGGAACCGCAAGAGCGTCCGACGGGTGTTGCCGTGTGGTCGGCGGCGGGTGAGGCTTCTCCTGCACCGACCGCCGTGCCCCTCCCCCGGGGGCCAGCCCGCGGTACCCCGTCCGGTACCCGAACCCCTCGGCCCAACGACACCGACGTCCGTCCTCGCCTGATCCGAGGACGGGCGTCGGTTCCCGGGCCGGGAGGCCCCGGACGCGCGGCAGACCCGACGGCGGTCGGTGCCGCACCAGTCCCACCTCCCCGTTCCACCCACCCTCGTTCCCCCGAAGGGACAGCCGATGTGCGGCATCATCGCGGCCCGCGTGTCTGACGACGCGACCCCCTACCTGCTCGACGGACTCGAACGACTCGAGTACCGCGGGTACGACTCCGCCGGCATCGCCGTCCGGACGGCCGTCGGCCGCACCGAGACGATCCGCTCGGTCTCCCGCGTCGGCGACCTGCGCACGCTCGTCGCTGCACGTTCCGGTGACGCGCTCACCGGCGTCGGCATCGGCCACACCCGCTGGGCCACGCACGGTGCCGTGCGCGAGGCGAACGCGCACCCGCACGCCGACTGCACCGGCCGGATCTCGATCGTGCACAACGGCATCGTCGAGAACGCGGACCGGCTGCGCCAGACGCTCGAGGCGCAGGGCCACCGCTTCCGGTCCGACGTCGACTCCGAGGTCATCGCGCACCTGGTCGAGCGGGCGCTGGCGGTCGACCCGGACCTGATGCTCGCGGTGCAGATCGCGACGGCGCAGCTCGAGGGCTCGTGGGCGATCGTGGTCCTGGACGCCCGGGACGGCCGCATGGTCGTGGCGGCGGACCGTTCGCCGCTCGTCGTCGCCCGCTCCGGCCGCGGTGACTTCGTGGCGAGCGACATCGGCGCGATCGCCGAGTGGTGCGAGACGTTCGTGGCGCTGCGCGACGGCGACGTCGTCGAGCTCGGTGAGGCCTGGACCTGGTCGTCCGACGGCATCACGGTGCCCGTGCCGTTCCCCACGCCGTCCCCGTTCGCCGCCGCAGCACTCGACCTCGGCGACCACACCGACCACATGGCGAAGGAGATCGACGAGCAGGCCGACGTCGTCGCGACGATCCTGGACCGGGTGACCCGCCGCACCGCCGACGGCAGCATGTGGGTGGGCCTCGGCCTGGCCGGCTTCCACCGGCTGGCGATCGTCGCCTGCGGCACGTCGCTGAACGCGGGCCAGGTGATAGCGACCGCACTGCGCGGGATCGGTGGTGTGCCGACCGACATCGTCGTCGCGAGCGAGGCCGACCAGGCCGTGCTCGGTCCGGGCACCCTGGTCGTCGCGATCAGCCAGTCCGGTGAGACCGCGGACGTGCTCCGCGCCCTGGACCGGTTCGAGGACCGCCACCCGGTGCTCGCGCTGACGAACAACATGCACTCCTCGCTCGCCCGACGGGCCGACGCCGTGCTGGACTGCCACGCCGGCCCGGAGATCGGCGTCGCCGCCACGAAGACGTTCACGGCGCAGGTCGTCGTCGGCGTCGCGGCGATGATCTCCGCGATGGTGGCCTCCGGCCGCATCGAACCGTCCCGCGCGCAGGTGCTCGTCGACGAACTGCTCGACCTGCCGGCACGGATCGAGCACGCCGCGCGGGTGTCCGCCGAGCGGATGCCGCTGCTGGTGTCGAGCGTCAAGGAGGCGACCGGGTTCCTGTTCCTCGGCCGCGGTGCCGGACTGCCGTACGCCGCCGAGGGCGCCCTGAAGCTCAAGGAGCTCAGCTACCGCTGGGCCGAGGCCTACCCCGCCGGCGAACTCAAGCACGGGCCGCTCGCGCTGGTGGACGACGGCACCCCGGTGGTCGTCATCGACCACGGTGAGCCGAAGATCCAGTCGGCGATCGCCGAGGTCCGGGCACGCGGTGGCTTCGTCATCACGATCGGCGGCGAGTCGGCGGACATCCCCGCGCTCGGCCGCCGTGGCACCGGCGACCTGGCCTGGGGTGCGATGACCGCGCCGTGGGGTCCGCTCGAGGCCGTCGTGCCACTGCAGATGCTCGCGCGGGAACTGGCCCTGCAGCTCGGGTGCGACGTCGACAAACCCCGGAACCTCGCGAAGTCGGTGACGGTCGAATAGCCGGGCGCCGACGCGTGAACCGCCTGACGGTCTTCCTCGCCGTCCTCACCGCCCTGGCGATCGCCGGCACCGTGGTCCTGGTCACGGTGGTGCTGACGACGCCCGGGCTCCCCTGACACCGGTCCCGCAGGGTCTTCCTGGGCGGGGCTGCGATGCTGGTCACTTGACCACCGCAGCCCCGCCCCTCGTCTTCGTCGCGCTCCTCGTCGGCGCCGTCCTGCCGTTCGTGCCGTTCGTCGGCCGCGTGGCCCGCATCGCCGCGACCATCGCGCACGAGGTCGGGCACGCGATCGTCGTCGTGCCGTTCGGCGGGCGGATCCAGCGGATCGAGCTGCACCCGGACGGGTCCGGCGAGGCCTGGGTCCAGCTCGGCCGGGTGCCCGGCGGCATCCGGTGGCTCGTCCGGATCCTGAACCTGTACGCCGGGTACAGCGCACCCCTGTGGGCGGGCGTGCTCCTGGTGACGGGGGTGCTGCACGGCTCCCGCTGGCTGCCCGTGGTGGTGCTCGCGGTCATCGGGCTCGTCGCGCTGGCGTTCGTCCGGAACTGGTTCGGCCTGCTCGTCGTGCTCGGCTTCGACGCGCTCGCCCTGTGGGTGGCTGTCCGCCCGTCCGAGGCCACCGTCCTGGTGGTGGCCGCCGTCGGGGCGTTCTTCGTCGTCGACGGCCTGCGCTCGGTGGTGCAGGTCGGCCGCTGGCTGGTCACCGGCGCCCGGGTGCAGACCGACTTCCACATCGCCGCGGCCGAGATGCGGGTGCCGGCGTCCCTGTGGTTCGTGCTGTTCGTCGCCGTGAACGCCGTCGCGGTGTGGCTGGCGCGCGAGCCGCTGCTCCAGGTCTGGGACACCGTCGTCACCGGGGTCCGCGCGCTCGTCTGAGGCTGCGCGCGCGTAACCGGGGGCCGCAATCGCCTGTCCGCGCCGAGCGGCTGCGAGGCTACCGCCAGACGACCCCCGGAGGTGTCCCATGGCGACCGACGACCACGGCTTCGCGACCGAGCAGGTACACGGCGGCTTCGTGCCCGACGCCGGGCACGGCGCCCGGGTCCCCGCGATCCACATGTCCTCCGGGTTCCTGTTCGACGACTTCGACCAGGCCCGCGACCGCTTCGCCGACACCGACGACGGCTACACCTACACGCGCCTCGGCAACCCCACGAACGCCGACGTCGAGCGTCGCGTGGCGCTGCTCGAACGCGGTGTCCAGGCGATCCTGGTCGGCAGCGGTCAGGCGGCGGCGACCGTGGCGTTCCTCGGCCTGCTGCAGGCCGGCGACCACGTCGTCAGCGCCCGGAGCATCTACGAGGGCACGCGCGGACTGCTGCTGCAGAACCTCGGCCGGCTCGGCATCGAGGTCGACTTTGTCACCGATGCCCGCGACCTCGACGCCTGGGCCGCCGCGGTCCGACCGAACACGAAGGCGTTCTTTGCCGAGACGATCCCGAACCCGAAGAACGACGTCCTCGACATCACCGGCGTCGCCGAGACCGCGCACCGCGCCGGCGTCCCGCTGATCGTCGACAACACCCTCGCCACGCCGTACCTGGTGCGCCCGGTCGAGCACGGTGCGGACATCGTCGTGCACTCGGCGTCGAAGTTCCTCTCCGGGCACGGCGCCGGACTCGGCGGCGTGGTCGTCGACGGCGGCCGCTTCGACTGGTCCGCCGCCCCCGAGCGCTGGACCCACCTGACCAGCCCCGAACGGTCCCTCGGCGGCGAGAGCTACGTCGACCGGTACGGCAACCGGGCCTTCGCCGTGTTCGCCCGCGACGTCGTCGCCGCACGCATCGGCCCGGCGCCGTCCCCGTTCAACGCGTTCCTGCTCCGCCAGGGCATCGAGACGCTGTCGCTGCGGGTGGAACGCCACTGCGCGAACGCGCTGGCCGTCGCGTCCTGGCTGGACCAGCAGCCGGAGGTGACGAGCGTCGACCACGCGGGCCTGGCCTCCAGTCCGTTCCACGACCTCGCCCAGCGCTACCTGCCCCGCGGGGCCGGGTCCGTCTTCGCCTTCACGCTCGCCGGTGGCGAAGCCGCCGCGCGGGCGTTCATCGACGCCGTGCAGCTGTTCAGCCGGATGACCCACCTGGGCGACGTCCGCTCGCTGATCCTGCACCCGGCGACCACCACGCACGCCGGCCGCACGCCGGAGGAGCGAGCCGAGCAGGGCATCGACGACGGCCTGATCCGGCTGTCGGTCGGCATCGAGGACGTCGCGGACCTGCTCCGCGACCTGGAACGCGGGTTCGCGGCGGTCCGGTCCGCAGACGCCACCGCCGGCCTGGAGGCACGTGGAGCGTCCGACGCGCACCCCGCGGCGGTCGGTCGGCCGGCCCTCGACCGGCAGGAGCGCTGAATGGCCGAGCTGCAGCACTTCGGGTACTTCTTCTCACGCGGCTTCGGCCCGCAGGCCTGGGGCCGGTCCGACTGGGACTGGGGCCACGACTGGACGAAGCCGGACCTGTACCAGGAGTCCGTCCGGACGCTCGAGCAGGCCGGCATGGACCTGGTGATCGCCGAGGACGCCGTCTCGCTCGGCTCCCCCGCGACCCTCGACCTGCGCATCCGGCAGGCCTACGGCGGCCCGAAGCACGACCCGCTGCTGCTCGCGCCGTACCTGTTCGCCGCCACCTCGCACATCGGCATCGCGCCGACCGTCAACGCGGGGATCACCCCGCCGTACCTGGCGGCACGGCAGTTCGCGACCCTGGCGCACCTGTCCTCGGACCGCCTGGGCATCAACGTCGTCACCGACGTCGGCAGTGCACGCCACGCCGGCCTGCCGCCGCTGCCGCACGACCAGGCGTACGACCGCGCTGAGGAGTGGATCACGCTGCTCCGCCGGCTCTGGCACTCGTGGGGCGACGCGTACGTCGGCGCACCGGACTCGTGGCACTTCGCGGACGGCGACGCGCTCGACGCGTTCCACCACGAGGGCGCCCACTTCACCGCCGACGGTCCGCTCAACGCGCTGCCGCTGGCGTCGGACCCCGTGGTCGTCTCCCCCGGCGGCTCGGGCCGAGGGCTCGCGTTCGCCGGCACCCACTCGGACGTGCAGCTCGCACTCGCACCGCTGTCCGCCGCCGCGGTGACGGACTACCGCGCCCGGGTGATCGCGGCAGCCGAGGCCGCAGGGCGGTCCACCGCGGACCTGCGGATCCTGTTCGTGCTCAAGCCCGTGATCGTGTCCTCACCGGAGGAGGCCGACCGCATCGTCGCGGCGTCCGAGCACCCCTCCGACGACGCGCTGCGTGCGGCGGCGATCGCGTGGTCGAGCGACTCCGAGACCGACCTGCTCGCGCTCGACCTGGATGCCCCGGTGCCCGACGGGACCTTCGGGGAGCACGTCTCGGCCGGCACGATCCGCGGGCTGCTCGGGGACACCCCGGACGCACCGCTGCGGGAGCTGCTCACCCGCAAGGCGCGGCAGGGGCGGATCGCGCCGGGGTCCGGATCGCGGTCCGGGTTCGTGGGGACCGCCGACGAGTTCGCGGACTTCATCGAGGAGCTCGGCAGCGACGCCGACAACGACGGGATCATCTTCTCGGGCGACCTGCACCCGGCGCAGATCCACCGGATGTTCGGCGACCTGGTGCCGGTGCTCCGGCGCCGAGGGCTCCTGCGACGGGAGTACGGCGCCGGAGGGATCCGGGCGAACCTGTTCGACTTCTAGCGGGAGCGGCTGCGAGCTACTTCTTCTTCTTGGACTTCTTCTTCGCGTCGTCGTCGTCCTTCTTCGACTTCTTCTTCCCGTCGTCCTTCTTGGACTTCTTCTTGCCGTCGTCGTCCTTCTTCGACTTCTTCTTCCCGTCGTCCTTCTTGGACTTCTTCTTGTCGTCGTCCTTCTTCGACTTGGCCTTGCTCGCACCCGTCGGCAGCGGCAGGACGGTCGACACGGCCTCCGGACCCGCCTGCGAGACGTCGGCGTCGGCGTCGTCGGACGCGGCCTCGGTCTCCGTCTCCGTCTCCGTCTCCGTCTCCGTCTCCGGCGACTCCACCCCGTCGATCGGCTCGACGACCACGGCCGACCCGGTGTCCAGCTCGACGTCGACCGCGTGCTCCTCGAGCACCGGTGCCAGGGCGTCGGCAACCCGCTCGACCGTCAGCACCGCGTCCGCCTCGGCGAGCCGGAGCAGGGCCTGCGCGGTCCGCACCCGGGTGGTCGTCCTGCGCGCGAGGACGTCCGACCGTGCCCCCTCGAGGAACGTGCGCAGCGCGCGTTCCGCGGCGGAGCGTCCGCGCGGGGCAGCGCGATCGAGCCGATCGAGTTCCCCGGCGACCCCGGAGACGTCGTCGGCGACGTGCTCGTGGCGGACCGACTCGATGAGCGCGGCGATGGCTGCGGCGGCACGTTCGACCCCGGCGGAGCGCTGGTCGAGCACGACGAGCATCTCGACCACCGAGCCGTAGGTGACGGTCTCGAGGCGAACCGGCTCCGCGCCGCGGCCGCGAACGACCAGACGGGTGTCGGGGTTCGGCAGCCATGCGGCGAGAGCGGCGACCGTGGCGACGGAGCCCACGATCCGCTCGTACTCGCTGAGCACCACTCGTTCCTGCTCCCGCAGACGGACACGGATCGCGATCTCCTGCACCACGTGCTGACCTCTCCTTCGGGTTCGACGCGAGCGTGTTCTGCGCGCCTGCTCCGGAGCGTAGTCCTCGGACGTGGCGGAACAGCGAACGCCCCGGCACTGTCCAGGGGACGGTGCCGGGGCGTTCAGGTGGCGCAGCGTGACAGCGGTTCGTCGTTCGGCGAATGGTGGAGATGGGGGGAATCGAACCCCCGTCCATCGCTGCAATTCGACGTCTTCTACGGGCGTATCCGGATAGTTCGTTCTGCTCGGCCCCGTCCTTTGCTACCGGCTTCTAGGACGACGGGCCCAGTCTCAGTGCAAGTCCCGCACGGCCCTGAGGCGCAACCGTGCAGCAAGTCCTCTGGATGACGTCGGGATCAGGTTAGAAGACGGTCACCTGGCCGACGGACTTCATGTGCTGGGCTGCTTACGCAGCGAGAGCGAAGTCAGTGCGCTTGGAATTGGCACTTGTTGTTTTCCACGGATCGTTTACGAGATAACCGTGGGTCCTCGGCCCGCTTCCCGTCGGCACACAGGCAATGTCGAAACCGATCATCCCCATGCGGGCCGGACGTGCGAGCCGCTGTCACGCTGTTGAGTTGCCAATGCCCACTGTCGGAGCAGTCCCTCAGTCTAGCCGAGGAGGTGCGTCGGCGCTACTCTCCGACGCGGTTCCGGGTGCGCATGGCCCGCTCGGCCTCACGCTTGTCGGTCTTCTCGCGCAGGGCCTGGCGCTTGTCGAACTCGCGCTTGCCCTTCGCGACGGCGATCTCGATCTTGGCCCGACCGTCGTGGAAGTAGATCTGCAGCGGCACGAGGGTGTAGCCGCCCTGGGCCGTCTTGTGCGAGATCTTCACGATCTGCTGCTTGTGCAGGAGCAGCTTGCGCTTCCGCCGCGGCGAGTGGTTGTTCCAGGTGCCCTCGGTGTACTCCGGGATGTGCACGGCGTCGATCCACGCTTCGCCACCGTCGATGTAGGCGTACCCGTCGACCAGGGACGCGCGCCCCATCCGCAGGGACTTCACCTCGGTGCCGGACAGGACCATGCCCGCTTCGTACGTGTCCTCGATGAGGTAGTCGTGCCGTGCGCGACGGTTCGTCGCGACGATCTTCTCCCCGCGTTCCTTCGCCATGACGACTCCTCTCGATGGTGACCGGTGCAGTGCGCTGCTCGGGTGGTTCCGCGCAGCCCTACAGACTACTCAACACGAAGCGGGCGGCGCACCTTCCCGGCGCGCCGCCCGCTCGCGGATGCTGTGTACGTCAAACCTTCAGGTACCGGCGGATGGCGATCGACGCCGACGCCGCGGCGAGGAGCACCCCGATCACGATCACCGCGGGGACCACGATGGCCGCGTCCCCCATGCCGATGAACGCCGTGCCGGTGAAGCGCTCCGCCAGGAAGTTCCGGACGAAGAACCAGACCACGGCGGTGATGGCGCCACCGGCGAGGACGGCTCCGATGGCGGCGGCGATCACCCCCTCGAGCACGAACGGTGTCTGGATGAACCGGTTCGACGCACCGACGAGCCGCATGATGCCGAGCTCTCGCCGTCGACTGAACGCCGACAGGCGGATCGTCGTCGCGATGAGCAGCACCGCCGCCACGAGCATCAGCGCCGCGATGCCGATCGCCGTGTACGACGAGGCGTTGAGCAGGTTGAAGATCGGCTGCAGGTACCCGCGTTGGTCGACGACGCTCTGCACGCCGGCGACCTTCGACAGGCTCTCGACCAGGACGTCTGCCTGCGACGGGTTCTTCAGGTTCACCCAGAAGGTCTCGTTCAGGTACTCCGGCTTGACGAACTCCGTCGCGGCCGAGTCCTTGAACTGCTCCTTGAACCGGGTGAAGGCCTGGTCCTGGTTCTCGTAGTAGGTCTTCTCGATGTACGGCTTGAGCGTCGACGAGTCGAGCTGCGCCTGGACCTGCTCGCGCTGGTCGGCGGTGGCCTTCGCGCCGGTGCAGTTGCCCGTGGTGTCGGTGTCGGTGCACAGGTAGACGGCGACCTGCGCCCGGTCGTACCAGTACCCCTTCATCTGGTTGATCTGCATCTGGAGCAGGATCGCCGTGCCGACGAAGGTCAGGGAGATGAAGGTCACGAGGACGACGGAGACGACCATCGACGCATTGCGCCGCAGGCCCGAGCCGACCTCGGACATGACGAGCCCGAGCCTCATCGGATGAGCCCCGGGATCGTCTGGATGCCGGTGGTGTTGGACACGGTGCCTCGCTGGATCGGGACGGCCTGGGTCTGGTAGCCGCCGGACTGTTCGTCGCGCAGGACGGTGCCGTTCGAGAGCTCGATGACCCGACGCTGCATCTGGTTCACGATGCTGGCGTCGTGCGTCGCCATCAGCACGGTGGTGCCTCCCTGGTTGATGCGTTCGAGGAGCGCCATGATGCCGGCGGACGTCGTGGGGTCCAGGTTCCCGGTGGGCTCGTCGGCCAGCAGGATCGCCGGCTTGTTCACGACGGCGCGGGCGATGGCCACACGCTGCTGCTCACCACCGGAGAGTTCATGCGGCATGCGAGTGGCCTTGCCGGCGAGCCCGACGAGCTTCAGCACGTCGGTCACGGCCTCGCTGATGAAGCCCTTGCTCTTGCCGATGACCTGCAGCGAGAACGCCACGTTGTCGAACACGTTCTTGTTCGGCAGCAGACGGAAGTCTTGGAAGACCACCCCGAGGTTGCGGCGGAAGTACGGGACCTTCCGCGATGCCAGGGACCCGAGGCGCTGCCCGAGCACGTGGATCTGCCCGCTCGTGGGCTTCTCCTCCTTGAGCACGAGGCGCAGGAAGCTGGACTTGCCGGAACCGGACGCGCCCACGAGGAACACGAACTCGCCCTTGAGGATCTCGAGGGTGAGGTTGTCGAGCGCCGGACTCGGGTTGCCCGAGTAGACCTTGGTGACCTGGTCGAATTTGATCATGACCGGATCAGGGTAGGTCGCCCCGCTTGGAAAGCAAGCGAGGCGCGCGGCTCAGGAACCCCTACTCGGCAGCGGATTGCTTGCGCCAGCGGATGCCCGCGTTGATGAAGCCGTCCAGATCGCCGTCGAACACGGCTGAGGGGTTGTTCACCTCGTGCTCCGTCCGGAGGTCCTTGACCATCTGGTACGGCGCCAGGACGTAGGAGCGGATCTGGTCGCCCCAGCTCGCCGTGATGTTGCCGGCGAGTTCCTTCTTCTTCGCGTTCTCCTCTTCCTTCTTCAGGAGGAGCAGGCGCGACTGCAGCACGCGCATGGCGGCCGCACGGTTCTGGATCTGCGACTTCTCGTTCTGCATCGAGACGACGGTGCCGGTCGGGATGTGCGTCAGGCGCACCGCGGAGTCGGTCGTGTTGACGGACTGGCCGCCGGGGCCCGACGAGCGGAACACGTCGACGCGGATGTCGTTCTCGGGGATGTCGATGACGGCGGTCTCCGGCATGAGCGGGATGACCTCGACCGCGGCGAAGGACGTCTGGCGCTTGCCGGCGGCACCGAACGGCGACATCCGGACGAGGCGGTGGGTGCCGGCCTCGACCGACAGCGTGCCGAACGCGTGCGGGGCGTCGATCTCGAACGTCGCGGACTTGATGCCCGCCTCTTCGGCGTACGAGGTGTCCATCACGGTGGTCTTGTAGTTGTGCTGCTCGGCGTACCGGAGGTACATGCGGAGGAGCATCTCGGCGAAGTCCGCCGCGTCGACGCCACCCGCGCCGGCGCGGATCGTGATGACCGCCGGACGGTCGTCGTACTCGCCGTCGAGGAGCGTCTGCACCTCGAAGTCGCCGATCATCTTCTGGATCGCCTTGAGCTCGGCGAGGGCTTCGTCGGCGGACTCCTGGTCGTCGCCCTCGTTCGCCATCTCGACCAGCACCTCGAGGTCGTCGATGCGCTGCTCGGTGTCGGTGATCTTCTTCAGCTCCGACTGGCGGTGCGAGAGCGCGCTCGTCACCTGCTGCGCGTGGTCGACGTCGTCCCAGAGGTCCTGGGCCCCGGCCTGCTCGCTGAGGTCGGCGATCTCACGCTGCAGGCGGTCGACGTCGACCACCGAGCGGATGTTGCCGAAGGTCTCGCGAAGGGCGGAGAGCTGCTCGGTGAAGTCCAGTTCGACCATGGTCATCGATCCTACCGGCGCGAGTCCGACTCGGCCGACCGGGGGTCAGTAGTCGATGTGCTCCGTCCGCCCCGACGACAGGGCACGAGTGGCCGCCTCGGCGATGGCCTGGGCCCTGAGCCCGTCCTCCAGGGAGACCGGCGGCTCGGATCCGGACTCGAGCGACGCGACGAAGGCGGCGAGCGTCGCGGCGTAGGTGGGCTGCACACGCTCGAACCAGCCGTCGTGGAGTCCGTCCGCGACGATCTGCCCATCGGTGTAACGAGCGACGTTCCCGCGGTGGTTCCGCCGCGACTCGACGAGTCCGGACGATCCCATGACCTCGATGCGCTCGTCGTAGCCGTAGCCGGTGCGCCGCACGCTGTCGATCTGCACGAGCGCGCCGGAGGGCATCGTGAGGGTCGTGACCGATGTGTCCACGTCGCCGAACTCGCGGATGGCCGGGTCGACGAGCGCCGAACCCGCCACCGCGACCGTCACCGGATCCTCGCCGGTGATCCACCGCACGAGGTCGAAGAAGTGCACGGTCTGGTCGCGGAGCTGGCCGCCGGAGACCCGCAGGTAGTCGAGCGGCGGCAGGGACGGGCCACGGGAGCTGAGCTGGAGGAGTTCGACCGCACCGATCTCCCCCGCGGCGACGATGCGTTGCAACTCGGCGTGGTCACGGTCCCATCGCCGGTTGAAGTCGAGCATCGCCGGCACGCCGCTGGCACGCACGTGCTCCACCACCGCGACCGCGTCGGCGTACCCGGCAGCGATGGGTTTCTCGCAGAGCACGGCGATCCCGGCGTCGGCGGCAGCGTGCAGGTGCTGCGCGTGGGTGTCGGTGGAGGAAGCGACGAAGACCGCGTCGACCTGCGCCGCGTCGAACGCCTCGTCCTGGGTGAGCGCCCGCGTGCCGTGCCGTGCCGCCAGCGATGCAGCGCGGTCACGGTCGACGTCGTGGATCCCCACGAACTCGACGTCGGGGTGCGCTGCGAGGGACGCGGCGTGCACGGCGCCGATGAAGCCGGCACCGACGAGTGCGAAGCGTTGCGTCATGATCAGCCCACCAGGATCGCGGTCAGGTCGTGCATGGTGCGTGCGACGACGGCGGGATCCTGTTCGTTCGCCCGGTCGGAGAACATCTCGGTGACCCACCATCCGTCGTACCCGGTGGCCTTGATCGCGTCGACCCACTGCTGCAGCGGGATCGCACCGCCACCGATGACGACGTTCCGGTGGACGGCTTGGTCGGGAACCGTCCGGTCGCGGTCCAGGTCGAACCCGTCCGACAGGTGGACGGCCTTGATGATGGACGCGGGCAGCGCTCGGACCTCGGCCAGCGTGTCCCCGGTCGTCCAGAAGTGCCAGGTGTCGAGTGCGATCCCCACGTTGTCGCGCCCGGCCTCCTCGATGATGTCCAGCGCGTGCCGGCATCGGTTGAGGTGCGCCCAGGCGAGGGGCTCCAGGTAGACCTCGAGCCCGTGGTCCGCGGCGATGTCCGCCGCCAGACGGACGTTCGCACCGGTGATGCGGACCGCTGCGTCCTCGTCGAGTCCGAGCGTCGCCCGGTACCGGGTGTCGTCGTCGGCCAGCCGGCCAGCGCGGTGGTCACGGACGACGGCGGAATCGACCGGCCCGGTGCACAGCTGCACGATGGGCGCACCGACGGCGGTCGCCACACCGCACATGCGCTCGACCTCTGCGACGAAGTCGTCGCGACCGGCACCTTGACGCTCGATGTCGAGCACGGCACCGAGCCCCGTCACTTCGAGGCCCTCGAGCAGTGGCGGCAGTGTCTGCACGTCGTAGCCGGCATCGAGGTACCGGTAGAGCTTCGGGCTCTGCAGCTCGATGCCGCCGTAGCCGGCTTCCTTCGCGAGGCGGACGTCCTGGACGACGTTGCCGTGGAACGTCGTCGTGACGTTCATGGAGATCTTCGGGGGCATCTGCGCTCGCTTCGTTGGACAGCACTGGAACAAACTGGACCGGTCCAGAATAGGACTAGCCTGCTCTCATGTCGAGACCGCACCACGCTCCGACCATCCGGGACGTCGCCGAGCGCGCCGGGGTCTCGAAGTCGCTGGTCTCACTCGCGCTCCGCGGCGACCCAGGAGTCAGCGACGCCCGTCGGGCGGCCGTCGAACGAGCAGTCGACGAACTCGGCTACCGACCGAACCGCGCAGCGAGGAGCCTCGGCGAGCAGCGGACGGGCACGGTCGGAGTGCTCCTGAACGACCTGCGGAACCCCTGGTTCGTCGACCTGCTCGCCGGACTCACCGCGACGCTCGACACCGTCGGACTGGCACCCATCCTGGTCGACTCGGCGACCACACGGCGCGTGGGCGGTTCGCCCGTGGACATGCTCCTGCGACAACAGGTGGACGGCATCGTCGTGGTCGGCACCACAGAGGACGACGCCGCGCTCCGTCGGGCGGTCCAGGAGGTCCCGGTGGTCCTCGCCGGGACGTACGAGCCTGACGACCTGCACGCCGACGTGGTCGTGAACGACGACCATGCCGGCGCGTCGATCGCGACAGAGCACCTCCTCGCGCTCGGACACACCCGGATCGGTCACCTCGTCGGCCCGGGGCGCGTCGGAGAGCTCCGCGAGCAGGGTTTCCGCGCGACCATGACCCGCCACGGTGCCGACGCCGTCGTGGTGCCGGCCGGCATGAGCGAGGAGAGCGGGTACGCGGCGGCCCGACGAGTCCTGGGCACGGCCGACCGTCCGACCGCGCTCGTGGCCTACAACGACCTCGTCGCCATCGGCGCGTTGTCCGCGGCCGACGACCTCGGCCTCGTCGTCCCGGACGACGTGTCCCTCGTCGGGTACGACGACACCTACCTCGGCAGCATCCGGCACATCTCGCTCACCACGGTCGACAACGGGACGTTCGCCATCGGGGCCCAGGCGGCACGGTGGCTCGGTGAACGCGTGCAGGGGCGAGATCCGGAGCCGCGCGTGCACCGAGTACCGGTGTCACTCGTGGTGCGGCGCACCACGAGCGGTCCGAGACCGACGGACGGCGACCGCTGACGACGACGTCGCCGACGGTCCGGGGTCCCAGCGCGCCCGCCTGTCCGGCGCGCACCCGGAAGGCCGACCGGGAGGCCCGGCGCAGGTCCGTCCCGCTTGTCGCGGTCTTCCTCCGCACGCCTCGCACACCCGCCGCGGCCCCGTCATCCGGGTCTCCGGTGCGACCTGGCGATCGCGTACCGTCGCAGCCGCACGCCACCGCGGCGCTCGGTCGACAGCAGGACGGCGTCGTAGTGCTCCAGCACCCCGATGGAGCCGTCGTTGTCATCACAGCAGACGGCGATCACCGGGTCGATCCCGACGCGCGATGCGTGCGCGAGCACCTGGCCCAGCGCCCAGGTCGCCACGCCTCGGCCCCTCGCCGAGGGACGGATCCCGTACCCGACGTGGCCGAACCGCTGCACGCCGGCGGCGTCTCCCGGCGCCCGGAGTGCGATCCCGCCCAGGACGCGGCCGTCCTCGACGATCCACCAGAGGGCCCCGGGTCTGGCGTGCAGTCGGCCGACCCAGGTGCGGAACCCGTCCTCGTCGCCGACGTCGTCCTGGGCGGTGATCCCGAATCCGTCCTCGTGCACACCCGGCCCCCACTCGGCATGCGCTTCGGCCCACGCCTCGTACAACGCCGTCTGCGGCCTCACCAACTCGAGCATGTCCAAGTATCACAACGAAGCGGGTCGGTGGCGATCCCCTCGTGCGGATTCGACCGCAGTCGCTTCCGGGGTCGCACGCGCGACCCGCACCGACCGTGACCCGTAGAGTCGAGAGACTCTCGACGTCAGGACCCGAACGATGACCAGCCCCGCAACCGACCCAGCCGGAGCCGAGCGGTGGGCAGCCGCCGCCCGGCTCGCCGACGGCCAGAGTGACGACGGGCTCCGCCGTCGCCGGACGCGCGTGTTCGTGTGGGCGGGGGCACTCGTCCTGGTGTCGTGGGCGGTCGGGGTGGTCCTGGCACTGGTGCTGGTGCCGGCCACCGGGAGCAGCCACGCGAGTGGCCGCGATGGCGTGCAGCTGCTCGTCCAGCTCCTGCTGTTGCTGCTCGGGCTGGTCGTCGGCATCGTCGGTTTCGTGTGGGCCTTCCGCTCCGGTCACTACGTCACTCGCTGGCGATCGGTGAGCAGCCCGCTCTCCCGCGCGGAGCAGCGGTCGGTGCGGCGTCAGATCGCCGGCAAGGAGCCGATCGACGACGAGCACGCGGACATCGTCGTCGCGGTGGCCGTGCAGAACCGTCGAGCCACGCTCGGGATCCTGCCGATCTTCGGCGCCGTGATGCTGTTCGCCGCCTCGACGGCGGTGAGCACGGACAGTCTGCCCATCAAGCTGATCGAGCTCGTCGCGTCGTTCGCGGTGGTGCTCGGGCTCGTGCAACTGGCCGTGCAGTACCGACGAGCCGGGCGGTTCCTCTCGGAGCGCCCCGTCAGCTGACGTCGTCGGGCTGGCCGTCCGCACCGCTCGACCGTCGGCGGCGTCGGCTCCTCAGGACCAGCAGGAGACCGACCAAGGACGCGGCGCTCCCGAGGAACACCCCCGCTCCGACCCACGTCGTGACTGACGTGCCGTGCCCGAAGAGCGCGTTGATGAGCATGCCGAGTCCGACGGCCACGCCGGTGAGCAACACCGCGCAGGTCGGTTCGAGCCACGGAGGCGACAGGAGCGACCGTCGGTCGACCGGGAGGCCGCGGTCCAGTCGAGCACGCGCGGCTCGCTCGCGGTCCTGTATCGCGATCCCGATCGTCGGCCCCCAGAAGGCCACCGTGGCCTGGCTGCCGTCGGGATCGACCAGGATCAGGATCGCCATCGTCGCAACCGCACCGCCGAGGTACCACCAGGGGAAGACCCGACGGATCGGGACGGCCCAGCGGCTGTCCCGCCGAGTGCCGTTCCGCGGGTGGTGCTCGCCGCCACTCGTGACCACGGTCAGCGCTCCCGGCGCAGCCCTCGGATGAGCAGGGCGGTGCACACCAGCATGGTGCCGGAGACCAGCACCGCGGCCCCGAGGACGGCCGTCGGCGTACTTCCTGCGGACACGAGCAGCACGATCCCGATGAGCGCGAGCGGAGCACCGACGAGCAGACCCACCAGGTCGGCACTGCCCTGTGGTTTCGGAGTGGTCACGGGCTCAGGCTACCGGCCTGAAAGTCGGGATCGCGGCCGGGCGAACAACGCATGCCCGGAGGGCTCCCACTACCGCCCGAGCAGCGGCTCCCGCGACGCCATCCCAGCGGCACCGGCCCGAGCGACCGCATCGGGCAGCGCCGTCAGGAACGCGTCGACGTCGGCATCGGTCGTCGTGTGGCCGAGCGTGATCCGGAGCGCACCACGGGCATCCTGCTCCGACAGTCCCATCGCGAGCAGCACGTGCGACGCCTCGGGCACACCGGCCTGGCACGCCGACCCGGTCGACACCGCGACCCCGGCGGCGTCGAGCAGGAACAGGAGCGAGTCGCCCTCGCACCCGGGGAACGTGAAGTGGGCGTTGCCCGGCAGCCGGTCGACCGGGTCCCCCATCAGCACCGCAGACGGCACGGCCGCACGGACCCCGGCGACCAGGCGGTCCCGCAGGGCGACGAGCGACGGGTGCGGCATCGGCTCGGCGACGACCGCGCTGGCCGCGACACCGAAGGCCGCAGCCGCCGGGGCGTCCTGCGTGCCGCTCCGCACCTGCCGCTGCTGCCCACCGCCGTGGATGAGGGGTTCGACGGTGGCCTTCCGCCCGAGCACGAGTGCACCGATGCCGACGGGCCCGCCGATCTTGTGCGCGGAGACGCTGAGGGCGTCGAGGCCGGACCCGGCGAACGACACCGGCACCTGCCCGTAGGCGGCGACCGCGTCGCTGTGCACGGGCACGCCGGCGGCGTGCGCGAGCTCCACGATCCGTGACACGGGCTGGATGGTGCCCACCTCGTTGTTCGCCCACAGGAACGTGACCAGGGCGACGTCCGAGGCGTCGGCGAGTCGCGCCTCCAGTCCGGCGAGGTCGACGCGACCCTGCGCGTCCAACGGGACCACGTCGATGACGGCACCCTCGTGCGTCTCCAGCCAGGTCAGGGTGTCGACGGTGGCGTGGTGCTCGCCGCCCGGGACGACGATGCGGGGCCGCTGGCGGTCGCGCTGGCGAGCCCAGAACAGGCCCTTCACGGCGAGGTTGATGCTCTCGGTGCCGCCGGAGGTGAACACGACCTCCACCGGATCGGCGTCGAGTGAGCGGGCGACGGCGGCGCGGCCGTCCTCGAGCAGCATCTTGGCGCGCTGACCGGCGCTGTGGATGGACGACGGGTTGCCGACGGTGCCCAGGGCATCGGTGAAGGCGGCGAGCGCCTCCGGCAGGATCGGCGTCGTCGCGGCGTGGTCGAGGTAGACCGACAAATGCACCCCCTGGATCGAGCAGTGTCCAGGATACGCGCCGGTCCTCGTACCCTTGTCGCGTGCACGAGACAGCGATCGACCTGACACCGGGGTTCTCCCTGGGCGGGACCGTCCCCCGGTTCACCCTGCGGTCCGCGACGGCGACGGACGTCGTCCTGGTCGTGGCGAGCGCGGGGAGCGCCGACGGAGCCGACCCCTCCGACGTGCGGCCGACACGGTACGCGCTCGAGCGGGTGCCGGACACCGACGTGTGGACCGGCGAGGTCCCCGGGGTCGTGCCCGGCGACCGCTACCACCTGCTCGTGGACGGGCCGGTGGGGCCGCGGCACGAGTTCGACCCGACGCGTCCGTTGCTCGACCCGTACGCGCGGGGCATCCTGCCGACCGGCGACGACGAGGCGTCCGGCCCCCGCTGGACCAGCGTGGTCGTCGACGACGCGTTCGACTGGGGCGGCGTCGTGAAGCCGCAGGTCCCGCTCGACCGTGCCGTCGTCTACGAGGCGAACGTCCGCACCCTGACGGCCGCGAACCCGCACCTGCCGGAGCACCTGCGCGGCACGTACGCCGGGGTCGCCCACGAGAGCACGATCGCGCACCTGCACCGCATCGGCGTCACGACGCTCGAGCTGCTGCCCGTGCAGGCGTTCGACACCGAGCGGTGGCTCCGCGATGCCGGCCGGCAGAACGCCTGGGGCTACAACACGCTCGGGTTCTTCGCCCCGCACGCCGCGCACGCCTCGGCGCCGGCGCAGCAGGAGGGCGCCGACGCCGTCCTGCGCGAGTTCAAGGGCATGGTCCGGCTGCTGCACGAGGCCGGCATCCAGGTCGTCCTGGACGTCGTCTACAACCACACCGCGGAAGAGGGCCTGGGTGGTCCGACGACGAGCCTGCGTGGCATCGACGGTGCGAACCGCTACCGCTGGGCGCAGACCGACCCGCCCCGCCGGGACACCTACTACGACACCACCGGGTGCGGGAACACGCTCGACACCTCGGTCGAGGCGACGGCGGACCTCATCGTCGACAGCCTGGTGTACTGGGCGCGCGAGGTCCAGGTCGACGGGTTCCGCTTCGACCTGATGGCCGCCCTGGCCCGCGACGGCGAGCACCGGTTCGACCCGTCGCACCCGCTGCTCGAGCGCATCCGGAACCACCCGGACCTGCAGGACACCCTGGTGATCGCCGAGCCGTGGGACGTCGGCCCGGACGGCTGGAAGACCGGGGAGTTCGGTGCGGCCGGGCACCGCACGAGCGAGTGGAACGACGGGTTCCGCAACACGGTCCGCCAGTTCTGGCTCACCGACATCGCCGAGGAGCGCCGCACCGGCCTGCCGCAGACCGGGATCGGTGCGCTCGCCGGAGCCCTGACCGGGTCGCGTCACGTCTTCGGCGCCGACCGCGGCCCGCTGGCGAGCGTCAACTTCGTCACCGCGCACGACGGCTTCACCCTGCTCGACCTGGTGTCGTACGACGGCAAGCACAACGAGGCCAACGGCGAGGACAACCGCGACGGCTCGAACGACAACCGCTCGTTCAACCACGGCATCGAGGGCGACACCGCCGACCGCGGGGTCCGCGCCGCGCGCGGCCGGTCGATGCGCAACCTGGTGGCGACCCTGATGCTCTCCGCCGGGGTGCCGATGCTCACCGCCGGCGACGAGCGGAGCCGCACGCAGCACGGCAACAACAACGCCTACGTGGTGTCCGACGACCTGACCCCGGTGGACTGGTCCGACGACGAGGACGCCGAGACGATGACCGAAGCCGTCGGCGCGCTGGCCCGGTTCCGGCAGGCGCACCCGTCGCTCCGCCCCACCCGCTTCGGCGTCGAGGGGCAGGAGACCCCCGGGGCCTCGCGGATGTCCTGGTACGGGCCGGACGGGCACTCGATGACCATCGAGGGCTGGGACCAGCCCGTGCACCGCGCCCTGCAGTACTTCGTCGAGTCGACGCCGGAGCACGAGCCCTTCGACCGCGTCCTGGTGGTCGTGCACGGCAGCGGCCGCACCCGCGACCTGACCCTGCCGGTGCGCGAGGACGTCCTCGGGTACCGCCTGGCCTGGTCGAGCGAGAAGCACCGCGACCACGAGCGCCTCCGTCCCGCCGGGCAGGTCTTCACCGCCTACGGCCCCGGCATCCACCTGTTCGAGGTGGCGTAGCGCCGAGCAGGCGGGTGCGGCCCGGCGTCGCGACCGGGTGGCGGACGGGAGGCCCGTGGCGGCCCCGCCACGGGCCTCCCGTCCGGTCCTCAACAGGCTCCACGGCGCGCCCGGCCCTCCACAGCGGGCCGATTCCGGGGAACGCGGAGCCGCTCGCCGGGTAGCGTCGCTTCCGTGGCCACCGCAGACCGACCCCGCCGCCCGAAGATCGGGCGCATCCCGATCACCGAGCTCGCCCCGAGGACGCCGAACGGCTTCCCCGGCAAGGCATTCGACGGCGAGGTGATCACGTTCGGTGCAACCGTCTTCCGAGAAGGACACGGCATCATCGGCGCCGACCTCGTCCTCGAACGCCCAGACGGTGGAACCCGCACCGTCCCCATGACCCTCGGTGCCCCCGGCACCGACCGCTACGAAGCCACCGTGCAGGTCGACCACGTCGGCGTCTGGACGTGGCACGTCGAGTCGTACTCCGACGACTGGGCGAGCTGGCTGCACGGCGCACGCCTGAAGATCGCGGCCGGCGTCGACACCGAGGCGACCCTGCTCGACGGTGCCGTGCTGCTCGACCGGCTGGCCGAGGAGACCGACTCCCCCGCCGCCACCCGTGCCGCCGCACGCGTCCGCGACACCGACCTCGACCCGGCCGAGCGCCTGGCCGCCGTCGACGACCCGCGGATCGTCGCCGAGGTCGAGGAAGCCCCGCTCACCTCGCTCCGGACCCACTCCGCCACCCAGCTGCTCGACGTCGAACGCACCCGCGCCGGCGTCGGCGCCTGGTACGAGTTCTTCCCCCGCTCCGAAGGCGCGAAGAAGAACCCCGACGGCTCCTGGAAGAGCGGCGACTTCCGCACCGCTGCCCGCCGGCTGCCCGCCGTCGCCCGGATGGGCTTCGACGTCATCTACCTGCCGCCGATCCACCCCATCGGCACCACCGCCCGCAAGGGGCCGAACAACACGCTCACGCCCGGGCCGAACGACCCCGGCAGCCCCTGGGCGATCGGCTCCCCCGAGGGCGGGCACGACGCGATCCACCCCGACCTCGGCACCGAGGACGACTTCCGCGACTTCGTCGAGACGGCGAAGAACACCGGCATGGAGGTCGCGCTCGACTTCGCGCTGCAGTGCTCCCCCGACCACCCCTGGGTCACGCAGCACCCGGAGTGGTTCACGCAGCGCGCCGACGGGTCCATCGCGACCGCCGAGAACCCGCCGAAGCGCTACCAGGACATCTACCCGATCCAGTTCGACACCGACCCCGAGGGCCTGGTCACCGAGGTCGAGCGGGTCCTGCGCCACTGGATCGACTTCGGCATCCGCATCTTCCGCGTCGACAACCCGCACACCAAGCCGCTCTGGTTCTGGGAACGGGTCATCCGTGAGATCCGCGACGAGCACCCCGACACCGTGTTCCTCGCCGAGGCGTTCACCCGCCCGGCGATGATGCGCGCGCTCGCCGAGGCCGGGTTCCAGCAGTCGTACTCGTACTTCACCTGGCGCAACACCAAGGACGAGATCGAGGACTACTTCACGGAGCTCTCGCACGAGACGAGCGACTACCTGCGCCCGAACCTCTTCGTGAACACGCCCGACATCCTCACCGAGTACCTGCAGTTCGGCGGCCGTGCCGGCTACAAGGTGCGCGCGGCACTCGCCGCCACCGGCGCGCCGACGTGGGGCATGTACGCCGGGTACGAGCTGTTCGAGGACGTCGCCCGTCCGGGCTCGGAAGAGAACATCGACAACGAGAAGTACGAGTACAAGCCGCGCGACTTCGCCCTGGCCGAGGCCGAGGGTGCGTCCCTGGCGCCGTACGTGACGATGCTCAACCGCCTGCGTGCGGCGCACCCCGCGCTGCGACAGCTGCGGAACCTGCACGTGCACGCCGCCGACGACCCGGCGATCGTCGTCTACTCGAAGCACCTGTCGGGCGAGTACATCCGGTCAGGGCGCCCCGACACCGTGATCGTGGTCGCCAACGTCGACCCGCACTCCGCCCGTGAGACCACCGTGCACCTGGACCTCGCCGCACTCGGTCTGCCGACCGAGGGCCTGTTCGACGTCCGTGACGTCGTGACCGGTCAGCGCTGGACCTGGGGCGCGTCGAACTACGTCCGCCTGGACGCGTTCCAGGAGCCCGTGCACCTGCTCGTCGTGGAAGGACCCCACCGATGACCCCCGAACCGACCGACCCCACGAAGCGCGGACCGGCGGTCCCGCCGGTGCCGCCTCCGCCGCCGGCCGTGCCGCGGTACGAGCCGAAGGTGTCCGCGCCCGACGAGGACCTGCCCGGCGCTCCGCCGGCGCAGCGCGAGGCGCCTGACCGCGGCGTGGCGGAGTCCGCCACGCTCGCCGGGCACCCCGCCGACCCGACGCACCCGCGGCAGCCGTCCGTGGCAGCCGCGGCATCGTCGGACGCCCCGACGGCCCCGACCGGCGGCGCTGCACCCGTGGTCCGTCCGGCCTCCGTCGACGCGCCGGTCGCCCCCAGCGCCGCTGCTCCGGCGTCGGCTGCTGCCTCGGCTCCGGCCACCGCTGCCGCCACCGGCACGGCCGCGGATCCGCGTCCGGCTCCGATCGAGGACTGGCTGCGTCTGCAGGTGGCCGAGGGCCGCTGGTCCCAGCCGCACGACGTGCTCGGCCCGCACCCGGTCGACGGTGGCACCAGCGTCCGCGTCGTCCGGCACCTGGCCCGCGCGGTGCGCCTCGTGCGCCCCGACGGCGACGACATCGAACTCACGCACGAGGGTGACGGGCTCTGGGCCGGCGCCACTGCCGAGACCCTCGGTCGCTACCGCGTCGAGTCGGAGTACGACTACGACGAGTCCACGGACGAGGACGACGCCACCTGGACCACCGACGACGCGTACCGGTTCGCCCCGACGCTCGGCGAGCTCGACCTGCACCTGTTCGGCGAGGGCCGTGACGAGCAGCTCTGGCACCACCTCGGCGCACACGCCCGCACGGTCGACGGTGTCGACGGTGTCGCGTTCGCCGTCTGGGCACCCCGGGCGACCGCCGTCCGCGTGATCGGTGACTTCGAGGGCTGGGAAGGCCGCACCACCGCGATGCGCCGTCTGAGCGACCTCGGCGTCTGGGAGCTGTTCTGGCCCGGCGCCGTCGTCGGGCAGCGCTACAAGTTCCAGATCCTCACCGACTCCGGCTGGGTGGAGCGGGCCGACCCCTTCGCCCGCGAGGCCGAGATCGCGCCCGCCACGGCCTCCGTCGTCACCGAGTCCACGTACACGTGGTCCGAGGGCGACGCCGCATGGATGGAGCGCCGCGCACAGACCACCACGCACGACGCCCCGATGAGCGTCTACGAGGTGCACCTCGGCTCGTGGCGCCCCGGCCTGTCGTACCGCGAGGTCGCCGACCAGCTCATCGGGCACATGGAGTACACCGGCTTCACCCACGTGGAGTTCCTGCCGCTCGCCGAGCACCCGTTCGGCGGCTCGTGGGGCTACCAGGTCACCGGGTACTACGCGCCGACCGCACGCTTCGGTTCGCCGGACGACCTGCGCTACCTGATCGACCGCCTGCACTCCGCCGGCATCGGCGTGATCATGGACTGGGTTCCCGGGCACTTCCCGAAGGACGAATGGGCACTCGGTCGCTTCGACGGCTACGCGCTGTTCGAGCACCCGGACCCGCGCCGCGGCGAGCAGCTCGACTGGGGCACCTACGTGTTCGACTTCGGACAGCCGCAGGTGCGCAACTTCCTGGTCGCGAACGCGCTGTACTGGTTCGAGGAGTTCCACATCGACGGTCTGCGGGTCGACGCGGTGGCCTCGATGCTGTACCTCGACTACTCCCGAACCGACTGGCTGCCGAACATCCACGGCGGCCGCGAGAACCTCGACGCGATCTCGTTCCTGCAGGAGACGAACGCGACGGCGTACAAGCGCTACCCCGGCATCGTCATGATCGCCGAGGAGAGCACCTCGTGGCCGGGCGTGACCCAGCCGACGAGCGCCGGCGGACTCGGCTTCGGGCAGAAGTGGAACATGGGCTGGATGCACGACTCGCTCGAGTACGTGCAGCGCGACCCCGCGTACCGCAGCTACCACCACGACGAGATCACCTTCTCGTTCGTCTACGCGTTCAGCGAGCAGTTCACCCTGCCGATCAGCCACGACGAGGTCGTGCACGGCAAGGGCTCCCTGTACGGCAAGATGCCCGGCGACGAGTGGCAGAAGCTCGCCAACGTGCGTGCGTACCTGGCGTTCATGTGGGCGCACCCCGGCAAGCAGCTGCTCTTCATGGGCCAGGAGTTCGCCCAGCCCGCCGAGTGGTCCGAGGCGAAGGGCCTCGACTGGTGGCTCCTCGACCAGCCCGGCCACCGCGGTGTACAGGACCTCGTCGCGGAGCTCAACCGCGTGTACAAGGACTCCCCTGCGCTCTGGACACACGACTCGACGGCCGACGGCTTCGAGTGGCTCGAGGGCGGCGACGCACCGCACTCGACCCTCGGGTTCCTGCGGAAGGACGGCGACGACCGGGTCGCGGTGTTCGTGAACTTCTCCGGCGTGCCGGTGGAGCGTCGCTTCGGGTTGCCGACCGCCGGCGAGTGGCACGAGGTGCTCAACACCGATGCTGCCGAGTACGGCGGCTCCGGAGTCGGCAACCTCGGCGTCGTCACCGCCGAGGACACCCCGTGGGCGGGCCGCCCCGCCTCGGCGCACCTCGTGGTGCCGCCGCTCGGTGCCGTCTGGCTAAAGCTCGCCCAGTAGCCCGGCCAGCGTCCGCGACGCGACCGACGGACCGACGGGAGGCCCGGTGCCAGCTGGCACCGGGCCTCCCGTCTGTCTCGTGCCGGGTGAGCGGTTGTGCTCGGAACGCCGTCGTGTCCTCGAGACGCCCCCGAGACGCCGAGACGCCGCCGGATTCGGCGGCGTCTCGGTGTGACGACGGCGTCTTCTTCGCCGTACGGACCCCGCAGGTCTAGTACA
Organism: Curtobacterium sp. MCLR17_045; assembly: GCF_003234405.1. Taxonomy (NCBI): domain Bacteria; kingdom Bacillati; phylum Actinomycetota; class Actinomycetes; order Micrococcales; family Microbacteriaceae; genus Curtobacterium; species Curtobacterium sp. MCLR17_045. Next base: position 36,795 of record NZ_QKTB01000008.1, read on the forward strand.
GGGCGTTCGCCAGGCGGCGACGCGCCGCGACGACGCGCGGGTCCTCGCTGCCGATGAGCTCGAAGTACTCGACGAGCCGGACGCGCAGGGCCTCACGGTCCTCGCCGAACACCGTCGGCACGAGGTCGAGCAGACGGCCGAACGCGTCGTCGACGTGCCCGCCCGAGATGTCGAGGTCGGCGACCGCGAGCTGTGCCTGGACGTCCTGGGGCCCGGCGGCTGCTGCCGCACGGATCTCGTCGGCCGTCCGGCCGTTCAGCCGGTCGAGCAGCGACACCTGTGCGAGTCCCGCGACGGCCATCTGGTCGTGCGGGTCCTGCAGGATCGCGGTCTTGTACTCCTCGATCGCGGTGGCGTAGTCGCCCTGCTCGATCGCGTCGTACGCGGCCTGGTGGTGCGGCGGGAGTGGCTCCGGCTCCGGTTCGCCCTGCTCGGCGTCGACCTCGGTCGCAGCGCCGTCGACGGTCACGCGACCGGCCACGCCGTTCTGCTCGGCGGCCTGGAGCACCTGCTCGTAGACGTCGCGGACCTGCGCCTCGGGCAGTGCCCCGACGAAGAGCCCGAGCGGGCGTCCGCCGATGACGGCGGCCACGGTCGGGATCGACTGCGCCTGGAACGCCTGCACGAGCTGGGGGTTCGTGTCGGCGTCCACCTTGGCGAGCACCACGCGGCCGTCGTACTCCGCGGTGAGCTGCTCGAGGATCGGCGAGAGCTGCTTGCACGGCCCGCACCACTCGGCCCAGATGTCCACGATGACCGGGACGACGTTCGACAGCTCCAGGACGTCCTGGAACGTCGCGTCGGTGACGTCGATCACGAGCGACGGGACGGTCAGGTCGGCACCGTTCGCGGTGCCAGCCTCGGTTCCGGGAACGGCTCCGCCGGCGGAACCCGCCGGCGCCGGAGCACCGGACGGTTGGGACGGCCGCTGTGCGCGGTCGACGAGGGACGACAGGTCCACGGCTCCGCGGAGCCCGGACGGGGTCGGGGGGATGTTGCTCATTGCACCTCACTCGCTGCGGTCAGGCCCTGTGTGAACCCGAGCAGGACCACTTTGCCATCCGAGGCGACCGGCGGCACGTAGAAGAGCAGCTGGACGCTGTAGGTCGCGCTGATGCCCTTCTTGCTCGTGTCCACGCCGGACAGTGCCTTGACGGCACCCTCGGTGTTCACCTCGGCGCCCGACGCGGTCGGGGTCACCTTCTCGATCTCGTCCAGGTCGGCCGAGACCAGTGCGCCGGCGTCGTCGGTCGCGATCGCGACGGCGGAGTCGGCGGGCACCTCGGACGAGTACTCGATCTTCGCCGTGTCCGGCAGGGCCTTGGCCTTCTTGTCCTTGTACGCCTTGCCGATGGTGGTGCGGAGCGCATCGCCCTCGGTCGCGAACAGGTCGGCGTACTCGCTGGCGGTGTCCTTCGACAGGATGTCGCCGTAGGCGGTCGCGACCTGGTCGGGCTGGATCGTCAGGAGCTTCGACTCCGGCGCGAGCAGTGCGGCACCGATCGTCGTCGGGGCGAGGCTCGGGATCTTCGCGTCGGCCTCGAGCGAGACGTCGTACGCCACCTTGTAGGGATCGCGGGCGGTGTCCTGCACCAGGGTCAGGGCCTGCGGTGCGGACTTGGCGTCACAGTCCTCGGCGACGATCGTGAAGACCGTTCGGGGCCAGGTGTCGGTCTGCTGCGGCAGCGCGACGCACACCTGCGCGGCCGAGATCGCCGGCGGTGCCTTGACGTCCGAGTCCTTGCCGCGGATCGAGTAGTTCGCCAGACGGAGGTCGAGCGCCGCTCCGGAGAACCGGGTCCGGACCAGGTCACGGTCGCGCGCCCCGTCGGCCTGCTTCGCGACGGCGGCGGTGCGCTGCACGATGCGGGTGATCTGCTGCTTGGTCGCAGCCGTCGGCTCGGTCGTCTCAGCAGCCCCCGTGGCGGTGGCCGTCGGGGTCGGCGTGGCGAGCGACGGGTCGCCGCCCTGCGGCCAGTAGTCCGAGGAACAGCCGGCGAGGGTCAGGGCACCGACGAGCAGCACCGGGACGCCGATGAGGGCGCGCGTGCCGCGACGACCGCGGCGCGGTACCTGCGCTCCGGCGGCGGCTGCTCGACGGGACGCGCGCACCCGCGGCGGGCGGCTGCCACCACTGCGACGGCGGGGACCGCGCCCACGGCGCTGGTGCAGGAAGGCGAGGACGAGCAGCACGAGGCCTCCGAGGACGAACACGCCGCCGGCCACGAGCAGCGGACCGACCGCCGGCGTCGCGGTGTCCTGCGGCCAGGTGACGGACACGTCGCTCGGCGCTGCGGCCTTGCCGTCGCTCACGACGAGGACCGAGACGTCCTGCGGCAGGCGGACGGTGAACTGCCCGGCGCCGTCGTACTCCTGGTACCAGAGGTCACTGCCCTTCGGCGAGGGGACGCTGGTCTCGCTGCCCGAGGTCGAGCCGACCAGCGAGCCCTTCTCGGCGTCGAAGCGGAGCGTGGTGTGCTCGGCGTCACCGATCCAGGCGTCGACGTCGGCGGTCTTGCCGTAGGCCGCGAAGACCTTGCCGGAGCCGGACAGGTTGATGCGCTGGTAGCCGGGGTTGGCGTTGAGCGTCGTCCCCGGGATCACGGTCACCGGGGCGGAACTGGTCGTCGAGCTCTCGGCCACGAGCGAGGACGGCGGCGCGAACACGGTCCGCTGTCCCACCGCCAGCGCCACGAGCAGCAGACCGATGACGAAACTGACGATCGCCAGGACGAATCGCACGAACTCTCTCCCTACCGCGCCGGGGTGGGGATGTCGGCGCGCGAATCAGCGACTCAGGATAGCGAGCAACGCTGGACAGCGCATCAATCCGCGCTGTCGCCGGACTCAGACGACCCACTTCGGCCGCCACTACAATCGACCGCGGGCCGATCCGGGCCCTCCGCCGAGCACCCAGGAGCGACACGTGGCGAACGACGAGGCCGAGTTCGGGACCGAGCTGCGGGGGTACCGCCGCGACGAGGTGGAGCGTTCGCTGAACGACCTGCGCCGCGAGCTCATCAAGTCGAACAACGACCGCGCCGACGCCGCGAAGGAGATCCGTCTCCTGCAGGCCCGGGTCTCCGAACTGCAGGGCGAGCTCGACGAAGCCGGCACCCCCACGTACAGCGGACTGGGCACCCGCCTCGAGTCCACCCTGCGCGTGGCCGAGGAACAGTCGACCCGCCTCATCAGCCAGGCGGACATCGACGCCCAGCGCCTCCGGGCCTCGAGCCGTTCCGAAGCCGAGCGCACCGTCCGCGAGGCCCAGGAGGAAGCGCGCGACACCCTCGAGGACGCCCGCACCCGCGCCACCAACGAACTGACCCGCGCCCGCGCCGAGGCAGCCGACACCGTCGAACGTGCCCGCGCCGAGGCCGGTCTGCTCACGCAGGACGCCCGCAACGAAGCCGCCGCGATCCGCGGGGCAGCAGTGACCGAGGCCGCCGAGGTCCGTTCCGTCGCCATCCGCGAGACGAACGCACTGCGCGCCCAGGTCGAGCACGAGGTCGCCGAGCTGCGCGAGATCGCCCAGCGCGAGTCCGCCGACGCCCGCACCGCTGCCGCCGAGCTCGACCGCGAGACCGAGCACCGCCGTTCGGTCTTCGAGGCCGACCACGCCCGCCGCACCGAGGACCTCGACCGCGAGGAGACGACCCGGCGAGAGGCCCTGGAGCGCGAGGTCACCGAGGGCCGTGCCGCCTGGCACCGTGAGCGTGACGAGGAGCAGCAGGCACACGCGCTGGCACTCGAGACCGGTCGCGCCGAACTCGAGTCCGAGGTCACCCGCCGCCGCGCCGAGCTCGACACCGAGGTCGCCGACCGCCGCCGCGAGCTCGACGAGGAACTCGCCGCCGCCCGCGCCCAGTGGGACCGCGAACTCGCCGCAGCCCGCACCGCACTGGAGCAGGAGATCGAGGCGGCCCAGGCGCAGCTCCGCGTCGACGAGGAGCAGACTCGCGTCGAGAACGCGCGCCTGGTGCAGGAGACCGCCGACCGGATCGCCCGGGAGCTCGAGGAGCACGACGCCCGGATCGCGCAGGAGCGCGCCGAGGCCGACGCGGCAGCCGAGCGCGCCGTCCGGGAGCACGAGAACGCCATCGCCGCCCGACGCGAGCGCGAGCACGCCGAGGTCGACACCGAGATCGCCGACCGTCGCACCGCCGAGCTCGGGGTGCTCGAGGCCGAGCGCACCGCCCTGCGGCAGGAGATCGACACCGCACGCGCCGCCCTGGTCAAGGAGCGCGACGAGGTCCGTGCCGAGATCGCCCGGGAGCGCGACGAGGCCCGCACGACGCTCGAGTCGGAACTCGCCTCCCGCCGCGACGACGCCGAGCAGGACTACCTGCGGAAGCACCACGAGACGGTGACCGAGACGCAGAAGTACCTGGACGAGGCCAACCTGCAGCTCGCCGAGGCCACGCGCCGCGCGACCGAGGCCCGCGAACGCGCCGAACGCCTGCAGCAGGAGGCCGACGACCTCGAGCGCACCAGCACGGCCGAGGCCCAGGAGCACGCCCGCACCATCGTCGCCGACGCGCAGGACCGGGTGCACCGGATGGTCGCCGACGCCGAGGAGCGCACCGCCGGCGTCATCGCCGAGGCCGAGGACCGCCTGGCGGCGATCCGCACCGAACGCGAAGCCGTCGCGGGCTACCTCGAGAACCTCCGCGGGGTCCTCACGAACGCCACGGGCCTGCTCGGCACGGCACCCGCTGCAGCGTCCGCTGCGGACGCTGCCGACGACGCGGACGCGACCGGCCGCTGACGGTCCACGGCCTGGAGGCGCGACCCGCGCCTCCAGGCCGTCCCACCTGGTGCAGGTGGCGGTCCGCAGGGCGTCGTACGGACGTGCTCAGACGGGCCAGTGGGTCGGCAGCGGGGCGCTGCCCGGCACGACGAGGTCGGCGATCGCGTCGAGGACGAACCGCACGTACCGCTCCCCCACCCACAGGTGCTTCGCACCGTCGACGGGCACGACCCGGACGTTCGGGGCGAGCGCGAACCGTGCCGCCGCGGCCTCGGGCTGCAGGAAGTCGTCGTGCTCGGGGACGAGCGCCACGACCGGGACCCCGACGGCAGCCCAACGGGCGAGTTCCTCGTCCGAGGTGCGGTGCAGCGGCGGTGACAGCAGGACGACACCGGCGACCGTGCCGGCCTCGACGTGTTCGAGCGCGTGCTTGAGGATCACCTCGGTGCCGAAGGACCACCCCACCAGCCACGGGGTCGGCAGGCCGCGGTCGACGACCTCGGCAACGGCGGCGCGCAGGTCGAAGCCCTCGGACACACCCTCGCCGAAGACGCCCTCGGACGTGCCGCGCGGCGACGTGACGGACCGGAAGTTGAACCGCAGCACCGCGATGTCGGCGAGGGCGGGCAACCGTGCCGCGGCCTTCTTGAGGACGTGCGAGTCCATGAACCCGTGCGCGGTCGGCAGGGGGTGGAGCGTCACGATGGTCCCGCGGGCCGGGGCGTCGGCCGGCTCGGCGAGCTCACCGACGAGCGTCAGGTGGTCGTCCGTGACGAGCTCGACATCGGTGCGACGGGCCGGCAGCACGGTGGCGGATCGGATCTCGGTGTCGTGTGGCACGTCGTGCTCGGTCATGCGATGCTCCAGCAGTGGTTGTGCCAGTGCCGGCGTGACGCAAGGTCGGCAGCATCGCCGAGCACGCCGTCCGCACGCCAGACCACCACGTGGGCGGTGCCGGGCAGGACGCTTCCGCCGCACCCGGGGCAGATGTACTCCTTCTGCGCCGACGCGGCCGAGATCGGCTGCACCTGGTACTCGCGACCGTGGCGGACCTCGGTGCGCTTCCACGAGCTCATCAGCCGGTCGAGGGTGGTCTCCTCGTCAGGCTCGACGTCGCGACCACGGGGACGCCGCGGTCGGTTGCTGCGCGGCACCCGAGCAGCCGATCAGTACCAGTTGTTGGCCTGGCTGTGTCCCCAGGCACCGCAGGGGGTGCCGTAGACGCCGGCGATGTAGTTGAGACCCCAGGTGATCTGCGTCGCCGGGTTGGTCTGCCAGTCGGCGCCGGCCGTGGCCATCTTGCTGCCGGGGAGGGCCTGCGGGATGCCGTACGCACCGCTGGGGTTGTAGGCGTTCACCCGCCAGCCGGACTCCTTGTTCCACAGCGAGACCAGGCAGTTGTACTGGTCGGTGCCCCAGCCACGAGCCGTGACCTGCTGCAGGGCGATCGCCTGCGCGCTGCCCGGGTCGGGCGTCGCAGCGGTCGCGGCGAGCGTGTTGGCGGCCGAGACCGGCTGGTTCTCGGTGGCCGCGGCGTCCGCGCTGTCGTCGGTGGTCTCGGCGTCGGCGTCGGCTTCGTCCTCTTCGACGACGGGCTTGACGACCTTCGGGGCCGGGACGGTGACGTCGTAGCCGTCACGGTCGGCGGCGGCCACGGCGTAGGTGCCGTGCGCGGTGTACTGCTGCGGCGCCGGCGGCGTCTTCACGAGCACCGGAGTGTCGACGGCGGCCTGTGCCACGTCGGCCTGCAGCGGGTTGAACAGCGAGCCGCCGACGAACAGGAACACGCCGACGAAGGACATCATCGGGGCGATCGCGCGCTTGCGGGCGACGGCGTTCACCGACGACGCAGTGGGCTTCACGAGCTTCGGCGTCGCACGGCGCTGCACCGTCGCGGTGCGCTGCTTCGCGGGACGCTGGTCGGCCTCGACCAGGGCATCGTGGGCGAAGGACGCCACACGCTCGTCGGAGACGCGGTTCGCCGCCACCGACTTCGGCGTGGCGACCGGACCCGTCGTCGCGGGCGCTGCCTGCGGGGTCACCCCGAACGCCGACGTCTCCGTCGTGCGGGTTCGCTGCATTGCCGCGCGGCGCTCACCGGAAGCCTGGAGGCTGAGGTGCTCGCGGGTATCGCGGTCGGAGCTTGAGTCTGCCGTGTGCCTGCCCATGAGTAGGACCAGGGTAACGGAACGATCACGGAAAGCGAAGCACCTGGGGACAGCGCGTCGTCACCGGACAGCGAGCATCACTTCGACGACGGCGTCGAGCAGCGCGTCGACCTGCGCCTCGCGGTACCCGCCGTGCTTCGGGCGGAAGACGATCGAGCGGACCTCGGTGAGGCTGAGCGGCTTGCCTTCGCGGAAGTACCCGGCGAGCCGGGCGGCGAACGCGTCGACGTCCTTCGGGTGGTAGCCGGTGCCGAGCACGCTGACCCGGCTGAACCGCTGTCCGTCGGGCCGCTCGAGCCGCGCCACGACGTCGGAGGCCTTCGTCCGTGCCTCGGCGTACCAGGCCTTCTTGCCGACCTCGCTCATCTCCCGCTCACGCTCGCGGGCCGCGAAGGCGTCCTCGAGTCGCTCGAGTGCGGCGTCGACGTGCGACGTGGAGTAGCCGCCCTTGCGCATCGAGAACGCCGTGGCGCGGATCTTCGCGGCCTCGATGCCGGGGGCGCTGTCGTCGGCGGAGTACGCGCGCCGGGCGTCCTCGAGGAAACGCTCGACTTCGTCGACGTCGTAACCGAGGGCGGAACGGGCTGCGGTCGGGAAGGTGGTGGCCACGGCGTCATTCTGCCAGTCCCCGACCGTGGCACAACCTGGACGCGCTGAGTGCGGCGTTCAGCCCGGCCCGACAGCGGTCAGTGGTTGACGATCAGGTACAGCACGTAGGCGACGGCGGCGGACGGCAGGATGCTGTCGATGCGGTCGAGCAGGCCGCCGTGTCCGGGCAGGAACGACGAGATGTCCTTGATGCCGAGGTCGCGCTTGATCATCGACTCGGTCAGGTCGCCGAGCGTGGCCGAACCGGAGATGAGCACACCGAGCAGGACACCGGTCCACCAGGGCAGCCCGAGCATGAACACGGCCACCAGGATGCCGACGATGATGCTCGCCGCCACGGACCCGGCGAAGCCCTCCCACGTCTTCTTGGGGCTGATGCGGGGAGCCATCGGGTGCTTGCCGAGGTTCAGCCCGGTGGCGTACGCGCCGGTGTCGACCGCGACGACGACGAGGATGAACCCGATCACCCAGAGGTTGCCGTCCGGCTGGGCGGAGAGCAGCACGACGCACGCGCCGAGCAGGGAGATGTAGGCCTGCACGAACAGCCCGTTCGTGAGGTCTCGGGCGACGTTGCCGGCCGGGGGCTTCTGCCGCGCGACGGCGACCTCGAGCAGTCGCCAGACGCTGATCAGGACGATGCCGCCGAGCAGGGTGAACAGCGCCGCGACCTGGCCGAGCAGGAACGCCGCCGGCACGATCGCGATCGCGACGGCGACGCTCGGGATCCGCGGGACGTCGCGGCCGGCGAACCGCATCGCGCTCGTGAGTTCGTAGACGCCGACGCCCAGCAGGAACGCAGCGACGACCATGAAGGACGGCGGCCAGAGGAGCAGCGTGCCGAGCATCACGACCGCGAACGCGAGCGCGATGCCGATCGCCGCCGGCAGGTTGCGCCCGGTCCGCGCGGTCAGCGCTTCGTTGCGCGCGCCGAAGTCGGCCTTGCGCTGGCGGAGCTGCGCCTCGAAGTCGGTGCGCGCCGCTCGTGCGCGCGCATCGAAGTCCTGACGGAGCCCCTTCTTCACGGGCCCGCTCGACGCGGGCCCGTGCTCTGCTGTGGGGCGGTCATCGCCCTGGTCGGAGCGACGCATCAGACCTCGAGGAGTTCGGCTTCCTTCTTCTTCAGCGACTCGTCGATCTGGTCGACGTGCTTCTTCGTCAGGGCCTCGAGGTCCTTGTCGCCGCGCGAGATCTCGTCGTCGGAGATCTCACCCTTGAGTGCGTCGAGGTCGTCCTTGGCCTTGCGGCGGATGTTCCGGACGACGACCTTGTGGTCTTCGCCCTTCGTCCGCACGAGCTTGACGAACTCCTTGCGGCGGTCCTTGGTGAGCTCCGGGATCGTCACGCGCACGATGTCGCCGTCGTTCGTCGGGCTGGCGCCGAGGTTCGGGAACGTCGCGATCGCGCGCTCGATCTCCTTGAGCGCGGTCTTGTCGTACGGCGTCACGATGAGCGTGCGGGCCTCGGGCGTCTGCAGCGACGCGAGCTGCGCGAGCGGCGTCGGCGTGCCGTAGTACTCGACCGGGATCTTCTGGAAGAGCGCCGCGTTGATGCGGCCGGTGCGGACGGTCGAGAAGTCGTCCTTGGCGACCTCGACAGCCTTCGCCATCTTCTCGGTGGCTTCGGTCAGGACATCACTGATCACGGTGTTACTCCTTCGGTACTGGCGTCGAGTCTAGTCAGCGCCGGGGGTCAGTTGCTGACGACGGTGCCGATGCGCTCGCCACGGATCGCGGCCTGGACGTTGCCGTCGCCCTCCATGCCGAAGACGTGCATCGGCATGCCGTTGTCCATGCAGAGCGAGAACGCGGTGGCGTCGACGACCTTGAGGCCCTTGAGCAGGGCGTCCTGGTAGGTCACGTGGTGCAGCTTCTCGGCGGTGGCGTCCTTCTTCGGGTCGGCGGTGTACACGCCGTCGACGCCGTTCTTGGCGACGAGGACCTCGTCCGCCTTGATCTCGAGCGCACGCTGCGCCGCCACCGTGTCGGTGGAGAAGTACGGCAGTCCGGCACCGGCGCCGAAGATGACGACCCGACCCTTCTCGAGGTGCCGCTCGGCGCGCCGCGGGATGTACGGCTCGGCGACCTGGGTCATCGCGATGGCGGACTGCACGCGGGTCGCAGCCCCCGCCTGCTCGAGGAAGTCCTGCAGCGCGAGTGCGTTCATCACCGTGCCGAGCATGCCCATGTAGTCGGCGCGCCCGCGGTCCATGCCGCGCTGCGAGAGCTCGGCTCCGCGGAAGAAGTTGCCCCCGCCGACGACGATCGCGATCTCGACCTCGCGCGCGGCGACGGCGATCTCCTTGGCGATGGTGCCGATCACGTCGGGGTTCACCCCGAGGGAGCCAGCGCCGAACGCCTCTCCCGACAGCTTCAGCAGAACGCGGCGTCGTCCGGTCTTCTCGTCGGTCATCTGGTCCGCACCCTTCGTCGTGGTCTCGTGGAAATGTACTCGCGGATGTGTCGCGCGCGTGTCGTGCCGGCGCGCGCGAAAAACGGGGCCAGGAACCTGGTTGGTTCCTGACCCCGTCACGGGTTCGTTACGCGCCGACCTTGACGCGGGCGAAGCCCTGGATCGTGATGCCGGCGTTCTCGGCGGCCTTCGCGACGGAGATCTTGTTGTCCTTCGCGTAGTCCTGGTCGAGGAGCGACACCTGCTTGATGTAGGCGTTCACCCGGCCCTCGACGATCTTCGGGAGCGCAGCCTCGGGCTTGCCCTCTTCGCGCGTGATCGCCTCGACGGTCGCACGCTCCTTCTCGATGGCCTCGGCCGGGACCTCGTCGCGGGTCAGGTACGTCGGGTTCGCGAACGCGACGTGCTGGGCGATCGAACGTGCCTCGGCGGCGTTGTCACCCTCGTACGCGATGACGACGGCGATCTGCGGCGGCAGGTCCTGGCTGGTCTTGTGCAGGTAGATCTCGAAGGCCGAGCCCTCGACACGGCGGACCGTGCGGACCTCGAGCTTCTCGCCCAGCGCGGCAGCCGACTCGTTGACGACCTCGAGGACGGTCTTGCCGTCCAGCGGTGCGGCGTTGGCGGCAGCGACGTCGGCGGCACCGGCAGCGGCGACCGCGCCCAGCACCTTGTCGGCGAGGGTCGTGAACTTCTCGTTCTTCGCGACGAAGTCGGTCTCGCTCGCGAGCTCGACGACCGTGGCGGCGCCGTTCTCGGAGGTCGCGACGACGACACCCTCGGAGGTGGCACGGTCGTCGCGCTTGGCGACGGCCTTGGCACCCTTGATGCGGAGCAGCTCGACGGCCTTGTCGTAGTCGCCGTCGGCCTCGACGAGCGCGTTCTTCGCGTCCATCATGCCGGCGCCGAGGTCCTCGCGGAGCTTCTTCACGTCAGCAGCGGTGAAGTTTGCCATTGACTGGAGTCCTTTCTGGACTGTACGTGTGTGGAGAGTGGAGTGCAGTCGGGGCGCCGGACCCGGTGGGGTCCGGCGCCCCGGCGACTCACTCGGCGGGGGTGGTCTCCGCGGCTGCCTCGGCCTCGGCCGTCGGCTCCGCGTTCTTCGCCTCGTCGGCGATCGGCTCGCCGATCTCCTTCGCGGCGACCTGCGCGTCAGCGTCGTTCTCCTCGACGGGGGCGGCGGGCGCCTCGGTCGTGGCGGCGGTCTCGCCACCGAGGAGCTCCTGCTCCCACTCGGCGAGGGGCTCGCTGGCCTCGTCCTCGTCGCCACCGTTGTGGCGGGTCTTCAGGCCCTCGGCCGCGGCGTCGGCGACGATGCGGGTCAGCAGACCGACGGAGCGGATCGCGTCGTCGTTGCCCGGGATCGGGTACGTGATCTCGTCGGGGTCGCAGTTGGTGTCGAGGATGCCGATGATCGGGATACCGAGCTTCTGCGCCTCGTCGACGGCGAGGTGCTCCTTCTTGGTGTCGACGATCCAGAGCGCGCTCGGGGTCCGCGTGAGGTTGCGGATACCACCGAGGGTCTTGTGGAGCTTGTCCAGCTCGCGCTTCTTGATGAGGAGCTCCTTCTTGGTGAAGCCCTTCGTCGTGTCGTCGAAGTCGATCTCCTCGAGCTCCTTCATGCGCGCGAGGCGCTTGGAGACCGTCTGGAAGTTCGTGAGCAGACCGCCGAGCCAACGCTGGTTGACGTACGGCTGGCCGACGCGGGTCGCCTGCTCGGCGATGGAGCCCTGCGCCTGCTTCTTGGTGCCCACGAAGAGGATCGTGCCACCGTGCGCGACCGTCTCCTTGACGAAGTCGTACGCGCGGTCGATGAAGGCCAGCGACTGCTGCAGGTCGATGATGTGGATGCCCGAGCGCTCGGCGAGGATGAAGCGCTTCACCTTCGGGTTCCACCGACGGGTCTGGTGTCCGAAGTGGACGCCGCTGTCGAGCAGCTGGCGGATGGTGACGACGGCCATGTGCCGTCCTCCTTCTGTGTTCTCGGCGCGCAGCCGTGCTCTCGCACGTCGCTGCGGACCTGTTGCGGTTGTGTCGATCACGACCGTCGGTCGTGGTCCCTGGTGTCCTGGCACGCGACCGCCCGCTCGTGAGAGCGGGACCGGTGGTCGGGTACCGAGCCCGTGAGGGCCTGGTGGACACGCGAAGTCAGCGCGCATCAGCACGCTGCTGGATAGATGCTAACAGAAGGGAGGCCCGGATCACGCGCGCCTCGCGGCTGACGTGATCCGGGCCTCCAGTCCGGTCGATCCGGCGGATCCCGGCGGACCCGGCCGTCCTGATCAGGCCTTGGCGTCCACCGTGTCGCCGTCGGCGGAGATGCCCATCTCCTCGAGCGAGCGGCCCTTGGTCTCCGGGATCTTGGCGATGACGAAGAACAGCGACAGCAGCGCGAACAGCGCGTAGATGCCGTAGGTGACCGTCAGGTTGAAGCCGGACAGCACGGGGAACGAGATCGTCACGATGAAGTTCGCGATCCAGTTGGCGGCCGAGCCGATGCCGAGCGCCGTGGCGCGGATGCGATTCGGGAACATCTCGCCGAGCAGGACCCACATGAGCGGACCCCACGTTGCGCCGAAGGACACCACGAAGAGGTTCGCGAAGATCAGCGCGATGACGCCCCACGAGCCGGGGAGGCTCGGGCTGCCGTCGACGATCGTCGCCTGCGAGAACGCGATGGCGACCATGGTGAGCGAGACGAACATGCCCGCGGAACCGGCGACGAGCAGCGGCTTGCGGCCGACCTTGTCGACCAGGAAGATCGCCACGAAGGTGACGGCGACGTTGACCACCGAGGTGATCGTGGAGATGAGGAACGAGTCCTCCTCCTTGAAGCCGACCGCCTGCCAGAGCGTCGTCGAGTAGTAGAAGATCACGTTGATGCCGACGAACTGCTGCAGCACGGCCAGGATGATGCCCACCCAGACGATCGGCTGGAGCCCGAAGCGGTTGCCCCGGATGGAGCCCTTCTTCTCGTTGGCTTCCTTCTTGATGCCGTCCTGGATCTCCTCCAGGCTCGTGTTCACGGTGTCGCGCGGGACGATCTTGCCCATCACGACGCGCGCATCATCCGCACGGCCCTTGGTGAGCAGGTAGCGCGGGGACTCCGGCAGCGTGATCGCCAGGACGCCGTAGACGACCGAGGGGATCACCCCGACCAGGAACATCCAGCGCCAGGCCGCAAGGCCCCAGACCTCGGCCGAGGCGCTGCCCGCGGTGACGGCGAAGAGCTGGTCGGACAGGAGCGCGGCGAAGATACCGAGCGTGATCGCCAGCTGCTGGAACGAGGCCAGCCGCCCGCGGATCGCCTTCGGGGAGACCTCGGAGATGTACGCCGGCGCGATGACCGAAGCGGTACCGATGCCGAGACCGCCGACGAGACGCCAGATCACGAGGTCCCACGTCGCGAACGCGAACGCCGAACCGATCGACGAGACGAAGAACAGCACGGCGGCCCAGAACATGATCCGGGTGCGGCCGAAGCGGTCGGCGAGGCGGCCGGCGAAGTAGGCGCCGAACGCGCAACCGATCAGGGCCGATGCGACCGCGAAACCGCTGGCCGCGTCGGAGAGGTTGAACTCACCCTTGATCGCGTCGACGGCGCCGTTGATGACGGACGAGTCGAAGCCGAACAGGAAGCCACCGACCGCCGCCGCGATGGCGAACAGGGTGACCTTCCCCTTGAACGCACGGTCTTCGCCGTGCCCGGTGGTCGTGGTGGACACGATGCTCCTGGGTTCTGCCGCCGTGCCGGTGTGCAGCACGGTGCCCCGGCGGTCGGCTGGTTCGCCGTCCGAGCGGCGTTGCGTGTTCCGGAGCGGCCCCGACTGTACTCCTCGCTCGGGATCTGGTCATAACCGGGGGCGTGATCGGGACGGCGCGGGGTCGGGCGGGCTCGCTTGGGTGCCGACGCGGAACGACACTGTCGCCGTCGTACGACGTCGGTTCTGTCGTTTCCGTCCTCGGCACGTTCCTCCCCAGGCCTGGAGGCGCGGCTTCCCCTCCACGGATCGCCCCCGTCCGCACCGGGGCCGGGTTCCACTGCCCAGGCTGGGGACATGCGATCGAGCGCGCGTCCCGTCCTGCTGTCCGTGGTGTGCGCGGCGGTGCTGGGCGGGACCGTGCTGAGCGGGACGGTGCTGAGCGGGACGGTGCTGAGCGGGACCGTGGTGTTCAGTGCCGGGGCGTCGGTGGGCGCCGGGGCGTCGGTGGGCACTGCGACCGAGTCGGGCCGGGTCGAGGCTCGCTGGGTCTGGCCCACCGGATCGCGGGTGGTCGAGCGCGCCTGGGAAGCACCGTCCTCGGACTACACCGCCGGCCACCGGGGCCTCGACGTTCCGGCAGCCCTCGGCAGCACTGCCTCGGCGGTGGACGACGGCACGGTGGCGTTCGCCGGCGCGGTCGGCGGCCGCACCGTCGTGACCATCGACCACGGCGACGGACTGGTCAGCACGCTCGACTCGGTGACACCCCTGGTCGCCGCCGGGGACGAGGTCGTGCAGGGCGCGCCGGTCGGCCGTGTCTCGGTCGGGCACTGTCCGGCATCGGCGCCGTGCCTGCACCTCGGTGCTCGCGTCGACGGTCGCTACGTCGACCCGATGGCGTACCTCCCACCGGCCGAGTGGCCGGTGCTCCTGCCCGAGTCGGCCTGGCCCGGGTGAGTCGAGCCGACCGGAAGCCGATCGGAAGCTGACCTGCAACCGACCGGGACGCACGTCGGCCCACCGTCAGGCGCGCGGGTGTGCCGTTCGGTAGACCTCACGCAGCCGCGCCGACGACACGTGCGTGTAGATCTGCGTCGTGCCGAGGCTGGCGTGACCGAGGAGTTCCTGCACCGCGCGCAGGTCCGCTCCCCCGTCGAGCAGGTGCGTCGCCGCGGTGTGCCGGAAGGTGTGCGGCCCGCTCGGGCCCTCGCCCGGCAGATCACCGAGCAAGCGCGCCACCACGCGGTAGGCACTGCGGACGCCGAGTCGGGCGCCACGGTCGCCGAGGAACAGCGCCGCGCCTACCGGTCCCTCCGCCCGTGCTGCGAGGGCGGGCCGTCCGCGCTCGAGCCACGCCTCGAGTGCGTCCCGCGCCGGAACCCCGAACGGCACCACGCGTTCCTTGCCGCCCTTGCCGAGCACCCGCACGGTCAGGCGTCCGCGATCGATGTCGGTCACGTCGATCCCGACGAGTTCGCTGACCCGGATCGCCGCCGCGTACAGGAGCTCGACCAGGGCCAGGTCCCGCAGCGCCGTCGGGTCGTCCGTCGCCGCTCGTGCACCGAGCCCGTCGAGCAGGACGCGCACCTGGTCGGCTGACACGACGCGGGGAAGGTGCGCCCCGCCCTTCGGTGCACCGAGCCGGACCCCGGCGTCGGTCGTGGTCACCCCGGTCTCGCTCGCCCACCGCGTGAACGCCCGCACGGACGAAGACCGCCGAGCGATCGTCGACCGAGCGAGCCCCCGGTGGTCGGCGTCCCACAGCCAGTCGCGCAGGAGCTCGAGCTCGACGTCGGCGACGCGGTCGACCCCTCGGGTGTCCGCGAACGCCACGAGCTGCTCGAGGTCGTTGGCGTACGCGCGCAGGGTCTGCTCGCTGAGGCCCCGCGCGTGCCGGGCGTGCCCGAGGAAGGCGTCCACCGCCACCACCAGTCGACCGTCCGTCCGCGCAACCACGACGTCAGCGTACGGCTGTCGACCGTCATGCCCGGCCCCACCCGCCGCCGCTCGCGACGACGAGTCCCTGCAGCTGCGCCAGGGCGAGCGCGTCGGCGACGTCGGCCGTCGACATGCCTGCCCGACGGGCGATCTCGGCTTCGGGCAGAGCGCGACGGCCGAGCGCGTCGAGCACCCGGAGCACCTCGGGATCCTGCCGACCGGACAGGAGCGGTTCGTCCGGCACCGCTCCCCCGCTCGTCCCGGTCGCCGGTCGCGCCGCCGCGACCGGATCGCCGGGGTGCACGACGATCTGCGCCCGTCCCTGTGCGATGAGCCGGTGGCACCCGACCGATGCCGAGGACGCGAACGCTCCCGGGACCGCGAACACCGGCCGGCCGAGCTGCGCGGCGTGATGGGCGGTGTTGAGCGCCCCGGACCGGGCGCCCGCTTCGACCACGACCGTGACGTCGGCCAGCGCGGCGATCAGCCGGTTCCTCGCGAGGAAACGCCACCGCGTCGGTCGCGTCCCCGGAGCCGACTCGGCGAGCAACGCCCCCTGCCGCGCCACGTTGTGGAGCAGCTGCGCATTCCCCACCGGGTAGAGCTGGTCGATGCCACCGGCCAGGACGGCGACCGTGGGCGTCCCGGCGGCGACGGCGACACGGTGCGCCACCGCGTCGATGCCGTAGGCACCCCCACTCACGATGAGGCATCCCGCGTCCGCCGCCGTCGAGGTGATCTCCGCGGCGGCCTCGGCACCGGCCACCGTGTTCGCCCGGGACCCCACGACCCCCAACGCCGGCATCCCGTCGCCGAGGCGTGCACCCGTGCTGCGCGTCCAGAGGACCACCGGGGCGTGCGGCCCGAGGTCGTCCATCGCGGGCGGCCACCCGTCGCTCTCGGGGACCAGCAGTCCGGCTCCGACCGCGCCGGCCGCCGCGAGCACGTCGCCCACCTCGACGGCGGCCAATCGGGGCCGCCACCGTTCCACCGCGGTCTGCAGCACGCCGAGCAGCACCGCTGGGTCCTCGGCACCCGGCACCTCGGCGTCGACGCAGCATCCCAGCAACGAATCGAAGTCTCCGTCGGCGGCGAGCAGCACCGCACCGAGCGCGCGCTCGGGGCCGAGGCCGTTGAGGAGCTCTCCGGCGACGGAGTCCCCCGGTTCGACGATGGCCGACCACGCGACCCGCGCCGCGGCCTGCACCGGGTCCACCGCGGCACCGCTCGGCCCGAGCAGGCGCGCCACCGTGTCGAGGAGCTCCGTGCCCGCCGGCATCACAGCGCGCTCCGCAGGGCCAGGGCGCCGCGGACGTGCGCGCCCGTGGGCCGCTCCACCGCGTCGAGGTCGGCGAGCGTCCACGCCAGGCGCATGACACGGTCCCACCCGCGCATCGTCAGGGTCCCGAGGTCGAGTGCGCGATCGAGGTCTGCCGTCGACCCGGGTTCGATTCGCCCCTCGGCTCGGAGCCACGTCCCGGTGACCTCGGCATTGCGCGTCCATCCTGTGCCGTGCAGTCGCTCCGCCATGCGGGCTCGTGCTGCCGCGACCGCCGCACGCGCCAGCGCCGTCGTCGGGGTGCTGCCGTCCGCCTCCCGCATCCGACCCGTCGTCACCCGGGGCACCAGCACCCGGATGTCCATCCGGTCGAGCAGCGGCCCGGACATGCGGCCGAGGTACCGGCGGACGGTGCTCGGTGAGCACTCGCACGGCTGCCCGTGCGCACCACCGGCGTTGCCGCACGGACAGGGGTTCGCCGCCAGGACGACCTGGCAGCGTGCGGGGAACTCGGCCGCTCCCGCCGCACGGTGGATCGTGATCCGCCCGGACTCGAGCGGTTGCCGGAGCGCGTCGAGCACGGCCCGCGGGAACTCCGGTGCCTCGTCGAGGAACAGGATGCCCCCGGTGGCGCGCGACACGGCTCCGGGGCGCAGGACCCCGGATCCGCCGCCGATGAGCGAGACCGCCGACGCGGAGTGGTGCGGGGCTTCCCACGGTGGCTTCGTGCTCCACGACGCGGGGCCCAGCCCGGCGACGGACCGGACCGCGGCGACCTCGAGCGCGGTCTCGTCGTCGAGGTCGGGCAGCAGCCCGGGCAGCCGTTCGGCGAGCATGGTCTTGCCGGCGCCCGGCGGCCCGAGCAGCAGGGCATGGTGTCCACCGGCCGCCGCGGCGATGAGTGCTCGGACGCCGACCGGGTTCCCCACGACGTCCGACAGCTCGGCTACGGGACGCGGCACAGCCGTGACCGGGACCGGCAGCACCGGGTCGACCTCGACCGTCGGTAGGAGCGCCCCGGCGTCGATCGCCGCCGCCCGCAACGAGTCCACGCCCCGGATCCGGACCCCGCCGACCACACGGGCCTCGGTCAGGTTGCCGACGGGCAGCACGACGCGGTCCACACCGGCGTCACGCGCGGCGATCAACATCGGGATCACGCCGGGGACCGGACGCACCCGCCCGTCGAGGCCGAGCTCGCCGATGTAGACGATGCGCTCCGAGACGTCCGGCGCGAGACCGGCACCGGCGAGCACGGCCATAGCGATGGCGAGGTCGAACCCCGAACCGCGCTTCGGGATCGCCGCCGGGGTCAGGTTCACGGTGATGCGACGTGCGGGCAGCGGGCACCCCGCGTTCGCCGCCGCGGATCGCACACGTTCCCGTGCCTCACCCAGCGAGGTGTCGGGCAGACCGATGATGCTGAACGCCGGGAGCTGACTGGTCAGGTGCGCTTCGACCTCGATCCGGCGACCGGTGACCCCGAGCAGCGCGACCGCGGCAGCGCGCCCGATGCCGGTCACAGCACACCAGCCAGGTGCTCGACGACGGTGCGGGGACCGTCGACGTGGACCGCGACGACGTCCACCCGGACCGCGCGCGCCGAGACCTCGGGATGCGCGTCGAACCACTCGGGCACGAGTCGTCGCATCCGGGTGAGCTTCGCCGCCGTGATCGCCTCGAACGGGTGACCGGTGGCGGCACCGGAACGGGTCTTCACCTCGATGAAGGCGAGCGTGCAGGAATCCCACGCGACGATGTCGATCTCACCGCGGGCACATCGCCAGTTCCGCTCGAGCACGCGGAATCCCCGGGCTTCGAGCCAGGCCACCGCTCGCTCTTCACCGAATCGTCCGAGTCGGCCGTTCCGGAGCGACCGCCCCGGTGCTCGTTGCACGTCTTGTTCCATGTCGTTGCCTCCACGACAACGATCTCCGGAACGCACACACCGATCGGCGGACTCGGAGAGTCTGTGGAATCAGTGCGGACGAATTGCCCCTGTGGAGGAAAGAAGAAGGACCCGGGCGATCGAGATCACCCGGGTCCTGCTGCGACGAGCGTCAGTGCGCTGCTGCGTAGGCTTCCTGCACCTGCGTCGAGATGCGCCCGCGGGAGGAGACCTCGTACCCGTTCTCCTTGGCCCACTCGCGGATCTTGCCGAGTTCTTCGGAGTTGCCGCGCTTCGGGGCGGACTTCGGCGAGGAAACGCCGCCGGTGCGACGACCGGAGACCTTGCGCGCTGCGGCGATGTAGTCGGAGATCGCCTCGCGGAACTTGTCGACGTTGTCGTTCGACAGGTCGATCTCGTACGACGAGCCGTCGAACGCGAATTCGACCGTCCGGCCTTCACCGGTGGTGATGGGGGAATCGTCGAGGTCGTCGACGAGCTGGACGGTGACCTTCTGTGCCATGGGGTGCTCCTGTTCGTGGGGCGGTTATTTCCCCATCAGAATAGCGCGCACAATTCCCCGGCGGACCGGATCAGCGGCGATTCACCGAGAAAGAAGCAGGAGAAAGGAAATTGACGATCACTCGTCGAGTGCGAGTTCCTTCGGCAGTTCGAGTTCGCGCGTCGTGAGTTCCTCGACATTCACGTCCTTGAACGTGAGTACCCGGACACCCTTCACGAACCGGTCGGAACGGTAGACGTCCCAGACCCAGACGTCGTTCATCGTCAGTTCGAAGTAGAAGTCGTGCTCCGTGTCACGGCGCACGAGTTCGACCTCGTTCGCCAGGTAGAAACGGCGCTCCGTCTCGACCACGTAGCGGAACTGCGACACCACGTCGCGGTACTCGCGGTACAGGGCCAGCTCGACCTCGCGGTCGTAGTCGTCGAATTCGTCCTCATCCATTGCGCCCACAGTCTACGGCGACGGAGGCCCGTGCGGACGACGGGCTCAACCGGCGAGGGCGTCGAGTTCGTCGAACCCGTCCAGCGCGACGCTCGAGGCCTGGTGCAACCAGGACTTCCGGTGCAGCGCGTGCGCCCCGATCGCCCGGATCGCGTCGTAGTGCGCCGTCGAGCCGTAGCCCTTGTTCGACACCCACCCGTAGTGCGGAGCCTCGTCGTGCGCGGAGATCATGAGCGCGTCACGAGCGACCTTCGCCACCACCGACGCCGCGGCCACCGAGGCGCAGTCGCGGTCGGCCTTGACCCGGACGACGACCTCGAGCGGATCGGCGGCCGGACGGAGCGACGTGGGCAGCGCGCGGCTCAACCAGTCGAACGAGCCGTCGAGCACCACCACCGCGCCGTCGAGGGACACCCCGTCGGCGACCAGGGAGCCGAGCGCCCGCGCACCGGCTGCGCCGAGGGCCGGGACGATGCCCTGCTGGTCGACGAAGTCCGCCGACGCCATGCCGACCGCCGTGCGCGCCCAGCGCTGCACGACGGGCACGAGGTCGGTCCGGCGCGCCTCCGACAGCAGCTTCGAGTCCGCGAGCCCCTGGGGCACACGACCGATGTCGAGCGTCACCGCGGCCACACCGACGCCGACCGGACCGGCGATGGCGCCACGGCCGACCTCGTCCATGCCGATGACCGTCACGCGGCCCTCGGCGAGCAGACGTTTCTCGAGCCGGAGCGACGGACGGACGGCGGTCACTCGTCACGCTCCTCCACGCCGGCGAACACCTCGGGGTGGTCGTCGAGCCACGTCCAGCGGCTCGCCGGCCACGAGATGACGAACGCGCGACCCGTGACGTCGGACATCGGGACGAAGCCCTTCGACGGGGTGTCGCCGTTGTACCGGGAGTCCTTCGAGTCGTTCCGGTTGTCGCCCATCACCCAGATGGTGCCCTTCGGCACGGTGACCGAGAAGTCGGTCGCCGAGGCCGGGGCGCCGGCGGGTAGCTTCAGGTACGGCTCCTTGATCGGCACACCGTTCACCGACATCTGCCCGAGGTCGTTGCAGCAGGACACCTTGTCACCGGGCAGACCGATGACGCGCTTGATCAGGTGGTCGTCGCTGTCACCGGTGCCGAGACCGACCTGGGTCAGTGCCCAGTCGATGGCCTTCGCGGGCTGGGTGTCCGGCGTGACGCTCGGCACCTCGGACCCGGTGAGCCAACCGCCCGGGTCCTTGAAGACGACGACGTCTCCCCGCTTCAGTGCCACGGCGCCGGGGACGAGCTCGTTCACGATGACGCGGTCGTTGATCTGGAGCGTGTTCTCCATCGACGCCGACGGGATGTAGAACGACCGGATCAGGAACGTCTTCACCAGGAACGACACGAGCAGCGCCGCGATGAAGATGATGACGAGGTCGCGGAGGAATGTGAGGACACCGTTCCGTTGCTTCTCGGCACGTGGCCTGCGCCCGGAATCCTCTGTCGTGTCCGTCATTTCCGCTCTCGTTCGAACCACTGACTCCCCGCAAATGGGAAGAGCCCCCCGTCGATGCACAACCGTACATGGACGAGGGGCTCGCAGCGGCGTCCGGCTCGCGGACGTTCACTGTGAAGGCGATCAGGCGTCGCGCTTCTCCTTGATCTTGCGGCGGGCCGCCTTGCCGCGGAGCTCGCGCAGGTAGTAGAGCTTCGCACGACGGACGTCACCCTTGGTGACGATCTCGATGTGGTCGATGATCGGCGAGTGCACCGGGAACCAGCGCTCGACGCCGACCTGGAAGCTCACCTTGCGGACCTTGAAGGTCTCGCCGATGCCGTGGCCCTGACGGCCGATGACGACTCCCTGGAAGACCTGGATACGCGAGCGCGTGCCTTCGATGATGTTGACGTGCACCTTGATGGTGTCGCCGGGACGGAAGTCCGGGACGTCGGTACGCAGCGATGCTGCGTCGACGTTGTCGAGGAGCTGGCTCATGGTGGGTTTCACTCTCTGCGGACGCGCACGGGTCGCCGCGGATCGAAGGTTCGGAAAGTGGTGGTGCGTGCCCGGTGTCGGCGACTCCCCCGTGGCAGAGTCCAGCCAGGGCACAGCGTTCAATACTGCCACAGAGAGCGCGGGAGACAAAACGACGAGGATGGACCCATGATCGAACTCCGCACCCCCGCCGAGCTGGACGGACTCCGCGTCGCCGGTCGGTTCGTGGCCGACGTCCTCGACGAGCTGCTCGAGACCGTCGACGTCGGCGTCAACCTGCTCGACCTCGACCGCGTCGCGGCCAGGATGATCGCCGAACGCGGCGCGGAGAGCTGCTACGTCGACTACCACCCGTCGTTCGGCATGTCGCCGTTCGGCAAGAACCTCTGCACCTCGGTGAACGACGCCGCCCTGCACGGCCTGCCGCACGACCGCACCCTGCAGGACGGCGACCTGGTGAGCCTGGACTTCGCCGCGAGCGTGGACGGCTGGGTCGCGGACTCCGCCGTCAGCGTCCAGGTCGGCACACCGCGCGACGAGGACCAGGCACTGATCGCCACGGTCGAACGGGCACTGGCCGCCGGCATCGCCCAGGCGGCTCCCGGCAACAAACTCGGCGACGTCTCGCACGCCATCGGTCACGTGGCGCACCAGGCCGGTCACGACGTGAACCTGCAGTTCGGCGGGCACGGCGTCGGTCGCACGATGCACGGGGACCCGCACGTGCCGAACGACGGCCGCCCGGGTCGCGGCCTGAAGCTCCGGCCGGGTCTGGTCGTCGCGATCGAGCCGTGGCTCATGCAGACCACCGACGAGCTCTACCAGGACGACGACGGCTGGACGCTGCGCAGCGTCGACGGCTCGCGTGCCGCGCACGTCGAGCACACGGTCGCGGTCACCGAGGCCGGCCCCGAGGTCCTGACCCTGCGTCGCGCCCAGCGCGACCAGTAGCGAGCCTGGAGGCGCGGCACCAGCTGGCACCGCGCCTCCAGTCCGTCACGCGTCGTCCCCACCCCACGGAAGCGACAGATCTCGCGGCCCGCGGACCGTCACAACAGCGAAAGCGACAGATCTCCGCGGATGTTCCGCGGAGATCTGTCGCTTTCGCGAGACGGGTGACGCTACGCGTCGGGCAGCAGGTCCGGACGGACGCGCCGCGTCCGCTCCAGCTGCTGCTCGTGCCGCCAGGCACCGACGCGGGCGTGGTGCCCGCTGAGCAGGACGTCGGGGACGTCGAGGCCGCGCCACGACGCGGGCTTGGTGTACGAGGGGTACTCGAGCAGGCCGTCCTCGTGGGACTCCTCGACCAGCGACTCGGGGTTGCCGACGACACCGGGGACGAGTCGTCCGACGGCCTCGATCATCGCCATCGCAGCGACCTCGCCACCGTTCAGCACGTAGTCGCCGAGCGAGAGCTCGACGACGGTGGCGCGCGACGACGCCCACTCGAAGACGCGGGCGTCGATGCCCTCGTACCGCCCGCAGGCGAACACGAGGTGCTCCGACGTCGACGCGAGGGACCGCGCGATGGACTGCGTGAAGGGCGTGCCGGCCGGCGTCGGGACCACCAGGGTCGACGAGCCGTCGGGCCGGAAGAGCGCTTCGAGTGCCTGCGCCCACGGCTCCGGCTTCATCACCATGCCGGCGCCACCGCCGTACGGGGTGTCGTCGACGGTGCGGTGCCGGTCGGTGGTCCACGATCGCAGGTCGTGCACGTGCAGGTCGAGGAGACCGCCGGAGCGGGCCTTGCCCAGCAGGGACACGTCGAGCACGGAGAAGAACTCCGGGAAGATCGTGACGATGTCGATCCGCACGGGGACTAGTCCGTGACCGTCTCGGGGCGCGAGGTGTCCTCGGGATCCTCGAACAGGCCCTGCGGCGGCGTGACCGTGACGGTGCCGGCCGCGATGTCGACCGCCGGCACGATGGCCGAGACGAACGGCACGAGGACCTCGCCGCGAGACGGCGTGTCGATCGCGAGCAGGTCCTGTGCGGGCATGTGGTCCACACGGGCGACCGTGCCGACCTCGACGCCGTCACGCAGGACCTTGAGCCCGACGAGCTGGTGGTCGTACCAGGCGTCGTCCTCACCGGTCTCGGCGTCGGCGTCCTGCTCGACCCAGAGGATGATGCGCGCCAGGGACTCGGCCGCGGTGCGGTCGTCGATCCCGGCGAAGAACGCGACGGGGTGACCGTTGTACCAGCGGAGTTCGTCCAGCTCGAGGGTCTTGCCCGACCACGGTGAGTCGTCGGGGACCTGGAGCGTGAAGGTGGCGCCCGGGGTGAACCGACGATCCGGGTCGTCGGTGTAGAGCTCGAGCTTGATGCCGCCCTTGAGCCCGTGCGCCTTCGTGATTCGACCCACCCGGAGCTGGGTCGTCTCCCTAGGAATCGGTGTCCACCACGTCGACCCGCACGCGCTTGCCGTCGGCCAGGGCCGTGACGAGCGTGCGGAGCGCCTTGGCGGTGCGCCCGGCGCGACCGATCACGCGGCCGAGGTCCTCGGGGTGCACGCGCACCTCGAGGACCTCGCCGCGTGGGGAGGTGGAGCTGGCGACGCGCACGTCGTCAGGGTGATCGACGATCCCCTTGACGAGGTGCGTCAGCGCGGATTCGAGCAAGGACTACGCCTCGGTCGTCTCGTCGGCGGTCTCGGCGTCGTCGGCCTTGGCAGCGGGAGCCGTCTTCTCCGACTTCGGCTTGAGCACGGCCTTCTTCGAGGAGTCGACCTGGAAGGCCGGCTTCGGCTCGGCGACCTTGACCTTGGACTCGGTGTCCTTCTCGCCCTTGAACTTGGCCCAGTCGCCGGTCAGCTTGAGGAGGGCCGCGACCTGCTCGGTCGGCTGCGCGCCGACGCCGAGCCAGTAGAGCGCACGCTCGGACTCGATCTTGATGACCGAGGGCTCCTCGGTCGGGTGGTACTGACCGATCTCCTCGAGGACACGACCATCGCGCTTGGTGCGCGAGTCGGCGACGACGATGCGGTAGTAGGGCGCACGGATCTTACCGAGACGCTTCAGACGGATCTTGACAGCCACAATTGCTCCTGTTTGCTTTCGTTGTGGTTGAACTGGAACCGCGGGCGTGGGGGCACACACGGCGAAAGCTCGAGAGAGATCGCTCACAGCTGGATAGAGGGTCGAGCTGCGGCGATTCGACCGTTCATTCTTGCAGATTCCCGGCCGTGATGCGAGCCGACTCGCTACGGCGCGAGCCGCCGCACCGCTTCGAGGGCCTCGGACGTCGCCCGGACCGCGTCCACGCTCCGTGCGTCACGCGCGCCGCCGACGACGGCGTACGGCACGCCGGCGGCCTGGAGGCCCGTCACGAGTCCGTCAGGCGCGTCGCCCTCGGCGTCGGTCGCGCGCTCCTGCCCGGCGCAGACCACGACGGTGTCCGCCGGGACGCCGACCTCGTCCCCGTGCTCGTCGCGGATCCAGAGCACCCCGGGTTCGATGCGCAGGTACTCCTGCACGCCGCCGACCATCCGCACCCCGGCGTCCCGCAGCCGACCGATCGCGACCCAGCGCGAGGTGATGCCGATCCCCTGGCCGAACTTGCCCGAACGCCGGAGCACCGTCACCTGCGACCCCGGTCGGGTGGTGCGCCGTGCCGCGGGGAGCCGCTGCGGCACGTCGCCGACGAGCTCCTCGGACACGTCGAGGTCCCAGCGGGCCGCGAACTCGGCGGCCCGGACGACCTCGTCGGGCGACTCGGTCAGGAACGCCGCGGTGTCCACGCCGATGCCGCCGCCGCCGATGATCGCGACGGTGCCCTCGGGGACCCCCTGGTGGAGTGCCTGCTCGTAGGACAGCACGTGCGGCAGGTCGCTGCCGGGGACATCGATGCTCCGCGGGACCACCCCGGCCGCGAGCACGACGGCGTCGCTGTCGACGAGGTCCCGAGCCGTGGCCGGGCGTCCGAGGTGGATCGTGGCGCCCCGCTCCGCGAGCTCGGCACGTGCGGACCGCACCGTGGCGGCGTAGTCCTCCTTCCCCGGGACGAGTGCGGCGAGACCGAACTGGCCGCCGAGGCGGTCGGACGCCTCCCAGACGGTGACGTCGTGGCCCCGGCGGGCGGCGTCCACCGCGGCGGCGAGCCCGGCCGGTCCGCCACCGACGACGTCGACGCGCTTCGGGTCGGTGGTCGGGCGGGCGGGGAAGGCAACCTCGCGGGCGGCACGGGGGTTCACGAGGCAGGACACCGGTGCGCCGATGATCGAACGGTCGAGGCACGCTTGGTTGCAGCCGATGCAGGTGTTCACCAGGGCGAACCCGCCCGCGAGCGAGCGCGACACGATGGCGGGGTCGGCGAGGAACGGCCGGGCGAGGGCGACGGCGTCGATCAGTCCGTCGCTGAGCACGGCCTCGCCGTCGCGCAGGTCCGTCATCCGGTTCGACGCGATCACGCGGACGTCCGGGTACGGGGACGCGCGCACCACCGCGGCGATCCGTGTCGCGTACGCCAGCCAGGCCCCGTGCGGCACCGAGGCCTGCACGGTCGGGGTGCGGGACTCGTGCCAGCCGATGCCCACCGAGATGCCGTCGAGTCCGAGCGGCAGCAGATCGTGCACGAGCGCGTCGACCTCGTCCTCGGTCGACGAGCCGGGCATCAGGTCGGCGCCGGACAGCCGGATCGTCACGGCGAGCTCGGGCACCGCGGCGCGCACGGCCCGGACGACCTCGATCGCGAAGCGCCGACGCCGTTCCGCGTCACCGCCCCACTCGTCGTCGCGCAGGTTCGTCAGCGGTGACTGGAACTGGTTGATCAGGTACCCCTCGGACGCCATGATCTCGACGCCGTCGAACCCGATCGCGCGGGCGGTGCGGGCCGCGGCGGCGAAGTCCTCGATGGTCCGCTCGACCTCGGCCGACGTCAGCTCGGTCGGCACCACACCGCGGGCGGCCCCCCACGGCAGGGCCGAGGGCGCCACGACGCGCTGCGGGTCGCCGTGCCGGTCGACCATGCCCGACGCGAGCGCGTACCGCCCGGCGTGGAACAGCTGCGCGAGGATCGTCCCGCCCTCGTCGTGCACGGCGTCGACCGCCACCCGGAACCGCTCGTCGGCTCCCCCGACGCCGAACACCGCGAAGTCCGGACCGCCGCGGGCCTCGTCGTTCACCGCGATCCCGCCGGTGATGATGCACGCCGCCCCGCCGGCCGCCCGTTCGCGGTAGAAGGCGGCCATGCCGGCTCCACCGTCGTCGTGTACCTCGAGCCCGGTGTGCATCGACCCCATCACCACCCGGTTCGCCAGGTGCAGGGGGCCGAGGGTCCAGGGTGTCGCGACGGTCCGGAGGGACTCCGGCACGACGGGGGCGGAAGCGACGCTGCTCATGCGCCTATTCTGCGGTGTCCGCGGCCGGAGCGTCGGCCGGCAGCACCGCGTCGCGGAGGGGCGACGTCGTGTCCGACCAGTACGGCGGTGCGATGACCGTCAGCCCGCCGTCGACCGAGAGCACCTGCCCGGTGATGTACCCGGCCTTGTCCGACAGCAGGAAGTCGACGGCGTCGGCCATGTCATCGGCCGTCCCGGGGCGCTGCAGCGGGAGCTTCTCGAGCACGGTGTCCTTCGGCGCCTGGCCGGGGACCTTCGTGTAGAAGTACTCGAGCGAGTCGGTGTCGATGAGGCCGCCGTTCACCGCGTTGACCGTGATCTGACGCGGACCGAACTCCACCGCCATGTACTTCATGTACGCCTCGCTCATGGCCTTGGCGGCACCGAGTGCGGCGTAGGTCGGGAATGCCCGGAGTGATCCGTACGAGGTCACGACGACGATGCGGCCGCCCCGGTCCATGAGTTCCGCGGCGCGCTGGGCGCCGAGCACGAACGAGCGGGCGTTCGTGGCGTAGCTGCGGTCGAGGTGGTGCAGCTTGAGGTCGGCGACGGGCTTGAACGCGCTGGCGGCGGCGTTCGCCACGAACATGTCGAGGCGTCCGTAGGTGTCGCGCACCAGGTCGAACAGGGCGTCGATCGACTCCGGCTGCTCGATGTCGACCTGCGCCGTGATGCCGTCGCCGCCGGCCGCCCTGACGTCGGCGAGGGACTCCTCGGCCAGGTCGGCGTTGCCCTTGTACGTCACCACGACGGTGACGCCGCGCTGGCCGAGCTTCTGCGCGAGCAGGCGGCCGATGCCGCGCGAAGCGCCGGTGATCAGTGCGATGGGCGAGCTGAGTGCGATGGGTGCGTTGGTGCTGTCGGTCACTGCGGTCCTTCAGGTGAGTGGGAGACGGACGGGAGGCACGGGGCGGGCCCGCCACGGGCCTCCTGTCCGGTGGTTGGGTGCGGTCTAGAACCCGGCCTTGCCGGTCACGACGGCGCGGCCGACGACCAGCTTCTGGATCTCGTTGGTGCCCTCTTCGAAGCGCTGCGCGCGTGCGTCGCGGTAGACGCGCTCGATGGCGTTGCGCTTCCAGTAGCCCTGCCCGCCGTGCACCTGCAGGGCCTTGTCGGTGACGCGCGCGAGCATGTCGACGGCGACCATCTTCGAGGCACTGGACAGGGTGCCGGCGTCGGGGCGGTCGTCCTCGTAGGCGCGAGCGGCCTCGAGCACCAGGGCGCGTGCTGCGGCGATGTCGGCGTAGTTCTCGGCCAGGTAGAACTGGATCGCCTGCCGGCTGGAGAGCCGCTTGCCGAAGGTCTCGCGCTTGTTCGCATACTCGACGGCGAGCTCGTTCGCCCGCTCCGCGAGCCCGACGGCGCTCATCGCGACGGACACCCGGCTCGGCAGCAGGAAGCCGCCGAGCGCGACCTCGAGACCCTGGCCCTCGGCGCCGAGCAGTGCACTCGCCGGCACGGGCACGTTGGTGAAGCGCAGGATCGCGTGGTCGGTGCCACGGATGCCCATGGTGTCGGAGTCGTCGATCACCTCGGCACCCGGCAGCCCGTTGTTCGGCATGAGGAACGCGACCGTGCCGTCCTGGCCGCTCGTCCCCTCGAGGCGGGCGGCGATGAGCCAGTAGTCGGCCTTGACGCCGAAGGTGATGAGGTGCTTCTCGCCGTTCATCACGTAGGTGTCGCCCTCGCGCCGGACGGTCGTGCGGATGTCCGCTCCGGTGCCCGCGGTGGCCTCGGTCAGGGTGAACGCGACGAGCGTGTCCCCCGCGACGGACGGCTTGACGACCTGCTCGATCTGCTCCGGCGTCGCGTAGGGAGCCATCGCGCGCCAGGTGCCGTTGATGACGTGCACGAGCATGCGGATGGAGGCGTGCGAGCGGGAGACGACCTCCATGATCTCGAGGTAGCGCGAGAACGGGATCGCCCGTCCGCCGAGCTCCGTCGGGGCGGCGAGGCTGAGCCACCCGTTCTCCTTGAGTTCCTGGAACAGCTCCGGGGCGACCCGGCCGGTGCGCTCGATCTCGTCCGCCCACTCCTCGCCGGGGCCGCGGACCCACTCGGTGACCTCGGCCTTGAGCTGCTGGAAGGCGGCTTCGTCGAAGCCCGTGCTCGTCTGCTCGACGATCGTCATCGTGTCTCATTCTCCTTCGTCGCGACGAGCGCGGCCGCCTGCTCGCGCAGGATGTTCTTCTGGACCTTGCCGACCGCGTTGCGCGGCAGCTCGGTGGTGTACTCGAGTCGTTCCGGCCAGTAGTACTTGCTCACGCCGGCCGTGTCGAGGTACTGCTGCATCCCGGCGAAGTCGAGCGGCTCGTCCGCGCGGGCGTTCACGACCCACGCGCAGGCACGCTCACCGAGCCGCTCGTCCGGCATCGCCACGATCGCGACGTCCGTGACCAGCGGGTGCTGGTACAGCAGGTTCTCGATCTCGACGACGGGGATCTTCTCGCCGCCGCGGTTGATGACGTCCTTCACCCGTCCGGTGATCGACAGGAAGCCCTTCTCGTCGACCTTCGCCAGGTCGCCGGTCCGGTACCAGCCGTCCGCGGTGAACACGTCGTCGGTCAGGTCCGGACGGTCGAGGTAGCCCGCGAACATCGTCGGCGAGTGCAGCTCGAAGTTGCCCTCGGTCCCGGCGGGCAGCTCGATCCCCGCGTCGTCGACGATGCGGATCGCGATGCCCGGCAGTGCCCGGCCGTCGTGACCGTACGCGTCGGCGGGGTCGTCGCTCGGGCTGGACAGGGCTCCGAGACACGTCTCGCTCGTCCCGAAGGCGCCGAGGATGGCGCTGCCGAGCACCGTGCTCGCTCCCTGGGCCAGTGCGCGGGGCACCGCGGCGCCCGTCGGCACGAAGATCCGGAGCGACTCGGGCTGCGGAGCACCGGCCTCGACCAGGTCGACGAGGTCGGTCAGGAACGGCGTCGCGCACTGCACGAAGGACGCCCGTGCGACGCCGAACGCCTGCTCGAGTGCGACGCGGCCGTCCCACACCGGCTGGATGACCTGCGGGGCACCGAGGCGGAACGCCAGCAGCATGCCGTACAGGAACCCGGTCTGGTGGGCGAGCGGCGACGGGATGTAGATGCGGTCGGCGCTGGTCAGCCCGGACTGCGCCACGTGCATGGCGGTCGCGAGCCCGAGCGTGCGGTGCGGGTGCTGCACGCCCTTCGGCTCCCCCGTGGTGCCGGAGGTGAAGAGCAGCTGGCAGACGTCGTCCGGCCCGGGAGCGTGCGACGCGATCTCGTCGACGTCGACGTGCACGGCGGCGAGGGCGTTCTCAAAGTAGCGCCAGTGCCAGTCGCTCGCCACGACCCGTTCCAGGGCGTCGGCGGGCAGCGGCGGCTGGTTCGTCGGGGTGTCCCCCTGCCCGCGGGCCTCGGCGCGGAGCACGATGACGTGCTCGAGCGACAGGCGGCGGTCCTGCGCGGCGGCCTCGTCGATGACGTCGAGGAGTTCGAGCGCGGGACGGCGCTTCCGGAACACGTTCGGCAGGAAGACCACGCGGGCCTTCGAACGCGCCAGCGTCATCGTGGTCTCGCGGGGACCGAACACCGGCATGATCGGGGTCGCGACGGCGCCGATCTGGATCGCACCGAGGGTGATCGACACGAACTCGCGCCAGTTCGGCAGCTGCATCGCGACGAATTCACCCGTGCGCACGCCGAGTTCGAGCAGCAGGGCGGAGACCCGGTCGGCCTCGTCCTGCAGCTCCTTCCACGTGGTGTTCACGGGCGTCGCACCGCCGACCTCGATCACGGCGAGGCCGTCGGGGTCGGTCTGGGCCAGGGCACGGACCCGCTCGCTCAGGACGAGGGGGTCGGCGTCGACGCCGGCGAGCTCGGGCACGGCGACGGCGGGCTGCGGGGCGGTGGGCTGCGGGCCGGCGGGCTGCGGGCCGGCGGGCTGCGGGGCGGTGGGCTGCGCGGTGGGCTGTGCGAGCGGCTGCTCTGTTGGCTCGGGCGCCGCAGACGTCTCGAGGGGCGTGCCCAGGTGCGTGCGGACCCCGTCGGCCTCGGCGGCGTCGATCCGGTCGTCCCGCGCCGCCTGGGCTGCGAGCCGGTCACCGACGGACATGTCGAGCCCGACGGAGTTCATCGCCTCGAGGAACGTCGGGTAGGAGATCCGGTAGGCACGCGGGTAGGTCAGGCCGGACACCCCGTCGGCACTCGACGCCGCGACCGCGAGGGACATCAGCACGCGGTGGTCGTTGAACGAGGACATCGGCGCACCGTGCAACCCGGCCGCACCGACACCGGTGACCCGCAGCTCGTCCGCACCCTGCTCGGCACGGCCGCCCATCCGGTTCAGCTGGAGCATCGCCGCGACCCGGTCGGACTCCTTCAGCCGGATGTGCGCCACGTTCCACAGTCGGCTCGTGCCCTCGGCGAAGGTCGCCATCGTCGACAGCACCGGCAGCAGGTCCGGGATCGGACGGCAGTCGACGTCGAGCGGCCGGAGCGGCGACCCGTCGTGCTCGATCCGGACGAAGCCGGTCTCCTCGTCGATCCGCATCGGGACACCCATCGCGGTCGCGAGGTCCAGGAACTCGCTCTCCGGGTGGTCGGTCTCGGCCGTCGTCGTGGCCGTCATGCCGCGCAGCAGCACGTTCGACTCACGGGTGCCGGCCGCCGCGATGCCGAACGCTGCGGAGCCGATGTCGGGCGGGACGACGTAGTCGTGCGGGGTGGCCTGCTGGCCCGCCGGGATCCGGTACTCGAGCCAGTCCTCGGAGACCTCGACCGTCAGGCCGAACTGCCGCATCATCCGCACGGTGAGCTCGACGTAGGGCTGCTCGTTGAGCCGCCCGCCGGTGATGTGGATCCGCGTCTCGTGCTCGGCGAACGGTGCCACCAGCAGCAGCCCGGACACCCACTGCGACAGGGTGCCGGCGATCGTCACGTCACCGCCGCGCGGACGCTTCGGCTGCACGGTGACGGGCGGGCAGTCGTTCGTCGCCTCGAGCTCCACCCCCATCTGCGTCAGCGAGGTGAGCAGCGCCTTGATCGGGCGGCGCTGGAAGTACTTCATGCCCGACAGGGTCATCGGGCGGTCGGCCAACGAGGCGAGCCCGGTCATGAAGTAGAGCGTGGTGCCCGAGGACCCCATGTTGAGCAGTCCGTCGGCACCGCGCGAGCCGTGGTCCACGACATCGGTGGCCTGGTACCGGCCGCCCAGTCCGGTCACGTGGTACGCGTTCCCACGACGCTTGACGTCGACGCCGAGCGCCCTGAGCGTGCCCACGGTCCACTCCACCTGTCGCGTCGCGCTCACCCCGGAGACGACACTCGTCCCCTTCGCGAGCGACGCGAGCACCAGCGCGCGGTGCGCGTGGTACTTCGAGACCGGGATGTCGAGTTCTCCGACGAGCGGGGCGTTCGTCCCGCGCACCACCAACTGCATGCGTACCTCTTCCCTGTAGGAACATTTCAACGGTACGCCCACAGTGGAACTAGTTGCAGGACGATCCGCACGATCGGGACAACGCTTCGTTGTGCGTGTCCGACAAGGACCCGGGCAGGATGGACGGCATGGACATCCGCTTCACCGAGTCCCGCCCGTCGACCATCGGCGTCGAGTGGGAACTCCCCCTGGTCGACCGGTCGACCGGCGACCTCGCTCCCCGCGCCCCCGCCGTCATCGCCGCCGTGCACGAGCGGCTCGGTGATCACGACCGCGTCACCGAGGAGCTGCTGACCAACACGGTCGAGGTCGTCTCGAGCGTCCACGACCGTGTGGGGGCCGCGACCAGCGAGCTGTCCGGCATCATCGGCGAGGTCATCGACGCCGCCGAGCCGCTCGACGCCCAGGTGATGTGCTCGGGCACGCACCCGTTCGCGGTGTGGGACCAGCAGGAGATCACCCCGGACAGCGAGCACTACACGACCCTCATCGACCGCACTCGCTGGTGGGGACGCCAGATGCTCATCTGGGGCGTGCACGTGCACGTCGGCATCGACGACCGCGACAAGGCCGTCCCGATCATGAACGCGATGCTCGCCTACGTCCCGCACCTGCAGGCGTTCACCGCGTCGAGCCCGTTCTGGGGCGGCACCGACACCGGGTACGCCTCGAACCGCGCCCTCATGTTCCAGCAGCTCCCGACCGGCGGGCTCCCGCCGCAGCTCGGCGCCTGGGCGAACTTCGAAGAGGTCGTCGGCGACCTCACGCACACCGGCGTCATCGACGGCGTGAAGGACCTGCGCTGGGACATCCGTCCGTCGCCGGGCTGGGGCACCCTCGAGAACCGGGTGTCCGACGGCATCTCGACCCTGCACGAGGTCGGCGCCGTCACCGCACTCGTGCAGTGCCTGGTCACCGCCTGCTCGGACCGGCTCGACGCCGGTGAGACCCTGCCCACCATGCAGCCGTGGTTCATCCGCGAGAACAAGTGGCGCGCGGCCCGCTACGGCATGGAGGCCGAGATCATCACGAACGTCGCCGGCGACGAGCGGCTCGTGACCGACGAGGTGCACGACCTGGTGCAGCGGCTCGACCCGATCGCCGAGCGGCTCGGCTGCCAGGACGAACTGCACCACCTCGACACGATGATCGAGCGCGGCGCCTCGTACCAGCGGCAGCTGCAGGTCGCGCAGGAGAACGGCGGCGACCTGCGCGAGGTCGTCCGCCACCTCGTGACGGAGTTCCGCGAAGCGCTCTAGCCGCGACCGGCCCGGATCGGGCGTACCTGGTCGAATCGGGCCTACCTGGTCGTTCCTTTCGACCAGGTACGCCCGATTCCACTTTCCATCGCGCGTGCGATGGGAAGGAACGTCGCGGCGCGACCACGAACGGACGGGAGGCCCGGTGCCAGCTGGCACCGGGCCTCCCGTCCTGGGGGCATCGGCAGTCCACGGCGAACGCTACAGTTCCCCTGTGGCGGGGGAGGCAGCACAGCGCGGACCGGCGACGGTGATCCGTGCCGGCGCGCTCGTCGACGCCGGTCGACCGGAACAGGCACTCGCCGAGGTCAGGGCGGCCGAGCACGACGAAGGCGAATCGATCGCCGGACAGCGCGTACGCGCCCTGGCGCTGCTCGCGCTCGACCAGCCAGACGCGGCGTGCGACGCTGCTCGACGAGCGGTCGCTCTCGCGCCGGGTGACAGTACCTCCCTCCGCGTGCTGTCGACCGCCCTGCTCCGCTCCGGGGACCGGATCGGAGCCGTCGAGGCCGCCCGTCGTTCGGTCGCCGCGGATCCGGGATCGTGGCAGGCGCACGCTGCGCGAGTCGATGCCCTCTGGCTCGGCGAGCAGAACCGCTTGGAGGCGATGCGGGCGAGCTTCGAAGCCGTGCGCCTGGCTCCCACCGAACCGTTCGTGCACCGCCAGCACGGCGACCTCCTGCTCGCCGTCGGACGGCAACGGGAAGCGCAGGACGCGTACCGCCGGGGGCTCGCGCTCGCTCCGGAGGACCGAGGGGCACGGCACAACCTGGCGGTGGCACGGCTGCGGCACGGCCACGAGAGCGAGTCCGCGCTGGCCTTCGCGGGCATCCTGTCGACGAACCCGACGGACGCCACAGCACTGCGGAACCTCATGATCGGCGTCGTCAACCCACTCGCCCGCATCAGGGTGGCCCTCGGCGGCGCGGCAGTGATCACCGCCCTCGGCTTCCTGGCGACGATCGACAGCGGGGATCCGGGGATGGAGCGCTGGGCGACCACCTTCCCGCCGGTGACCGCCCTCGCCGTGATCGCCTTCATCGCCCTCCGGTTCACCTCCGAGGCACGGCCTCGCCTCGCCTTCCTCGTCTCGGTCGCTCGACGAGCGGTACCGGGTTGGGGACTCGTGACGCTGGTCCTCGGTGGAGCAACCGCGATCTCGGCGACCGGGCTGTTCCTCCCACCGGTCGCCGCGCTCGTCGCGCAGGGTCTCGTGTTCGTCGGGGTCGTCATCGCGTCCGTCCTGATGAAGCGCATCCTGCGCGCCTTCCCGAGGACCCGCCCAGCGGTGCACGAGGACGACGATGACGACGGGTGACGAGCTCGCCCTCGCGACCGAACTGCGCCTGGCCTGACGCCGCGTCGCGCGACACCACCGAACCGACCGCTCCGAGAGGACTCCCGATGAACGACGACCCGGTCCACGACGACCCGGTGATCGGCGCGCTCCGACGCGCGGTCGACAGCGCACCCCACGACGTCGCACTGCGTGTCCACCTCGGTCGTCTGCTCCTCGAAGCCGGACGTCCGGCTGAGGCGACCGCCGAAGCGGCAGCCGCACTCGCCATCGCGCCGACCGACGCCGCGGCGAGCGCGCTCATGCTGGCGGTGCTGCGCCCGGGTGCCGCCACGGCACTCCCCGCGGACGCGCCGACCGACGCTCCCGCCGCTGGTGCGCCGTCCGACTTCGACTGGCACGCCGCGGAACAGCAGGTCGAGCACATCGTCGAACCGTCCTTCGTCGAGGACTCGGCTCCCGACCCGGACCTGCCGTCGGCGTTCTCGGTCGAGCCGTCGGAGGTCCGGTTTGCGGACGTGGGCGGGATGGAGGCCGTCAAGCAGCGGCTCACCGTCGCGTTCCTCGCCCCGCTCGCGAACCCCGAGCTCCGGGCGTTGTACGGCATGAGCCTCCGCGGCGGTCTGCTGCTGTACGGCCCTCCGGGGTGCGGGAAGACGTTCATCGCCCGGGCTGTCGCCGGCGAGCTCGGCGCACGCTTCATGAGCGTCTCCATCACCGACGTCCTCGACCCCTACCTCGGCGCGAGCGAGCAGAACATCAGGGCGGTCTTCGAGGCCGCACGCGCTGCGGCTCCATGCGTGGTGTTCTTCGACGAGGTCGACGCGCTCGGCCAGCGACGGAGCCAGACCCGCAGCTCGCACGTGCGCGGGATGGTGAACCAGCTGCTCACCGAACTCGACGGCGTCGACGGCGGGAACGAGGGCGTGTTCGTGCTGGCTGCGACGAACCAGCCGTGGGACGTCGACCCCGCGCTCCGTCGTCCGGGTCGGCTGGACCGGACGGTGCTCGTCCTGCCGCCGGACGTCCCGGCACGCGAAGCGATCTTCCGCGGGCACCTCCGCGACCGACCGGTCGAGGGCATCGACGCCGCAGCGCTCGCCAAGCGGACCGAGGGCTTCTCCGGTGCGGACATCGCCTACGTGTGCGAGGTCGCCGCCGAGCACGCGCTCATGGACAGCATCACGACGGGCACTGCACGGCTCATCGGGATGCCGGATCTGCTCGCCGCCCTGGGTGAGGTCCGGCCCTCCACGAGCGCCTGGCTCGAGACGGCGCGGAGCGTCGTCCTGTTCGGCGAGGACGACGGGACGTACGCCGACCTGCGGGCGTACCTCAAGAAGTCCAAGCGCTGAGAGACGGACGGGAGGCCCGGTGCCAGCTGGCACCGGGCCTGCCGTCCGTCAGGTGGTCGGGATCGCGAGCCGCGTCAGCGACCCAGGAACTTCTGCAGCGACGCGAGCTCTTCCTCGGTCGGTGCCTTGCCGCCCTTGGCGCCGCCGAGGCCGAGGCCGGACCCCTGCGGGGCCTGCTGCGGCGCAGCCGACGCGCCGGCCGCGAGGGCTGCGCGCTTGGCGGGGTTGCCCACCTTCGATTTCTTCTTGCCGCCCTGCTGCTGCTTCTTGCCGCCGTGCATGCCCGGGATCGGCCCCATGCCCGGCATCTGCGGCACGCCACCGCGGGCGACGGTCTTCATCATCTTGGCGGCCTGCTCGAAGCGGTTGACCAGCGCGTTGACCTCGGTGACCGTCGATCCGGCACCGCGCGCGATGCGCAGACGGCGCGAACCGTTCAGGAGCTTCGGGAGCTCGCGCTCCTGGGGCGTCATCGACTGGATGATCGCCTCGGTGCGGACGATCTCGCGCTCGTCGAAGTTGTCGAGCGCCTCGCGCATGCCCTTGGCTCCGGGGAGCATGCCGAGCATGCCCTTGATGGAGCCGGCCTTGCGGAGCTGCTGCATCTGCTGCAGGAAGTCGTTCAGCGTGAAGTTGTCGGTCGCGATCTTGTCCGCGACCTTGCGCGCCTCTTCCTCGTCGAAGGCGCCCTGCGCCTGCTCGATGAGGGACAGGATGTCGCCGAGGTCGAGGATGCGGCTCGCCATGCGGTCCGGGTGGAACGGCTCGAAGTCGTCGAGCGACTCACCCGTCGACGCGAACATGATCGGGCGGCCGGTCACGCTGGCCACCGACAGGGCGGCACCACCGCGTGCGTCACCGTCGAGCTTGGAGAGCACGACACCGGTGAAGTCGACGCCTTCCTGGAAGGCACGGGCCGTGTTGACGGCGTCCTGACCGATCATCGCGTCGATGACGAACAGGACCTCGTCCGGGTCGACGGCCTTGCGGATGTTCGCGGCCTGCTTCATCAGCTCGGCGTCGACACCGAGTCGACCGGCGGTGTCGACGATGACGGTGTCGTACTGCTGGTCGATCGCGGCCTTGATGGCGTTCTTGGCGACCTTGACCGGGTCGCCGACACCGTTGCCGGGCTCGGGCGCGAAGACGTGCACGCCGGCCTGCTCGCCGACGACCTGCAGCTGCTGCACGGCGTTCGGACGCTGGAGGTCCGCCGCGACGAGCATCGGGGTGTGGCCGTCCTTCTTGAGCCACTTGCCGAGCTTGCCCGCGAGGGTGGTCTTACCGGCACCCTGCAGACCCGCGAGCATGATGACCGTCGGCGGCTTCTTCGCGAACTCGAGCCGTCGCTGCTGCCCGCCCAGGATGCCGACGAGTTCCTCGTTGACGATCTGGACGACCTGCTGCGCCGGGTTGAGCGCGCGGTTGACCTCGTCGGAGAGGGCACGCTCGCGCACCGATGCGGTGAACGCCTTGACGACCTCGAGCGCGACGTCGGCGTCGAGGAGCGCCCGCCGGATCTCGCGGACGGTGCCGTCGACGTCGGACGGAGTCAGCCGACCCTTGCTCCGCAGATTGCGGAAGGTCTCGGTCAGCCGATCGGAGAGTGAACCGAATTGCGCCATGATCCGTCGATTCTACAAGGCTCCCGCCGACGGCACCGGCCCGTTCACCGCAGGAGGACACCCTCGGTCAGTTCGAGCGGCGCTGCGAGCCCCACGTCGATGACCACCGGCGCGCTCGACGGGCTCCGGTCACCGGTCGGGAACCAGCGTCGGTCGGGCGACACCAGGATCACGAGACCGTCCACGTCACCGACCGCCGCGAAGGACTCCCCCGGCGGGTTGGCGTACGGCTCGAGACCGGCGCGTCGCAGGGCCTCGACAGCGCCGAGGACGTCGGGGACGGGGACGCCGACCTCGCTGACGGAGACGAGCGGGACGACGGTGCCGGTGCCGGTCCCGGTGCCGGTGCCGGTCCCGGTGCCGGTGCCGGTGCCGGTGCCGGAACCGTCGCCGGCGCGCCGGGCGCCCGACTCCAGGTCCCGCCGCTCGATGAGCTCGAGCAGCTGCTCGTCGGGCCCCTCGAAGTAGACCGACCGCGAGTTCCAGTTCGGCGGCCCCTCGAACTCGTCCTGGTCGTCCGTACCGAGCACCGTCGTCAGCCCGGCGATCCAGGCCTTGGCCCCGTCGAAGGCCCCCGTGGGGATGGTCATCGCCAAGTGCAGGGCTCCGGTCATCTCGGGCAGTTCGCGGAACACGAGGAGCGACGACCCCACCACGATGCGCACCGTGGCGTCGACGATCTCGACCGGACACCCCAGTCGTTCGTAGAACCGGGCGGTGTCGGCGAGCGATCGGGTGGCGAGCTGTACCTGTCGGATGTCCATGTCCTCATCGGACCATCTCAACCATTGTTGAGGTCAAGCACCCGGTTGTTGGACGCCGTCCAGAAACTGTCGTACGCTCGCCGCATGCCGGAACTCGAGATCGTCCGCCACCACGGCCTGCTCGACTACGCGGACGGCCTCGCCCTGCAGCGGGACCTGCACGCCGACGTCGTCGCCGGCCGCTCCCCCGGGGCCCTCGTCCTCTGCGAGCACCCGTCCGTGTACACCGCCGGACGCCGCACCGAACCGTCCGACCTGCCGACGAACGGCGCCCCGGTCATCGACACCGACCGTGGCGGACGCATCACCTGGCACGGGCCGGGGCAACTGGTCGCTTACCCGATCGTCCGGCTCGCCGAACCCCTCGACGTCGTCGCCTGGGTGCGCGACCTGGAGCAGGTCGTCATCGACGCCGCGGCTGCCGTCGGAGTGCACGCCGAACGGGTCACGGGTCGCAGCGGCGCATGGGTTCAGGGCACGGACGGCTCCCCCGCCGCCAAGGTCGGCGCCATCGGCCTGCACGTCGCCGAGGGCGTGACGAGCCACGGCATCGCGATCAACTGCGACAACGCCCTCGCCGCCTACGCCGCGATCGTCCCGTGCGGCATCGCGGACGCCGGGGTCACGACGCTGAGCGCCGCGGCGGCGCACGTGGGGCGTGCCCACGTGACCGTCGACGTCCTCGCACCCCTGGTCGCAGAGCGCGTCCGACAGGCCGTCGACGGCATGCACAGCGGCCACCGGATCAGCACGACGACCCCCAGCACCAGCACGAGCACCAGCACTGCGCCCGCCCGACAGGAGACCCTCGTATGACCCTCGCCCCCGAAGGCCGCCGCATGCTCCGGGTCGAGGCCCGGAACGCCGAGACCCCGATCGAGACGAAGCCCGCGTGGATCAAGACCCGTGCCACGCAGGGTCCGGAGTTCCGCGAGCTGTCGAGCCTGGTGCGCGACAAGCAGCTGCACACCGTCTGCCAGGAGGCCGGCTGCCCGAACATCTTCGAGTGCTGGGAAGACCGCGAGGCCACCTTCCTGATCGGCGGCTCGCAGTGCACCCGTCGCTGCGACTTCTGCCAGATCGACACCGGCAAGCCGGAACCGCTCGACCGCGACGAGCCCCGCCGGGTCGCGGACTCCGTGGCGGAGATGGGCCTGCGGTACGCGACCGTGACCGGCGTCGCCCGCGACGACCTGCCCGACGGCGGCTCCTGGCTCTACGCCGAGACCATCCGGGCGATCCACGAACACTCCCCCGGCACCGGCGTCGAGATCCTGGTGCCGGACTTCAACGGGCGACCGGACCAGCTCGGCCCGGTGTTCGACGCCCGTCCCGAGGTCTTCGCCCACAACGTCGAGACCGTCCCGCGGATCTTCAAGCGGATCCGGCCGGCGTTCACGTTCGAACGCTCCCTGGACGTCATCACCCAGGGCCGCGACGCCGGACTGGTCACGAAGTCGAACCTGATCCTCGGCATGGGCGAAGAGCGCATCGAGATCGAGGACGCCCTGCAGCGCCTGTTCTACGCGGGCACGGACATCATCACGCTGACGCAGTACCTCCGCCCGTCGCCCCGGCACCTGCCGGTCGCGCGCTGGGTCAAGCCGGAGGAGTTCGTCGAGCTCCGCCAGGTCGCCGAGCAGATGGGCTTCGCCGGAGTGCTCGCCGGACCGCTGGTCCGGTCGTCGTACCGGGCGGGCCGGCTGTGGGCACGGGCGACGGTGGCCCGCGGCGGCTCGGTTCCCGAGCACCTGGCCCAC
The DNA here is from genome assembly GCF_003234405.1 of Curtobacterium sp. MCLR17_045. Taxonomy (NCBI): domain Bacteria; kingdom Bacillati; phylum Actinomycetota; class Actinomycetes; order Micrococcales; family Microbacteriaceae; genus Curtobacterium; species Curtobacterium sp. MCLR17_045. The sequence continues at coordinate 77,275 of NZ_QKTB01000008.1, forward strand.
CTGCTCGACGCGACCCCTGGTCGCCAGGCCGTCTGACGCTCCGGACGACACCCGGACAGACGGGAGGCGCGGTGCCAGCTGGCACCGCGCCTCCTGTCCGTCAGGTGGTGACGACTACTTGGCGTCGGCCTCGACCGACTCCTTCGGCTGGCCGGTCGGGGTGAGCCCGCGCTCCTGGCGGCGCTTCGAGACCACCAGCGACGCGGTCGTGGCGACCGCGATCGTCAGCGCGATGAAGCCCAGCGAGAACCAGATCGGGATCTCCGGCGCCCACTCGATGTGCTCGCCGCCGTTGATGAAGGGCAGCTCGTTGACGTGCATGGCGTGGAAGACGAGCTTCACACCGATGAACGCCAGGATGACGGCCAGGCCCTGACCCAGGTAGATGAGGCGCTCGAGCAGCCCGGCGATCAGGAAGTACAGCTGCCGGAGACCGAGCAGCGAGAACGCGTTCGCCGTGAACACGATGAAGGCGTCCTGCGTCAGCCCGAAGATCGCGGGGATCGAGTCGAGCGCGAACAGCACGTCGGTCAGGCCGATGGCGACCATGACGAGCAGCATCGGGGTGAACAGCCGCTTGCCGTCGACGCGGGTGGTCAGACGGTCGCCGTCGTAGTGGTCCGAGGTCGGGATGATGCGCTTGAGGATCCGGATGAGCCGGGATTCACCCTCGCTGCCGTGGTCGTTGCCGCTGCGGGCCTGCGACCAGGCGAGCCAGAACAGCAGCGCACCGAACAGGTAGAAGACCCACGAGAAGTTCTCGATGATCGTGACGCCGAGGGCGATGAACACACCGCGGGCGACGAGCGCGATCGCGACGCCGACCAGCAGGACCTTCTGCTGGAACTCCTTCGGCACGGCGAAGCTCGACATGATGATGAGGAAGACGAAGAGGTTGTCGACCGACAACGCCTTCTCGGTCAGCCAGCCGGCGAAGTACTCGCCACCGGCCTGCCCGCCGCCGAACACCAGGATGCCGATGCCGAACAGGATCGCCAGCCCGATGTAGAAGGCCGACCAGAACGCGGATTCGCGGATGTGGGGCACGTGCGGCGTGCGGACGTGCGAGTAGAAGTCGAACACCAGCAGCGCGAGGATGCCGGCGATCGTGATGAGCCAGACGAAGAGTGGGACGTCCACGGTTTCCTTCAGGTAGGGCGCGCCGCTGATGTGTGGGTACGCCGAGGCCTGAAGGTCTCTTCCGTCGTCCCGCACCGGAACCGGTGCCGCACGACCGGCGCCCCGGGGCCGGATCGTTCCGGACCGTACTGACGGGGTCACCGAGAGGGAATACTCCCCTTCGTGATCCCGAGCATACCGGGCACAGCGGACATGTGCCGCGCTCTAAGCTGGGAGCATGGCGAGTTCTTGGTCACTGTCCACACGGCTGCGCGGCCTCTTCCAGCGCAAGACGATCGACGAGACCACGTGGGAGGACCTCGAGACCGCCCTCATCGGCGCCGACTTCGGGCCCGACATCTCCGAGGAGATCATCGAGGACCTGCACGCCCGCGTCGACCGGTACGGCACGACCGACCCCGCCGACCTGCAGCGCATGCTCCGCGAGGTCCTCGAGGAACGGCTCTCGAAGCTCGACACCACCCTGAAGCTCAGCGCGCGGCCCGCCGTGGTGCTCGTCGTCGGGGTGAACGGCGTCGGCAAGACCACGACGATCGGCAAGTTCGCCAAGTTCCTGAAGACCTACGACCGCACGGTCCTCGTCGGCGCGGCGGACACGTTCCGCGCCGCGGCGGTCGAGCAGGTCGCCACCTGGGCCCAGCGCGCCGGGGTCGACGTCGTCCGTCCGTCGCAGCCCGGGCAGGACCCGGCGTCGGTGGCGTACCAGACCGTCGAGAAGGCGATCCGCGACCAGACCGAGATCGTCGTCATCGACACCGCCGGGCGTCTGCACACCAAGGCCGGCCTGATGGACGAGCTCACGAAGATCAAGCGCGTGGTCGAGAAGCAGACCGAGATCAGCGAGGTCCTGCTCGTCCTCGACGCGACGACCGGCCAGAACGGACTCGCCCAGGCCCAGGCCTTCATCGAGGGCGCCGGTGTGACCGGCCTCGTCATCACGAAGCTCGACGGCTCGGCCAAGGCCGGGTTCGTGCTGAGTGTGCAGGAGAAGACCGGCATCCCGATCAAGCTCATCGGGCAGGGCGAGGGCATCAACGACCTGACGGGCTTCACGCCGCACGTGTTCGTGCAGAACCTCGTCGGCTGAGCGAAGGCGGCCCCGTCGGCTGAGCGAACGCGTCGGCACGCCGAGGAGTAGCGTCCCTGACGGTCCGGGCATCTGCTCGGTCTCGTTCCAGGGATAGGAGACCCTCATGCCCGCACTGCTGATCATCGCGATCATCGTCGGCCTCGTCCTGCTCTTCAGCGGCATCTTCGTCGGTGCGCTGAAGTTCCTGCTCTGGGTGGGCATCGTGCTCATCCTGCTGGCGGTCATCGGCTGGCTGCTCCGGACGATCCGCGGTCGCGCGTAGCGACCCGGCGTCCTGTCCGGACGCACCTGACAGAACGGGAGGCGCGGTGCCAGCTGGCACCGCGCCTCCCGTCTGTCGTGGTCGCGACCAGGGCGCCTACGCGACCGCGTCCGCCGGCTCGCGCTTCTGCACCCGCTGCCCGACGACCGCGGAAACGCCGTCCTGCCGCATCGACACCCCGTACAGGGCGTCGGCGATCTCCATCGTCCGCTTCTGGTGCGTGATGACGATGAGCTGGGACGACTCGCGGAGCCGCTCGAACACGGTCAGCAGGCGGCCGAGGTTGGCGTCGTCGAGTGCCGCCTCGACCTCGTCCATGATGTAGAACGGCGACGGCCGCGCGGTGAAGATCGCGACCAGGAGCGCCACCGCGGCCAGGGAACGCTCGCCGCCGGACAGCAGGGTCAGGCGGTCGATCTTCTTGCCGGCGGGCTTCACCTGCACGTCGATCCCGGTGCCGAGCAGGTCGGTCGGGTCGGTCAGGTTGATCGACCCCGAGCCGCCCGGGAACAGGATCGGGAAGATGACGTCGAACGCTTCCTTCGTGTCGTTGAACGCGGACTCGAAGATCGTCTGCATCTTCGTGTCGAGCTCGTCGATGATCGTCAGCAGGTCCGTCCGGGTCTTCTGCAGGTCCTCGAGCTGCTCGGCGAGGAACGCGTGCCGCTGCTCGAGCGCCTGGAACTCTTCGAGCGCGAGCGGGTTCACCTTGCCGAGCTGCCCGAGGTCGCGCTCGGCGGCCTTGAGTCGGCGCTCCTGCTCGGCACGGACGTAGGGCACGGTCTCGATGTCGGCGGGGTCGACCTCGTCGGTGGTGTCGAACTCGGGCAGGGCGGGGCCGCCGGGCAGCGTGGACTCCGCGTCGACGAGGGCCACGTCGTCGGTTTCGGGGCCCGCGTCTGCCGCAGCTTCCTCCGGCTCGGTCACGCCCGCGGCTTCGGCCGCGGCGGCCGCGGCTGCGCGCTCCGCCTCACGGTGCTTCCGCGCGCGCACCCGCGGGTCCACGAGCACGTCGACCGGCACCGGCACGTGCGGCCCGTACTCGGCCACCAGCACGGCCTCGGTCAGCCCGAGCTCGCTCTGCGCCCGGTCGAGGACGCCGGACACGTGCAGCTTCTTCTCGTAGATCTCCATCTCGAGCGAGTGCACGCCGTCGGTGATGGTCTGCAGGCGGTCCCGGAGCTCGCGCTCCTCGTTGCGGATCGTCTGCAGCTCGGTGTTGCGCTTCGACCGCTCGGCTTCCTCCGTCGCCAGCTGCACCCGCGCTTCGGCCAGCGAACGGTCGACCGCACCGAGCACCCCGGGCAGGTCGGCGAGGACGGCTTCCGCGGTCCGGATCTGGCCGCGTCGGATGACGGCGAGCCGCGCGGCCTCCTCGGCAGCGGCGCGCTCGGCCTCGAGCTGGCGTTCGAGCTGGTCGGCGCGGTTCCGTTCGGCGCGCACCCGTTCACGAACGGTCTCGACCTGGATCCGCTGCTCGACCTCGGCGGCGCGTGCGGCTTCGAGCGCGTCCTGCAGCGCGGGACGCTCGGACGCGTCGACCACGGGACGCTCCTGCTCGGTGAAGGCCCGGTGCGCCGACTCGGCCTCGGCCAGCACCGCCTCGGCGGTCTCGACGGCGCCGTCGGTCTCGGCCAACGCGGCACGCAGCCGCTCGACCTCGGCCGCGGCGTTCTCCGCCTTCGCCCGCGTCGACGCACTCGTGCGGTCGTACTCGGCCTTCGCCCGCGTGTACGCGCGGGATGCTGCGTCGGCCTCGTCCGCACGGCGGCGTGCGTCCTCGACGGCACTGCGTGCGGCCTGGAGGCCCGTGGCCGCGTCCTCGGCGTCGGTCGCGATCGCGTCGCGGCGCGTCACGGCGTCGTCGCGCTCCGCGACGAGCTCGATGCGCGAGGTCACGCGCTCGCCGCCGCCGGTCACGCGGACCGCGCGGACGAGGTCGCCGGACCGCGTGACCACCGTGGCGTGCGGGGCGGCCGTGAGCACCGCCTCCAGGTCGAGGTCGTCGGTCTCCGCGACCAGCGTGTCCCGCAGGATCGACGCGAGCGCCGGCGGTCCCTGCACCAGGTCCGTGGCACGGCGGACGCCGGCCGGCAGGGTCTCGGGCAGGGCGGTGGTGACGGACGCGGCGTCCGCGACGACGACGTCGATCCGGCCGAGGTCAGCATCGCGGGCGTGGTCGACGGCGTCGAGCGCTGCACCGCGGTCGTCCGCGAGGACGGCGTCGGCGAGTCCCTCGAGCGCGGTGGCGATCGCGGCCTCGAACCCGGGCGAGACCGTCAGGCTGTCGGCCAGGCGACCGACGATGCCCGCGCGACCGGCGTCGATCAGGGCCTGCGAACCGTCGCGGACCTCGATCGACATGCCGAGCGCGGCGACCCGGGCGTCGAGGGCGTCCCGCTCGCGTTCGAGGGCGTGGAGGCGGTCGCGCTGCTCGTCGCGCGTGGTCTGGGCCCGTTCGAGCTCGGCGCGCGCCTGCTCCAGGGTCTGCGCGAGCACGGACTCGTCGACGCCCTCGGACGGGTCGACACCGAGTTCGGCGAGGGCCGCCGCGGCACGCTCGGCACGTTCCCCGGCCTCGGCCAGTGCCCGCTCCCGCCGCTCGCGGTCGGCGACGGCGGAACCGCGCTTCGACCGGGCGACGTCGACGGCGCTGGCGAGCCGCTGCGCCTCGAGGTCGTGCTGCGAGACCCGGGCTGCCTGGGCGGCGATGCGTTCGTCGAGGGCGTCCAGCGAGGCGCGGGCGTCCTGCACCGCGCGGGCGGTCGTCGCCGAGCCGCCCTGCATCTCGTCGGCGCGGGCGGCGAGACGGTCGGCCTCGGCACGGACCCCGGCGACCTGCTCCTGGGTGACGGTCGGGCCCTGCTGCGGGGCGTCGGCCTGCTGCGCGAGGAACATCAGGCGCTGGTTCGCCAGGCTCGACAGGCCGCGGAGGCGCTCCTGCACGCTCTCGAGCCGGTGCACCACGGTGCGGGCGCGGTCGACGTCGTCGCCGACCATGCTCTGCTCGACGTGCTGCTGGCGCACCCGGGTCTGGTCGAGCCGCTCGGTCAGGACGATGCGCTCGGACTTGCGGCCCGCCTCGACCTCCTGGTGGTCGTGCAGCTCGCGGCGCAGGCGCACCACGTCGTCGGCGAGGATGCGGGCCTTGGCGTCGCGGAAGACCGCGGCCACCGACTGGGCCTTGCGCGCGACCTCGGCCTGGCGCCCGAGGGGCTTCAGCTGCCGCCGGATCTCACCGGCCAGGTCGGACAGGCGGGTCAGGTTCGTCTGCATCGCGTCGAGCTTGCGGAGGGTCTTCTCCTTGCGGCGACGGTGCTTGAGGATCCCCGCGGCCTCCTCGATGAAGCCGCGGCGGTCCTCCGGGGTGGCGTGCAGCACTTTGTCGAGCTGCCCCTGCCCGACGATCACGTGCATCTCACGGCCGAGGCCGGTGTCGCTCAGCAGCTCCTGCACGTCGAGCAGACGGCAGTTCTCGCCGTTGATGGCGTACTCGCTGCCACCGTTGCGGAACAGCGTGCGCGCGATCGTCACCTCGGAGTACTCGATCGGCAGCAGGCCGTCGCTGTTGTCGATGGTCAGCAGCACCTGGGCGCGACCGAGCGGACCGCGGGTCGAGGTGCCGGCGAAGATGACGTCCTCCATCTTGCCGCCGCGCAGGGTCTTCGCCCCCTGCTCCCCCATCACCCAGGCCAGGGCGTCCACCACGTTCGACTTGCCCGAGCCGTTCGGGCCGACGATGCACGTCACGCCCGGCTCGAACGCGAACGTCGTCGGCTGCGCGAAGGACTTGAACCCCTTGATGGTCAGGCTCTTCAAGTACATGCGGTCTCCGGATGCTCTGGTTGGCGTCAGGCTAACGCGTGCGGGCGCGGGGACGGGGTTGGCACACGGGGCAGATGTGGCTCGACCGGTTCATGAAGGCCTCGCGCACGATCGTCGTGCCGCAGCGTGGGCACGGCTTCCCCTGCTGCCCGTAGACGTTCAGGCGCTGCGAGAAGTACCCGGACTGCCCGTTGACGTTGACGTACTGGGCGTCGAAGCTCGTGCCGCCGTCTTCGAGCGCCCGGCGCAGGATCGCGCGGACCTCGTCGAGCAGCCGACGCAGGTCGGCACGGGTGAGGCGGTCGGCGGCGCGGTCGTAGTGCAGCTTCGCGGCCCAGAGCGACTCGTCGGCGTAGATGTTGCCGATGCCGCTCACGACGCCCTGGTCGAGCAGCACCCGCTTGATGCCGCTCGACCGCTTCCGTGCCATCGCGGTGAACCGGTCGTCGTCGAAGGCGGGGTCGAGCGGGTCACGGGCGATGTGCGACACCTGCCCGGGCACCCATCGACGCCACACGGCATCGGGGTCGATCGCGTCGACCTGCCCGCCGAACCCGGCGGGAGCACCGTCGATCGTCGGCACCATCGCGTCGATCGCCATCGAGCCGAACGTGCGCTGGTCGACGAACTCGAGTTCCACCGGGGGCTCCGCCGCACCGGAGCGGTCGGTGCCCGCGGGCTGCACGTCGATGAGGATGCGCCGGTGCTTGGCCGCCGGTCGACCACGGCCGAGCAGGATCTGCCCACTCATGCCCAGGTGGGCGACGAGTGCCTCGGGGCGGTCCCCGTCGTGCTCGGGCTGCAGCGGCATCCAGAGGAACTTGCCCCGGCGGACGGCGGCGGCGATCGTGCGACCGGTCAGTCGATCGGCGAAGTCCTCGGCAGGGCCGTCGTGCCGGGTGAGGGCACGGTCGTCGACCACGTCGACGTGCAGGACCCGCGCGCCGCTGACGGCGGGTTCGAGGCCGGCGCGGACGACCTCGACCTCGGGGAGTTCGGGCACGCGGTCAGGCCGCTCGACCGGACAGCCGGGTCCAGGCGTCGAGCGCGGCGGCCATCTCGGCGGCCTTCTTGCTCGACCCGGTGCCGGTGGCGATGTCCTCGCCCTGCAGGACGACCGTCGCCATGAAGGTCTTGTCGTGGTCCGGGCCGGTCTCGGTGACGCGGTACGCCGGGTTGCCGAGGGAACGACTCGAGGCGAGCTCCTGCAGGCTCGTCTTCGGGTCCATCGCGGCGCCGAAGCGGTCCGGGTCGATCATGAGCGGCTCGACCAGACGGAGCACGAGTTCGGTGGCCGGGTCGGGACCGGCCGACAGGTACGTCGCGCCGATGACGGCTTCGACGGTGTCGGCCAGGATCGAGGACTTGTCGCGCCCGCCGGTCTGTTCCTCGCCCTTGCCGAGGCGCAGGTAGCGGCCGAGCCCGATCATCCGGGCGATCTCGGCCAGCGCCACGGTCGACACCAGGCTCGCCCGACGCTTGGCGAGGTCACCCTCGTCGAGGTCGGGGAACGACCGGTAGAGCTTCACGGTCACGGCCTGGCCGAGGATCGAGTCCCCGAGGAACTCGAGGCGCTCGTTGTGCTTGATGCCCCCGTGCTCGTAGGCGTAGGAGCGGTGCGTCAGGGCGAGCTGGAGCAGCTCGAGGTCGATGTCGGCCCCGAGGATGCCCTGCAGACGAACGACGTCCGGCCCCGCGGGGCGAGACCCCGCAGCGCCGGACGTTGTCGTCATGCGTTCGGTCCGATCAGACGTCGGCGACCTTGCGGCCCTTGTACTCCATGTACAGGGGCGTGCCGGCCGAGTCCTCGACGACCTTCGCGCGGTGCGGGAGGCTGTAGGTGACCTGACCGTTCTCGATCGTCTTCACGAGCTGGATCGGCGTGGCCTTCCACTGCGAACGACGGGCGTGCGTGTTCGCACGGGACTGCTTGCGCTTGGGAACGGCCATGGTGAATCTCTTTCGGTTGGTCGGTGGTCGGTACGGGGGCTGGCGGTGTCGGGACCTACTCGGTCTCGGCCCGCTCCTCGCCCTCGGTGGTCTTCGGTGCGGTGGTGTCACCGTCGGTGCTGTCGTCGAGCTCGATCGCGCTGAGCGCTGCCCAGCGGGGATCCAGCACCTGACGAGCGGGCTGCTCGCCGAGGTCGGCCAGACGCTCGCCCGTCACCGGGTCGAGTCCTGGGCAGTCCGGTCGGCAGACCGGCTGGAACGGCAGCGACAGCACCACCGCATCTCGAACGACCTGTTCGGTGTCCACGTGGTCATCGCGAACGAAGAAGTCGAAATCCTCCGAGGCATCATACGCGAACAGCTCGGCGAAATCGACCTCGATCGGTTCGCTGATGTCGATGAGGCAGCGCGAGCACTCCCCCGTGGCGTCGGCCGAAGCGTGTCCGGACACGAGGACGCCCTCGTGCAGGCCTTCGAGTTTGACGTCGATGTGCAGTTCTGCACCCTGTCGGACGCCGATCAGACCGGCCCCCATCGCGTCGGGCACCTCCATGTCGAGCGAGTGCTCGCGCATCTCACCCGGCCGGTGCGCGAGGTCGCGCACGCGCAGGGCGTAGGGGCTGTTCACGGGGGAAGACACGATCGACAAGCCTAGCGCGATCGGGGCCGAGAGTCGAGGTGGCGACAGGCGTGTCCGGACGCGGTGCCGCCCCGGGGACGCTCAGCGAGCCGCGAGCGCGTCGGCGACCGTCTTCGGCACGTAGGGCGTGACGTCACCGCCGAGGGACGACACCTGGCGGATCAGCGAGCTCGACACGTGCGCCCGCGACGCCTCGGGCAGCAGGAACACCGTCTCGACGTCGGCCAGGTGGCGGTTCATGATGGCCATCGGGGTCTCGTACGCGACGTCCTCGCCGGACCGCACGCCCTTCACCAGGACCTTCGCCCCGACCTGCCGGCAGTAGTCGACCAGCAGCCCGGACGTCCACTCGCCGACCGTGACCGTCTCCGGCGCGCCGACCTCGACCAGCGAGTCCTTGATGAGCCGCACCCGGTCGACGGCCTCGAACATCGCCGGCTTCTTGTCGGGGTTGTGCACCACGAGGACGTGCACCTCGTCGAAGAGCCCGGCCGCGCGGCCGATGACGTCGAGGTGCCCGAGGGTGACGGGGTCGAAGGAACCGGGGACCACCGCGATCTGCGCCATGGCAGCGACGATACCGCCCGCGACGCTGTGCCCCCGGGTCAGTTCTTGCCGAGGAACGCCGCGTCGGACTCGTCGAGACGCCGGGCGAGGGCGTCGCGGAGGGCCGGGGACCCCTCGAGCTCGGGATCGGGTTCGAGCACGCGCTCCGCTTCTTCCCGCGCGTCGACGATGAGGTCGGCGTGCTCGACCACCCGGAGCAGGTTGAGCGAGGACCGCCCACCGGACTGCCGTTCGCCCAGGACGTCGCCCTCGCGTCGGAGCTCGAGGTCGACCCGGGCGAGCTCGAACCCGTCGTCCGAGGCGGCCACCGCGTCGACGCGCTCGCGCGAGGTGGTCTCGAGCTCGGCCGAGGTGACCAGCAGGCAGACCCCGGCCCACTGCCCACGACCGATGCGGCCGCGGAGCTGGTGGAGCTGCGAGACCCCGAACCGGTCGGCGTCGAGGACGGCCATCATCGCCGCGTTCGGGACGTCGACGCCGACCTCGATCACGGTCGTCGCCACGACCACGTCGAGGTCGCCGGCGGCGAAGGACGTCATCACGCGGTCCTTCTCGTCGGCGGTCATCCGGCCGTGCAGGACCGCGATCGAGCGCCCGTCGAGCACGGGCATGGTGCGCATCCGCTCGGCGGTGGCGAGCACGGTCGCCGGGGCACGCTTCGGGGCGTCGTCCTCGCCCTCGGCCGGCTCCGGCTCGCCGTCGTCCTCGGTGTGGGCGTCGTCGATGGCCGGGCAGACGACGAACGCCTGGCGACCCTTGGCCAGTTCTTCGGCCATGCGGGACCAGATCCGGGGTTCCCACCCGGGGTGCTCCGCCAGCGGGACCGTGAAGGTCTCGACACCGGCGCGCCCCGACGGCATGCCCGTGATGGTCGAGACGTCGAGGTCGCCGAACACCGTCATGGCGACGGTGCGCGGGATCGGCGTCGCGGTGAGCACGAGCACGTGCGGCGGGGTCGTGCCCTTGGTGCGGAGCGCCTCGCGCTGCTCGACCCCGAAGCGGTGCTGCTCGTCGACCACCACGAGCCCCAGCTCGGCGAAGTCCACCCGGTCCCCCAGGAGCGCGTGGGTGCCGACGACCAGCCGTGAGCTGCCCGACGCCGCGGCGAGCAGGGCCCGGCGACGTTCGTCGGTGGACTGCGACCCGGTCAGGATCACCGGTCGGAGCTCGGCGGCCAGGTCCGGCCCGAGGAACTTCACGATGGAGCGCAGGTGCTGGGCCGCCAGCACCTCGGTCGGGGCGATGAGCGCGGACTGGCCGCCGGACTCGGCCACCGTGAGCATCGCCCGGATCGCCACGAGTGTCTTGCCGGACCCGACCTCGCCCTGGATCAGCCGGTGCATGGGCCAGGTGCGGGCGAGGTCCTGGTCGATGTCGGCACCGACGGCCCGCTGGTCGTCCGTCAACGTGAACGGCAGGGTGGCGTCGAAGCGCTCGAGGATGCCACCCGGGGCGGCCACGCGCGGGGTGGCCGCGGTGCGACGGGCCGCGATCCGGCGCTGCACCAGGGCGGTCTGCAGCACGAACGCCTCGCGGTAGCGCAGGGCGTCCTGCGCGCGCTTGAAGTCCGCGACCTTCTCGGGACGGTGCAGCAGCTCGAGCGCGCGGCGGAACGGCACGAGGTCGAGCCGGGACCGTGCGGACGCCGGCACCGGGTCGGGCAGGTCCGGCAGGGTGTCGAGGACGATTCCGATGGACTTCGCGATCTGCCACGACGTGAGCGAGGCCGTCGCCGGGTAGATCGGGATCGGCTGGCGCGACCACCGGATCGCTTCGTCGGAACCGGGCTCGGCCGTGGCGCGTGGGTCGTCGGGGTCGAACAGCTCGTAGTCGGGGTGGGCGAGCTGCCGGGCACCCCGGTAGTCGCTGACCTTGCCGGAGAAGATGCCCCGCGCGCCGGGGACGAGGTCCTTCGTGCGCCACCCCTGGTTGAAGAACGTGAGGGTGAGCAGGCCCTTGCCGTCGCCGATCTTCGCTTCGAGGATCGAACCGCGGCGCGCGCGCATGGTGCGTTCACGGATGTCGACGACCTCGGCCACGATGGTGACGGGTTCGCCGATCGCGAGCGAGTCGAGGGCCGTCAGTGCACCACGCTCGGCGTAGCGGCGGGGCGCGTGCTCGAGGAACTCCCCCACCGTGCGGTAGCCGAAGGCCTTCTCGATCGCGGTCGCCGTCCGACCGCCGAGCACGTTCGCGAGCCGCGCGTCGAGCGGCGCCGGACCGAGGTCGGGCGCGGCCGGCGCAGCGGGGGTTCCGGAGGTGACCACGCTCCAACGGTACCGGGCACGACCGACCCCACCCGTGCCTCCCGAGCGGCCTGTGGAGAACACCGGACCGGACCCGCCGGGCCGATACGGTGGCTGCATGACCCGCATCATCGCCGGCGCCGCCGGCTCCCTGACGCTCCGGGTGCCGAAGTCCGGCACCCGCCCGACGAGCGACCGCGTGCGCGAGGCACTGTTCTCGTCGCTCGAGGCACGGGGGCTCGTCGAGGCCACGTCGGTGGCCGACCTGTACGCGGGGACGGGCGCGCTCGGGCTCGAGGCGGCCTCGCGCGGTGCGGCCGAGGTCGTCCTGGTCGACCGGGCGTCCGCCGCCGCGCAGGCCTGCCGGGCGAACGCGAAGGCCGTGCAGCAGCGGGTGCCGGGCGTCCGGATCGACGTGCAGCCGCAGCCGGTGCTCGGGTACCTGCGCGGGACCGTCCGCACCTTCGACCTGGTGTTCATCGACCCGCCCTACGACGTCACCGAGCACGAGCTCGCCGAGGTGCTCGAGGCCCTGTCGCCGAAGCTGACGCCGGATGCCGTCGTCGTGGTCGAGCGGAGCAAGCGCTCCCCCGAGCCCACCTGGCCGGCGGGGCTCGCGCCGTTCAGCAAGCGCAGCTACGGCGAGACCGTCGCGTGGGAGGCCGTCGCCGCCGGCTGAGGCGCTCTGCGCGTGTGCACGCGCTCTGCGACGGTGCACCTGTCGAACGACGCGTGTTCTGTCGCCACACGGTGGTGCACCGACCGGGCCCGGTCAGCCGGCGGCGCCGTCCCAGTCCGCGTAGGGGTCCCAGCCGGTCGTCGGCACCGGCGACCCGGCACGCAGCAGGTCCGCGTCCCCACGCTCGCGCACGACACCGATGCGCCGGAAGCCCCCGGGCAGAGCCGTGCCTGCCGGGAACGTGGCGAGCAGTCCGTGGTCTTCGCCACCGTGCAGCGCGACCTCGTCGACGTCGGCGGCGGCATCGAGTTCGAGTGTCACCCGGCTGGCACAGGCGAGCCGACCGGCGTCGATCGCCAGGCCGTCGGACAGGTCGAGCATCGCGGTGGCCCCGGCCCCGGCTGCGAGCGGCCCGTCGGCGATCGGGGGCACCGGGCGGCGCTGGCGTCCGACGTCGGGGTCGACGTCCGCGCCGCTCGTGACCGTTGCGGCGCGGTCCGGCTCGCCCCGGTCGTCGACGCCGTCGCGGAACAGTCGGGACAGCCCACGGGCGGCACGTCCGAGCTCGCCGGACACCGCGAGCACGTCACCGACGCTCGCGCCCGACCTGAGCACGGGCGCGCGGCCCAGCAGGTCACCGAAGGCGGTGACGGCCACCGTGAACGTCGCCGAGGTGGACAGGTCTCCCCCGACGACCCCGCACCCCGGCGCGAGTGCGTCGACGGCGAGCCGGAAGCCGTCGGCGATGCCCTCGAGGACGGCCACGGGGGTGTCCTGCGGTGCGGCGAGGGCGATCACGAGGCCGCTCGGTACGGCGCCCATCGCGGCGACGTCGGAGAGGTTCGTGGCGGCCGCCTTCCAGCCGATGTCCGTCGGCGACGACCACGCCCACCGGAAGTCCGGACCGTGGACCATCATGTCCGTCGTGACGACGAAGCGGCCGTCCGGAGCGGCGACGACGGCGCAGTCGTCACCGGGGCCGAGGATCGGCGTCCCCGCGGGCAGACGGCTCGTGATCCGGTCGAGGACGACGAGTTCGCCGAGCTCCCCCACCGTCGGTCCGGCCCAGGCGTCGTCCGTCGCATCCACACGAGAACGGTAGCCTGGACGGCGATGGACACCGCGCGCCGCACCCCTCGCACCCTCGCGATCGTGGGGGCCGTGATCGCCCTCGCCGCCGGGCTGACCGGGTGCACGAACGCCGTGTCGATGTCCGCCGCCCCGTCGGCGAACGCAGCGGCGTGCGCCGCCGTGCAGGTCCGGCTGCCCGCGACCGTGGACTCGAAGTTCGACCTGCGGAACACGAACGCGCAGGCGACCGCTGCCTGGGGCGACCCCGAGGTGGCGATCTACCACTGCGGTGTCGCCGTCCCCACCGTGTCCGACCTGCCGTGCTTCTCGCAGGGCGGCGTCGACTGGATCCGCGACGACCGCGGCGACCAGGTCGTCTACACGACGTTCGGTCGGTCACCGGCCGTGCAGGTCGTGGTCGACTCGACGAAGACCACGTCATCGGTCGTGCAGGAGCTGTCCGACGCCGTGTCGTCACTGCCGAAGGACGGGCACGAGTGCCTCGACCCGGCGGACGTGCAGGGCTGACCGAACTGGTCAGCGGACGGCGGCTCGACCCAGCTCGATGAGCTCCGTGATCAGCTCGCCGTAGGACACGCCCGACGCCGCCCAGCAGCGCGGGTACATCGACAGCGGCGTGAAGCCCGGCATCGTGTTGACCTCGTTCACGACGAAGCCGTCGTCGGTCAGGAAGCAGTCGACACGAGCGAGCCCCGAACCACCGATGGCCTCGAACGCGCGGGCACCGATGGAGCGGATCTCGTCGGTCTGGTCGTCGGTCAGCGGGGCCGGGCAGAGCAGCGACTCGTCGCCGCCCAGGTACTTCGAGGCGAAGTCGTAGAAGCCGTCCTCGGCCACGACGATCTCGCCCGGCAGGCTCGTGCGCGGTGCACCGTCACGGCCTTCGAGCACGGCGACCTCGACCTCGCGGCCGATCACACGGGGCTCGACGATCACCTTGGAGTCGTGCTCGAACGCCAGGTCCATGGCGGCGCCCAGCTGCGAGGGCTCGTCGACGCGCGAGACGCCCATGCTCGATCCCGCTCGGGCCGGCTTGACGAACAGCGGCCAGCCGTGCGCGGCGATCGTCTCGGCGACGTCCACGGGGTCGGCCGCCCACTGCCGGCGGAGCACCGTGGTCCACGGTGCGACCCGCAGCCCGGCGTGCTCGAGCACGGCCTTGGCGACGTGCTTGTCCATCGCAAGGGCGCTCGCGAGCACGCCGTCGCCGACGTACGGCAGCCCGGCGATCTCGAGCAGGCCCTGGATCGTGCCGTCCTCGCCGAAGGGGCCGTGCAGGATCGGGAACACCACGTCGACCGGGATCGCGGTGACGGTGCCGTCGGGGTGGGACACGACGAGTTCGTTGGTGGCCGGCGAGGTCGGGAACGCGATCCGAGTGCCGTTGTCGGGAACGGTCGGCAGCGCGCCGTCGCGGATGGTCCACTGCGCCGGGTCGTCCGACTGCAGCGTGAAGGCACCGTCCTGGGTGATCCCGATCGGCACGAGGTCGTACTCGGCCCGGTCGACGACGTCCATGATGCCGCCGGCGGTCACGCAGCTGATCTCGTGCTCGCTCGAGCGACCGCCGAAGAGCACGGCGACGGTGGTCCTGGGCATGGGGGTTCCCTCGGGGATCGTGGGCACGGGAGTCCCTTCGTGACTCGGTGCGGGACCGGTCACTCGCCCTGCGGCTCGTCGGTCTCGGTGAGGTGCGGCGCGATGTTGCGCGGATCGAGCCTACCGGCGAGGACCTCGCCGACCTGGCTGACGATGGGCATGTCGACGCCGTTCGCCGCGGCCAGCTCGAGGATCGGGGCGACCGAGGCCAGGCCCTCCGCCGTCTGGTTCATCTGGCGGACGACCTCGTCGAACCGGTAGCCCTGGCCGAGCAACCGCCCGGCGGTGTTGTTCCGCGACAGCGGCGACTGGCACGTGGCGATGAGGTCGCCGAGGCCCGCGAGCCCGGACAGCGTGGACGACTGCGCGCCGAGCGACACCGCGAAGTCGGTCATCTCGGCGAGGCCGCGCGTGATGATCGAGGCCTTGGTGTTCTCGCCGTAGCCGACCCCGTCGACGATGCCGATCGCGACGGCGATGAGGTTCTTCAGCACGCCGCCGAACTCGGTGCCGATGACGTCGGTGTTGATGAACGACCGGAAGTACGGGTTCGTCGCGACGGCGGCGACGTCGGTGGCGGTCTCCAGCGAGGACGACGACACCACGGCGGCGGTCGGCTGCCGACGGGCGATCTCGAGCGCCAGGTTCGGGCCGCTGGCCACCGCGATGCGGTCCTGGTCGATGCCGAGGCCCTGCAACAGGACCTCGCTCATCCGCAGTCCCGTGCTCTTCTCGACGCCCTTCATCAGGCTGACGACCGGTACGTCCGCGGGCAGCAGCTCGCGGATCGCGGCGAGGTTCGAGCGCAGGGTCTGCGAGGGCACCGAGACGTACACCTGCGAGGCGCCGTCGAGCACGCGCTCGAGGGACGTCGACGCGGTCAGGGTGCGGGGCAGGTTGATGCCGGGCAGGTAGTCCGAGTTGCGCTTGGTCTCGGTGATCTCGCGGGCGACCTCGGGGCGTCGTGCCCACACCACGGTGGAGGCACCGCCCTCGGCCAGCACCTTCGCGAACGTGGTGCCCCAGCTGCCGGCACCGATCACGGCCACTCGGGGCTTGTCGGTCGACTGCATGACCACCCGGATCGCGGCGGTGTCGAAGGCCCCCGGAGCCGCGGCGGCGGGGTCGGGTCGGTCGTCGTGGGGTCGGAGGTCACTCAAACCGGCCGGTCTCCTTCTGGTTGTTCGCCGCCGGGTCCCAGCGGGTCGCGGGTGCCCGTTCGCCACGGAGCACCTCGAGCAGCGCGGTGATCTCGCGCATGACGAGTTCGGTGGCCTCGCCGAGCATCTGCTGGTCGATCTGCCGACCGCGGTACGCCGACAGGTCGACCGGGTCACCGATGATGACGTCGACGCGGGACGGCGGGAACAGCCGGAGCTTCTTGCCGTACCGCGCCATGATGTTCTGCGTGCCCCAGTGGGCCATCGGGATGAGCGGCACGTCGTTCTCGAGCGCGATCCGCACCGCGCCCGTCTTGCCGCGCATCGGCCACAGGTCGGGGTCGCGGGTGAGCGTGCCCTCGGGGTAGACGATGATCGCCCCGCCCTGCTCGACCAGGGACCGGCCCCCGCCGAGCGGATCGCTCAGGCGCGTCCGGCCGGATCGTTCGACCGGGATCTGCCCCATGCCGGACATGAGCTTGCCGACCACGGGGACCTTGAACAGCGACGCCTTCGCCAGGAACCGCGGCGCCCGCTTCGAGATGTACACGGCGGTGCCCACGACCAGGGGGTCGATGTTCGTGAAGTGGTTCGGTGCGAGCACGAACGCGCCCTCCGCCGGCAGGCGGTTCGGGCCGTGCCAGTGGTAGCGCGCCGAGAACCGGAACGTCGGGATGACGATCGAGGCGACGATCCGGAACGCGGTGTTCAGCTCACCGCGGCGCCACCGGCGCCCACGCACGGGGAGGCCGGTCGTGACCTGCGCGTCGGAGCCGCCACGGGCCTCCAGACCGTCGCCTTTTCCTTCTGCCGGCACTGCGCCTACCCAGCGAAGTCGAAGTCGGCACCGAGCTTGCGCAGCTTCGGGATGAAGTGCTCGTAGCCGCGGCTGATGATGCCGACGTTGGTGATGTGCGACTCGCCGTCGGCGGTCAGCGCCGCGATGAGGTGGCTGAACCCGCCGCGCAGGTCGGGGACGCGGACGTTCGCGGCGTGCAGCTTCGTCGGACCGGTGATGACGGCGGCCTGCTCGAACGGGCGGCGGGCGACACGGCGGTCGTGGCCGGGCAGCCCCTCCTTGTGCACGACGATGTCGGCACCCATCTCGTTCAGCGCGTCGGTGAAGCCGAAGCGGTTCTCGTAGACGGTCTCGTGCACGATGCTCTGACCGTCGGCCTGGGTCAGCGCGACGACGAGCGGCTGCTGCCAGTCCGTCATGAAGCCGGGGTGCACGTCGGTCTCGATGACGACGGGCTTCAGGGTGTCCAGCTCGCGGTAGAACCGGATGCCGTCCTCCTGGATGTCGAACCCACCGCCGACCTTGCGGAAGACGTTGAGGAACGTCATGAGCTCCTGCTGGTTCGCGCCCTCGACGAAGATGTCGCCGTTGGTGGCGAGCGCGGCGGAGGCCCAGCTCGCGGCCTCGTTGCGGTCGTTGATCGCGCGGTGCGTGTAGCCGCGGAGCGACTCGACGCCCTCGATGAAGATGACGCGGTTCGGCTCGACCGAGACGATGGCGCCCATCTTCTGCAGGATCGCGATGAGGTCCATGATCTCGGGCTCGATCGCGGCGTTCCGCAGCTCCGTGACGCCCTTGGCGAGGGTCGCCGAGAGCAGGACCTGCTCGGTGGCGCCGACGCTCGGGTACGGCAGCTCGATCGAGGCGCCCTTCAAGCCGTCCGGGGCAGTCAGGTGGATGCCGTTGACCTGCTTGTCGACGACCGCACCCATGGCGCGGAGGGCGTCGAGGTGGAAGTCGATCGGGCGGTCGCCGATGCGGCAGCCGCCGAGGTCGGGGATGAACGCCTCGCCGAGCTTGTGCAGCAGCGGACCGCAGAACAGGATCGGGATGCGGCTCGAACCGGCGTGCGCGTCGATCTCGGCGAAGTGCGCCGACTCGACCCGCGACGGGTCGAGGATGAGTTCGCCTCGTGCAGGATCGGTGATGCGCACGCCGTGCACCTCGAGCAGCCCGCGGACCACCTTGACGTCGGAGATGTCCGGCACGTCACGGAGGATCGACGGGGTGTCACCGAGCAGCGACGCCACCATGGCCTTGGTCGCGAGGTTCTTCGCCCCACGGACCTCGATGCGCCCCACGAGCGGCTTGCCCCCGCGGATGACGATCTCGTCCGACTTGAGGCCCACGCGCGCCCCTGCGGCCGCTGCGTCCTGTACGAGAGAGTTCACTACTTCACCGGCAATGTCTTCGGCCGCCAACTGGAGCGGCGGGATTCGAACTCCGTGATCGAGGTCTCGTCACGGAGGGTGAGCCCGATGTCGTCGAGCCCTTCCATCAACCGCCAACGAGTGTAAGCGTCGATCTCGAAGGGGACGTCCACATCCCCCAGCGACACGCGCTGCGTCTCGAGGTCGACCGTCGCTTCGATGCCCGGGTTCGCCTCGATGACGGCCCACAGCCGCTCGACCTCCGGTTCGGTCACGATCGCGGTGACCAGGCCCTGCTTGCCGGCGTTGCCCCGGAAGATGTCCGCGAACCGGGGCGAGATCACGACCGAGAAGCCGAAGTCACGGAGCGCCCAGACGGCGTGCTCGCGGGACGACCCGGTGCCGAAGTCGGGGCCGGCGATCAGGACGCGGGCGCCCTGGTAGCGCTCCTGGTTCAGGACGAAGTCGGGGTCCTGACGCCATCCGGAGAACAGGGCGTCCTCGAAGCCGGTCTTCGTCACGCGCTTCAGGTAGACCGCGGGGATGATCTGGTCGGTGTCGACGTTGGACCGCTTGAGCGGCGCGGCGATGCCGGTGACGGTGGTGATCTTGTCCATCAGAAGGTCCCCTCGGTGGCGGTGGCGGACGTCGCCGCCGCGATCTCGTCGTCGGTCTCCAGGTCCCACGGGCTGGACAGCGTGCCGCGCACCGCGGTGGCCGCGGCGACGAGCGGCGACACCAGGTGTGTGCGGCCGCCCTTGCCCTGGCGGCCCTCGAAGTTGCGGTTCGAGGTGCTCGCGCAGCGCTCCCCCGGTGCCAGCTGGTCCGGGTTCATCCCGAGGCACATCGAGCAGCCGGCGAACCGCCACTCGGCACCGAACTCCTTCATGACGACGTCGAGCCCCTCAGCCTCGGCCTCGAGCCGGACGCGCGCGGAGCCCGGAACCACCATGACCCGAACACCCGGCGCCTTCTGCCGGCCCTTGATGATCGACGCGAAGGCCCGCAGGTCCTCGATGCGCGAGTTCGTGCAGGAGCCCATGAACACCGCGTCGACGGCGATGTCCTTCATCGGGGTGCCGGCGGTGATGTCCATGTACTCCAGGGCGCGGCGTGCGGCGGCCTGGTCGTTGGGGTCGCTGTAGGCGGCCGGGTCCGGCACGCTCTCGGACAGCGAGACGCCCTGGCCGGGGTTCGTGCCCCAGGTGACGAAGGGCTCGAGCTCGTCCGCGTCGATGAACACCTCGGCGTCGAAGACGGCGTCGTCGTCGGTGGCGAGGGTCTCCCAGTACGCGACGGCGTCGTCCCAGTCCTGACCGGTGGGCGCGTGGTCGCGGCCCTGCACGTAGTCGTAGGTGGTCTGGTCGGGGGCGACCATGCCGGCGCGGGCACCGGCCTCGATCGACATGTTGCAGATCGTCATGCGGCCCTCCATCGAGAGGGCGCGGATCGCGGAGCCGCGGTACTCGAGCACGTAGCCCTGGCCGCCGCCGGTGCCGATCTTCGCGATGACGGCCAGGATGATGTCCTTCGCCGTCACCCCCGGACGCAGCGTGCCCTCGACCGTGATCGCCATCGTCTTGAACGGCTTGAGCGGCAGGGTCTGCGTGGCGAGGACGTGCTCGACCTCGGACGTGCCGATGCCGAACGCCATCGCGCCGAAGGCCCCGTGGGTGCTGGTGTGCGAGTCGCCGCAGACCACGGTGATGCCGGGCATGGTCAGGCCGAGCTGCGGACCGACCACGTGGACGATGCCCTGCTCCTTGTCGCCCAGGGAGTGCAGCCGGACGCCGAACTCCTCGCAGTTGCGACGGAGGGTCTCGATCTGGATCCGGCTCGTCGGGTCCGCGATGGGGCGGTCGATGGCGAGCGTGGGGGTGTTGTGGTCTTCGGTCGCGATCGTCAGGTCGAGGCGACGCACCGGTCGCCCGGCCTGCCGCAGGCCGTCGAACGCTTGCGGACTCGTCACCTCGTGCACGAGGTGGAGGTCGATGTAGAGGAGGTCGGGGTTGCCGTCCTCGCCCTTGACCACGACGTGGTCGTCCCACACCTTCTCGGCGAGCGTCTTTCCCATGAGCTCAGCCCTCCTCGTCCTCGTCGTTGCGCCGCGACCGCGGCGTGATCAGGCGACTCTACCATTGGTATACCAACGCGCGGCACCCCGCCCGCCGCGGGTCCGTCACCCCGCCGTCGCACGCCCGTCACCCCGTGGCGACACGGCATGGAGGCCCGTGGCGACTCCCCGACACCCGTCGCGGTGGGAAGATGGTGACGACATGACGACACCTGCGCACTCGACCCGGACCATCAACCTCGAGGGCGCGGCACGCGCCGCGATCGCCGGTGGCGCACCGCTCGCGCTGCTCATCGCCCTCGGCATGCCGGGGTACGCCGCCTTCGCCATGTTCGCCGGGTTCACCGCCATCTTCGGCGCGACCGAGCCCTACCGGCAGCGTGCCGTCACCACCGGCGTCGCGGGTGCGCTGCAGGCGCTCTGCATGTTCGCCGGCATCGGGGTCGGGCTCGTCGGGTCGCCGCTCTGGCTGCAGGCCGTGGGTCTCGTCGTCGTCCTGGTGGTCGCGGTCTGCACCCTCTCCACGCTCCGGGCGATCCCCGCGCAGCCGATCTTCCCGGTGTTCGCGTTCGTCGTGTCCGCACTCGTGCCGATGCGCCCGGCGGACGTCCCGCTCGTCACGACGATCATCGTCTGCTCGGTGGTCTGGGCCTGGCTCGTCGCGATGTCCGGTGCGGTGCTCCGTCGGGTGCTCCACCCGCACGCCCCGCACCGGTTCCGCCCGCTGGCCGATCGCAAGCACCGGTCGCTCGCGGTCCTGCGGACACCGGCGCTGTGGGAGACCGTCGGGCTCAACGTCGTCGGGTCACTCGTCGCCGGGGCCGTCGCGGAGTCGATCCCCGGGCTCGGGCACCCGTACTGGGCGGTCATCGCGGTGGTGTCGACCCTGCCGGCGATCCGGCAGCGGCACACCGTGGTCCGCGCCGGGCAGCGTGTGGTCGGCACGATCGGCGGCACCGTGATCGCGGTCGGCATCCTGCTGCTCGAGCCGTCGGCGTGGTGGATCGTCGTGCTGGCCGTCGTCGGGCAGTTCTTCGCCGAGATCTTCGTCGCCCGGAACTACGCCGTGTGTCTGCTGTTCCTCACTCCGCTCGCCCTGGCGGTGTCGTGGCTGAGCCTGCCCGAGGCGCCGCAGCTGCTGGCGCTCGACCGCATCGCGCAGACCGTGCTCGGTGCCGTGGTCAGCGTGGGGCTGCTGCTCGTCGGGCGTGCGATCGAGCGCCGGCGTGGCCGTGCCCTCGGTGCGACGAGCGCGATCCGGACCGTCTGACGCGCCCGGTCGTTCCGGGCGTGCCTGGTCGAACCGGGCGCACCTCGTCGAATCGGGCGTACCGGGTCGAACCGGGCGTACCTCGTCGAATCGGGCGTACCGGGTCGTTCCTTTCGACCAGGAATGCCCGATTCCGCCTGCCATCGCGCGAGGCAGGGGAAGGAACGTGCGCGGACGGCGGACGGGAGGCCCGTGGCGGCGCCGCCACGGGCCTCCCGTCCGTCCGTGGTCGCGACCACCGCGTCCTGCGAAAGCGACAGATCGCTGCGGAACAGCCGCGGGGATCTGTCGCCCTCGCGGACGGGACGGCACCGCGTGTCGCGGGTCGGTCGCTTTCGCGAGCCCGTCCGCCTCACCCCCGCGTCAGTCGCGCGGCTGGATGTTCCAGGCGTCGATGACGGGGCGGCCGTGCTCGTAGCCGAGGATGCTGACCGAGGCAGTGCCGAGCTTCAGCACGGCGCCGTCCTGCGGCGCGAGCCGGATCCACGCGGCACCGAGCGCGCGCAGCACGTGGCCGTGGGCGATGAACACCGCGTCGTGGCCCTCGGCGAGCACCGGACGGGCACGGTTCAGGATGCGCTCGACGCGGACCCGGACCTCGGCGGCGTTCTCCCCGGGGGTGTCGCCGGCGGGGACGCCGTCGGTCCAGAGGTCCCACGGCCCGTGGCGCAGCACCTTGATCTGCGGGGTGGTGAGGCCCTCGTACGCGCCGTAGTCCCACTCGTACAGGTCCTCGTCGAGCTCCGGCTCGACGCCGATCAGGTGCGCGGTGTCGCGGGCGCGCTGCAGCGGGCTCGACAGCGCCAGCGCGAACGACCGGTCCCCGAGGTACCGGCCCGCGCGCTTCGCCTGCTCGACACCGTTGTCGGTGAGCGGGATGTCGGTGCGGCCGGTGTGCTGCCCGCTCTTCGACCACTCCGTCTCTCCGTGACGGACGAGGACGAGTTCGCCGGGGCGTTCCGAGGTCATGAGTTCCTTCCGATCCAGAGGCCGAGCGCAGCTGCGCCGACCGAGACGACGAGCATCCCGAGGCCGTTCAGGACGGCGAGCCGGGTCTTGCCGGATCGGAGGAGCTGTACGGTCTCGACGCTCGCCGTCGAGAACGTCGTGTACCCACCCATCATGCCCGTCCCGAGCACAGCGACCGTCGAGGCGGGGATGGTGCCGGCCTGCCCGAGGCCCGTCAGGACCCCGAGCACGAGCGATCCGGACACGTTGATGAGCAGGGTCCCGACCGGGAACCCGGCGAACCGGGTGCCGGCGACGCGGCCCTTGACGAGCCCGTCGAGCACGAAGCGCAGCGCGGCGCCGGCTCCCCCGCCGACGGCGACCAGGATCAGTTCGACCGGGCTCATCGGGCGTCCTCTCGGGGTTCGGTGCGGGGCCGGGTGGCGGCGGCGACCCACAGACCGAGGACGACCGCGGCGAGTCCGAGCACGACCGACAGCAGCGCGTATCCGGTGCCCGCCGTCCAGCGCCCGAGGTCGAGCAGCTGCGCGGTGTCGTCCGCGAGCGTGCTGTAGGTCGTGAAACCGCCGAGGACGCCGGTGCCGACGAACAGCCGGACCGCGCGACGACGACCGACGTCCGGCCCGCGGCGTGCGAGCGCGTCGAGCAGGAACCCGAGGCAGAACGCCCCGACGACGTTGATCCCGAGGATGGTCCAGCTGATCCCGTCGTGCGCGGGGAACGCCGTGGCGAGGAGTGCGCGGACGGCCGTCCCGATCGCGCCGCCGAGGGCGACCAGGGCGACGAGCCTCCAGCGCAGGTGCGGTGGGCGTTCGGCGTGCATCGTGCTCCCGTCGCGAGGCGATCGTTCCCCGGGTGACGGGGACGATCCAGGCTAGCCGAGACGACGAAACCCCCGCCGAGCCGGAGCTGGACGGGGGTTTGCGTGCTGGTGACCCCAGCGGGATTCGAACCCGCGTTACCGCCGTGAGAGGGCAGCGTACTAGGCCGCTATACGATGGGGCCGCGGCTGTTGTCGGACTCGGAGCATGTCACCTGTGGTGACCCCAGCGGGATTCGAACCCGCGTTACCGCCGTGAGAGGGCAGCGTACTAGGCCGCTATACGATGGGGCCGTTCCGACAACTCGACAAGTATTGCACAAGGCTCGCATCCGCACCAAAACGGGGCGTGTCGCCCGGGTGTGCCGCCATGTCGGAGCAGGCATACGGTGGATCGATGACGGCCGACCACGACGCGATCGCCCGGGCCAGACACGTGAGCGGCTGCCCGTCGGCCACGGTCCGGATCGGCCTGTCCGGGTGGCAGTACGACGGCTGGCGTGGGGACTTCTACCCCGACGGCCTCGCGAAGCGGCGGTGGCTCGAGCACGTGGCGTCGCGGTTCCCGACGGTGGAGCTGAACGGATCCTTCTACTCGCTGCAGCGCCCGGCGCGCTACCGGGCGTGGCGTGCGGCCTCGGGCGGGCAGCCGTTCCGGTTCGCGGTCAAGGGCGGCCGGTACGTCACGCACATGCTGCGGCTCCGGAACGTCGAGACCGCGCTGGCGAACTTCTTCGCCTCGGGTCCGCTGGAGCTCGGGGACACCCTCGGGCCCGTGCTCTGGCAGCTGCCCGAGCGCCTGCTGCCGACGCCGGAGGTGCTCGACGCGTTCCTCGGGCTGCTCCCCCGGACGCACGGTGCCGCCGCTGAGCTCGCACGCCACCACGACGACGAGGTCCCCGGCGAACCGGACGGTCTCGTGGTGCCCGAGGAACCGGCGTGGTCGATCGACCACGCGCTCGAGTTCCGGGCCGCCGGCTTCGGCGACGAGCACCTCGACGTGCTGCGCCGACACCGCATCGCCCTGGTCGACTCGCACGCCGGCGACTTCCCCCGCTTCCGGGCGGACACCGGGGCACCACTCGCGTACCTCCGGTTGCACGGCGCACCCCGGACCTACCACGACGGGTACTCGCCCCAGGCACTCGGCGGGTGGGCGACGACGGTCCTCGAGCACGCCGAGGCCGGTCAGGACGTCTACGTGTACTTCGACAACGACGCCGAGCGGCACGCTCCGTGCGACGCCCTGGCGCTCGACCGCCTGGTCGCGGCGCGACTGCGTCGGCGGGCGCCCGACCGGTGAGCAGCAGAAGCCGGGTGCGTGGACGCGACCCGTCGCGTTCTGCTCACTCGGTGACGAACAGGAGGCGCGTGGCGGCGCCGCCACGGGCCTCCAGGCCGCGCAGCGCAGCGCAGCGCCGCGCAGCCCTAGAGCGTCAGCGACTCCCCCGGACGCAGCACGACGAGCGACCCGCCGGGCTCGACGGCCTCGCGGAGCCGGCCCGTGTGCATGCCGAGGCCGACCTCGGACAGGGTGGCCTCGTGGATCGGGTACGCCCGGGACGGCGCGATCGCGGCGACGTAGTCCATCATCTCGGCGACCTTGAGCCACGGCGCCCCGACGGGTGCAGCGAGGACCTCGACCGGGACGCCCGGGTCCGTGTAGGAGTCGCCCGGGTGGAACAGCCGGCCGTTCACGAGCACGCCGGTGTTGTCGACGATCGGCACCGAGGCGTGGATCAGCTGGTGCCGCGTGCCGTGGAAGGTGAGCATGAACGGGCCGACCGTCCGGTGGTCGCCGTCCGTGACGACGTCCACCGTGACACCCGCCTCGGCGAGCGCCGCGCGCACGCCCTCCGGTCCGATGACGACCGCACGGGGGTTGGCGTCGAGGATGCGCCGGACCTGCTCGGGGGTGACGTGGTCCGGGTGCTCGTGCGTGACGACGACGGCGACGACCCCGGACTCGTCGACCGGTCGGGTGAAGTTCCCCGGGTCGAGGACCAGCCGGGCGTCCCCCTCGGTGATGACCTGGCACGCGTGTTCGAGTTTGGTGACCTCCATGCGGGTGACCCTACGCGGGACCCTGCGGGCGGGGGCCCGTGGTCGCGCGGACGACCAGGTGCGCTGGTGCCGCCGCGATCGGGCCGGCGACACCGCCGTCGACCTCGGCGAGCACCGCCCGTGCAGCGGTGCGTCCCTGGGCCACCGGGTCCTGCGCGACGGTGGTGAGTCCGACGGTCGAGCCGTACTCGTGGCCGTCGATCCCCATCACGGACACGTCCTCCGGGACCGCGAGTCCGACTCGACGTGCGGCCAGCAGGACACCGAGGGCCATCTCGTCCGAGGCGCAGAGCACCGCCGTCGGTCGCTCCGACGCGGGCTCGGCGAACAGCACGGCCCCGGCGGCGGTCCCGCCGGCGAACGAGAACCGGCCGTCGAGGGACCACCGTTCCGGCACGGCCTGTCCCGACGACCGCACGGCGTCGAGGAACCCGTCCCGTCGCAGGTGCGGCACGGCGACGTTCATGCCGGCCTCGTCCTGCCCGCCGACGTAGGCGATGCGCCGGTGGCCGAGGCCGTGCAGGTGCTCGACCGCGATCCGGGTGACCTCGCGGTCGTCGACGCCCACGTTCCGCAGGCCCGGTGCCGGGCCGCCGATGACGACCATGGGGTGCCGGCTGAGTTCGAGCTCGGCCCGTTCGGTGGCGTCGAGCACCAGGGAGAGCAGGACGAGGCCGTCGACGCGGTGGCGCAGCATCGAGCGCCGGAACGCCCGGTCGCGGTCGCCACCCGGGCCGCCGAGGTTGTAGAGGACCAGGTCGTACCCGGCCTGGCGGAGCTCCGCGTCGACACCGCCGAGCGCCTTCACGTAGAACCAGCGGTCGATGACGGGCACGACCACCCCGACGGCGCGCTGGCGCCCGGTGGCGAGGCCGGCCGCCGCCGAGCTCGGGACGTACCCGAGTTCGTCGGCGACCCGCTGCACCTGCTCGATCGTGGTGTCGGCCACGTTCGACATGCCGCGGAGCGCCCGCGACACCGTGGACTTCGACAGCCCCGTGACGGTCGCGATCTCCTGGATCCCCATCGGTGCGACCCGGGAGGCCCGTCAGCCGTCCGTGCCGTGCGTCACGTCCGCCGGTGTGTCGGGTCCACCCCGTCGGGCCGCCACAGCGGGCACGCCGCGGTCCGCCCGGCGTTGCGGGACCCGTGCGGGGCGCGCCGGCCGTCGTGCAGCCGGTGCGACCTCGTCCCAGCCCGCGTGCTGGTGCACCCGTCCGTCCGCGCCGGGTCGGGGTCGGCGACCGGTGGGGTCGGTGACCGACGTGTGCACCGGGGCGACCGCGGGAGCAGCACCGACGCCCCGGGGCACGGACGCACCCGTGCCGTCCTGCGGTGCGGTCCGGCGGAGGACGGCGACCCGCCACCGGTCGAGCGCGACGACGCCGAGCACGCACACGAGCAGGGTGACCGCCCAGCCGAGCGCCGGTCGCCCGGTGAGCTCGCAGAACACCGTGACGCCGAGGAACAGGACGCCGAACATCCCGACGAAGCCGATCGACTCCTCGATGTGGGCGGTGGGACGGGTGGGTCCGCGCTGGGCCATGGTCGTCAGCCCTTCACGCCGCCGGCGGTGAGCCCCGCCACGATGCGCCGCTGGAAGATCAGCACGAGGATGACCAACGGGATCGTGACGATCGTGCCGGCGGCCATCACCGCCGTGTAGGGCTCCTGGTGCGGCTGCGACCCGGCGAACGAGGCGATCGCCACGGTCACCGGCTGGGTCGCGTCGCTCGACAGCTGCGACGAGATGAGGTACTCGTTCCAGCTCGAGATGAACGCCAGGATCGCCGTGGTGAACACCGCGGGCGCCGCGAGCGGCAGGATGATCCGCCGGAACGCCTGCACCCGGGTGCACCCGTCGATGCGAGCTGCCTCTTCGAGGTCCCACGGCATCTCGCGGAAGAACGACGCGAGCGTGTACACGGTCAGCGGCAGCACGAACGAGATGCTCGGCAGGATGAGCGCCTGGTACGACCCCATCCACCCGATGTCGGTGAACAGCTGGAACAGCGGCGAGATGAGGGCGACGCCGGGGAACATCGACGCGGCCAGGATCGCACCGGCGATGAGCGACTTGCCGCGGAACTCGAGCCGGGCGAGGGCGTACGCCGCCGTGGTGCCGACGAGCAGGGCGATGATCGTCACGACCCCACCGATGAGCAGGCTGTTGGCGAGCGCCCGACCGAGGTGGTTGCCGAGCGACGTGGAGAACGCCGTCGCGTAGTTGTCGAGCGTGACGTGCGTCGGCCACGGGGTGGCGTCGAACGTGAACCCGACGTCGCGGAAGCTCGTCACCACCATCCAGTAGAACGGCAGGAGGCACCACACGGCGATGACGATCGCCTGCACGGCCGTGCGGATGCGCGGCCCGGTGTCGCGGCGGACGCGCACCTCGGTGCGGTCGACGGCGCGGTCGCGTGCTGCTGCGGAGGACCGCGGGCGGTCTGCTGCGAGGGTCACTTGAGTTCACCCTTCTGCTGGGCGGCCTGGGTCTGCACGACGTTGGCGCCGAGGAACCGGACGAAGACGAACGCCACGATGAAGATCACCAGGAAGGTGATGGTCGACAGAGCCGACGCGGAGTTGAAGCCCTGCCGGATCTGTTCGACGACCAGGATCGACAGGGTCGTGGTGGCGTTGCCGGAACCACCGCCACCGCCGGTGAGGATCGCGGGCAGGTCGTACATGCGCAGCGCGTCGAGCACGCGGAACAGGATCGCGACCATCAGCGCGGGCTTGATCAGGGGCAGGGTGATGAGCACGAAGCGCTGGAACGTCGACGCGCCGTCCATCTTGCCGGCCTCGTAGACCTCCTCCGGGATCAGCTGGAGCCCCGCCAGGATGAGGAGCGCCATGAACGGCGTGGTCTTCCAGGTGTCGGCGATGATGACCGCCCACCGGGACGCCCACTCGCCGCTCGTCCACAGGATCTGCTGCCCGAGGACGTGGTTCAGCACGCCGTTCGCGTCGAAGATGAAGTACCAGAGCTTCGCGGTGACGGCCGTCGGGATCGCCCACGGCACCAGGATCGCGGCACGGACGAGTGCGCGGCCCTTGAAGTTGCGGTTCATGATGATCGCCATCCACACGCCGATGGCCGTCTCGAACGCCACGGTGACGACCGTGAAGAAGAACGTGTTGCCCATCGACACCCAGAACTGCGAGCCGAGGCTGCCGGGCGGGCACGTGACGTTGCCGCACTGCTGGCCGAGCCAGTGCGCGTAGTTCGTGATGCCGGCGAACCCGCCCTGCACGAACAGGCCGGTGGCCTTGTCGAGGCCCTGGTCGAGCTGGAACGACTGGATGATCGCACTGACGACCGGGTAGCCGATGACGATCGCGAGGAGCAGGATCGTCGGGCCGATGAGGTACACGGCCCACCGGCCGTGCTCGGCGTTGAGTCCGCCCTTGCGCCGCCGGCGCTTCGGTTCCGTGCCCGTCGGGTTGGGGATGGCTGCGGGGATCTCGGTTGCTGCTGACACGTGTCGGCCTCCTTGCCGGGGGTGTCGGAACGCAAGTAGGGGGCGGACGGGAGGCCCGTGGCGGACCCGCCACGGGCCTCCCGTCCATCAAGCGGCGTGAGCCGCTAGCTGCTGGTCGCCGACTTGAGGGCGTCCTGCATGTCCTTCATGGCTTCGTCGACCGACTTCGATCCCTTGAGCGCCGCGTAGGTGTTGTCCTGGATCGCCTTCGTGACGGCCGGGTAGAACGGCGTGACCGGGCGCGGCTCCGCCGACTCGATCGACTTCAGGAGCGTCGGCAGGTAGGGCAGCTGCTTCGTCAGCTCGGGGTCGGTGTACAGGTCACCGACGACCGGGGCGAGCGAGCCCTGGGTCGCGAAGAACTTCTGCGTCTCGTCCGAGGTCAGGAACTCGAGGAAGTCGTGCGCCGTGGCCTTGTGCTTCGAGTACACGCTGATCGCGGCGTTGTGTCCGCCGAGCGTGGAGGCACCGACGCCGTCGGCACCGGGGATCGGCGCGATGCCGAAGGTGTCCTTGACCTTCGACGAGCCGTCGGTCTTGGCGAGGCTGTAGACGTACGGCCAGTTGCGCAGGAACAGGAGCTTGCCGGCTTCGAACGCGGTGCGGCCCTGCTCCTCCTGGTAGGTGATCGCCTCGGCCGGGATGTTCCCGTCCTCGAACGCGTCCACCAGGTTCTGCAGGCCGGCCTTCGCCTTGTCGGTGTCGACGTCGGGCGCACCGTCACTGCCGAGCACCGAACCGCCGGAGCCGTTGATCGCCTCGGAGGCGTTCACCGTCAGGCCCTCGTACTTCGCGAACTGCCCCGCGTAGCAACCGATGCCGGCGTCCTTCGCGATCTTGCAGTCGTCCATCATCTCGTCCCACGTCGTCGGGGGCGTCTTGACGAGGTCCTTGCGGTAGTAGAGCAGCGCGCCGTCCGAGGTCTGCGGAGCGGCGTAGAGGGTGTCGTTGTAGGTCGCGGTCTTCACCGTCGACGGCAGGAGCTTCGAGGTGTCGATCTCCATGTCGCCGGTCAGCGGCGTCAGCCAGCTCTTCGCGGCGAACTCGGCGGTCCAGACGACGTCCACGTCGACGACGTCGTAGTTCTCGTCCTTCGCCTGGAAGTGCTGCACGAGGTCGTCGTGCTGCTGGTCGGCCTGGTCGGACTGTTCCTTGAAGGTGACCTTCTCGTCCGGGTGGGCCTTGTTCCACTTCGCGATGAGCGGGCGGACGACGTTCGAGTTGTCCTTGCCCTGCACGTAGGTGATGGGGCCGCGGCTGTCCTGGCCGCTCTTGGCGTCGTCCGATCCGGCGCCGGAGCTCCCGCTCGAGCAGCCGGTGAGCACGAGGCCGATGACGGCGACCCCGGCAACGGATGCGAACCGCACCCTGGAGCGTGTTGTCTTCACAGCGTTGTCTCCTCATTGAGATCACCAGGGGGCATCGACCGGGTTCGACGACACTGCCCTGGAGCAGGCGCCGCTGCCTGCTGGTGGAGGAAGCTACGCCCGGTCCAGCGGGAGCGCAACCGGTTGCATCGGTTCCGTGACCTGAGCGTGACCCATGAGGTTCCCGTGGCTTCCTGGGTGAGCGCTCACCCTCGTCTGGGGCACACGCACCGCACTGCGGAACCCCGCACGAACCCCGCCACTGCTGGTCCGCTCCGTTGTCCGGACACCGCGGGCGGTCGTAGCGTCCCGACCATGACCCTGCACTCCTCCGTCACCGTGCCCGGCCCCCGTCGGGTCGTCAGCGTCGACCTCGACGCTCCGCTGCCGCGCCTCGTCGCCGACGAGACCGGCGAGTCCGCCATGGTGATCGGCTACCGCGGCGGCCACCCCACCGGCACCCTCGACGTGCTGCTCACCGACGACCCTGCCGACGCGGCCCGCGCCCTCGAGGCGCTGCAGGAGACCGTCCTGGCCGACGTCCCCGCGGTGTCCGACGACGACCTGCCGACCATCTCGGTCGTCGTGTCCACGGTCGTCGACCGCGTCGAGGACCTCGGCAAGCTGCTCGACGTCCTCGAGCACCTCGACTACCCGCGGCACGAGGTCGTCCTCGTCGACAACCGCGTCCGCGTCCCCGCCGGCGACGCGCTGCCCGCGATGCTCGCCGGGCGGAACGTCCGCCTCGTCGAGGAACGCCGCCCCGGTCTGTCCGCCGGACGGAACGCCGGTGTCGCCGCCGCGACCGGCGACGTCATCGCCTTCACCGACGACGACGTCCGCGTCGACCCGCAGTGGCTCCGCGCCATCGGGTCCCGGTTCGTCAGCGAGCCCGGCCTGGACGCCGTCACCGGCGTGATCCTGCCGAGCGAGCTCACCACCCCCGCCCAGATCTGGTACGAGGCGTACTACGGCGGGTTCAGCGCCGAGCGCACCTTCTCGCCCGTGACGATCGTCCCGGACGACGTGCAGGGCACCATGCGGCACGCCCGCGTCTCGGCGGTCGCCCCGTCCGGGGAGGTCCTCAAGCACTTCGCCGTCTACGGCATCGGCGCGTACGGCGCCGGCGCGAACATGGCCTACCGTCGCACCCTGATCGAGGCCGTCGGCGGCTTCGACCACACCCTCGGCGCCGGCTCCCCCGCCCGTGGTGGCGAGGACCTGGCGATGTTCATCGAGACGCTGTGGCGCGGTGGGAAGATCGGCTTCGAGCCCCGCGCGGTCGTGCACCACCGGCACCGCCAGACCATCGAGGACCTGCACAAGCAGCTGCACGGCAACGGCGTCGGCTTCACCGCCCTGATGTTCGCGCTCGCCGCGAAGGACAAGCGGCACGTCGCCGTCCTCGCCCGCCTGATGCCGCTCGCCGCGAAGGTCAAGTCGAAGCAGATGCTCTCCCGCCTGGCCGGACGCCGGGACGCCGCGACCGAGGTCACCAACGACGCCTCGACCACGCGCATCCCGAAGACCCTGGCGTACCACGAGCTGCGCGGGTTCCCCGCCGGCCCGGCCGCCTGGTTCCGCAGCCGACGCCGCTGGCGCGACGTCGAGGCCGGCCGCTTCCGGCCGTAGTCGCGCGGCATGACGGACGGGAGGCCCGTGGCAGTGTCGCCACGGGCCTCCCGTCCGTTCTGCCGCGCACGTGGAACGCGACAGAGCACGCGTCGATCGGCGCGTGCTCTGTCGCAAAGCCGGTGCCGGCGTGCCGGTGCCGCCCCTCAGCGCGCGGTCAGCCGCCCGGCCACGTACCGCCACGGCCCGCCCAGCGCGGCCGTCAGCTCGGCGCGCTTGAGCCCACGCGTCGCCTCGGTGAACTCGGCGTCGACGGGCCAGCCGCCGCTCGCGTCGACGGGGCGCTCGTCGGCACTCTGCCCGAGGGCACCGAGCCGCCGGAGCGCGCCGGCCGCACGCCGCAGCACCGCGAACGCCGTCGAGGGCCGCAGCACGAGTTTCGTCACCCAGGCGCCGAGCCCGGTGCCGTAGCCGATCGCCTGCGAGCGCAACGCGGCACGGTCCTTGCGGTGCTCGTGCCAGACGACGGCCGAGGGTTCCACGGCGAGCGCGCCACCGGCGAGCAGGACGCGGGTGAACAGGTCGGGGTCCTCACCCGCTCGGGCGCGGGTGCCGGGGCCGAGAGCGACGTCGAAGCCCCCGAGCTGCCGGACGGCGTCGCGGCGCACGGACATGTTCGCGCCGGTGCCGAACGCGCCGACGGTGAAGGGGAACAGGGGCTCGTCGACGGGCGGGGCGGACGTGCGGTACACCCGGCGCTCGAGGTTCCGCGCCCAGGTCACCCGCTCGTCGAAGAAGCGCTGCGTGGGGGTGCGGAGCTCGCCGCTGGGGACGAGTCCGGTGACGCACCAGACGTCGGCGTCGCGCTCGTAGGCGGCGGCGATGGCCGCCATCCAGTGGCGGTCGACCACGACGTCGTCGTCGATGAACGCGACGATCCCGCCGGTGGCGCGGGCCAGTCCGGCGTTGCGGGCCCGAGAGACGCCGGCACGTGCCTCGAGGACGTAGTGCACGCGCGGGTCGTCGACGGCGGCCACGACGTCGCGGGTGCCGCTGGTGACGGGGGCGTTGTCGACGACGAACAGCTCGAAGTCGTCGTAGGCGGAGTCGAGGACGGAGCGCATGGCGCGCGCGAGCGCCACGGGGCGCTCGCGGGTGCCGATGACGACGGAGACGCGTGCGCCGTCCGCAGGGGCGTCGACCGGGAGGCCCGGGGCCGGCAGCCGACGCAGGGCCGGTCCCAGCTCGGCCGGGTCCACCGCCCCGCGGTCGTCGACGCGCACGTCGACGAACCCGGCGACGTCGCGGCCGTCGCGCACCATGAGGCGGGCGCGGCGGAAGCCACCGGCGCCGGCGAGGTGCACGGTGTCGGCGGCGAGCGCCGCGGACCGGTCGACGGCGCCGACCCAGGCAGCTCCGACCCAGGTGGGGGCGTCGGGCGAGGGCATCGCGGGGTCGAGCGTGAGGGCTCGTTCCGCGGTGGTGGTGTGGTCGGTCATGGTCGTCCCGTCGGGCCGGTCTGGTCGGGTGGACGTGGCAATGCTCAGCGCGCTTCGACAGGGGGTCAACCGCGATGCTCGGAGGATGCGGGGAGGCTGCGGTTTGCCGCCACTAGACTCGCGGGAGACGCCGGTCGACCCGCCGGTGCGACCCCGGTCCCCGCCGGACACGAGGAGGACGCATGCCGCTGGCCCGAACGATGGACCGGCTCGGCCTGACCAGGCGTCCGCGCCCGACGTTGCACCTGGTTCCGGACCCCCACGCGTCCGATCTCGTCGTGGTGCACCTCGATGCCGACGACGCCGCGTGCGGCACGTGCGGGCACGCCCAGGCGGCACACGAGCACTACCGTCCGGGCACGGACTGCGCGCTCTGCGACTGCCCGAAGTTCCGCCGCGCCCGCTGACGCGATCCCCTCGCGCGATCCCCCTCGCGCACCCCTCGATCGGGGGGGGCACCTGCGGGAAACCGCCGTTCCCCCGCAGGTGGTCCCGACCTCCCTTGTCGGTGCTGCCGGGCCCGCTTAGCGTCGCGGACATGGCCATCACTCCCACGCCACTCGCGTGCATCGTCCTCGCCCACGAGGACCCGACGCACGTCCGTCGGCTCGTGGCGGCGCTCGACCCGTTCCCGGTGTTCCTGCACTGCGACGCGAGCACCGACGACGACGTCTTCGAGGCGATGACCGCCGGCCTGCCCGAACGGGTGCACGTGCTGCCGCGGATGCGCACCGGATGGGCGAAGTGGGAGAACGTCGCGGCCGAGGTCGCCGGCTACCGTGCTGCCCTGGCGCAGACCGACGCCACCCACGTGGCGTTGCTGACCGGCAGCGACTACCCGTTGGCCGACGCCGACGAGATCTCGGCGCTCCTGACGGCGAACCCCGGGCGATCGTTCGTCGAGGCGAAGCCGCTCCCGCACCCCGCGTGGGGTCGCGACGGCGGTCGGTCGCGCGTGCGGTTCCGGCACTGGGCGTGGCGGAAGCACATGCTGCGCCTGCCGGTCCCCCGTCGGGTCCCGCGCGACGTCGTGTTCGGCGGCGGCTCGCAGCTCAAGGTCTTGGCCCGGCACCACGCGCAGGGGGTCGTCGACGTGTTCGACGGGCGCCCCGACCTGGTGGCGTTCTGGGAGCGGGTGTGGATCGGCGACGAGACCTTCGTGCCGTCGGTCCTGCTGACCCCGGCGTTCACCCCGGACTTCGCGGACGCCCACGCGGCGCAGCCGCTCTGGTGGATCGGGTGGGACGGCACGAAGCAGAAGAGCCCGCCGTGGCTCGGGATCGAGGACGCCGGCCGGGTGCTGGAGCGTCGCACGGCGGCTGACCAGTCGACCCCGTACGTGTTCGCCCGGAAGTTCTCGACGTCGCGGAGCGCTGACCTGCTCGACGTGGTCGACGCGACCTTCGGGCTCCGCACGTCCGCCGATGACCAGCCGGTGGTGGTGGCGCAGTGACCGTCCCCCAGACGCGACGCGAGGCGCGTGCGGCCGAGGCGGCTGCGGTGGCGGCACAGCCCGACGACGACGAGCTCGAGGCGTCCGTGCAGCCCGCAGCCCCCGGCGCGCTGTCCACCGACACGGACTCGATCGCCGTCGCACGCGGCTCGTCCGTCCTGTTCGGCCGCGGTCTGCTCTACGTGGTCGTCTGGTCGATGCAGCTCGTCGTGAGCTCGCTGATCTCCCCCGTGCTCGCGCACCTGATGCCACCGGCCGAGTTCGGCGTGCTGGCCTCGGCGATCGCGCTGTACCAGGCCCTGGTGGTCGTGGCCGTCTGCGGCATCGACCAGGCATCGGTGCTGCAACGCGCCGAGGACGGCGACGACCGGCGTGCCCGCGGCTTGATGTTCGTCGGCATGGTCACCGCGGTCACCGTCACCGTGTTCGCCCTGGTGTCGATCCCGCTCTGGGGCGACGCCGCGGGCTTCGTCGACCAGCACCCCCTGCTGCTGGTCGCCGTCCTCTGGACCGGGCCCGCCGCGATCGTGCAGCTGTCCCTCGCGCTGCTCGTCGCCCAGGACCGCATCCGCGTGTTCGCCGTGACGAGCCTGCTGTCGTCCGTCGGCGGGTCGATCATCGGCCTCGGGCTCCTCGCCGCCGTGCACGCCGACGCGACCACGTACGCGTGGGGCGGGGTCGTGGCGCAGGGTGCCGCGATGGTCATCGGCATCATCGCCACGAAGCCGCGCGTCCGCGGTCTGTTCGACCACCGCACCACGAACCGGGCGTTCAAGCTCGGTGTCCCGATCGCACTCGGCAGCCTGTCGTACTTCGTCCTGAACGCCGGTGACCGGCTCGTCGTGCAGCGCCTGCTCGGTGCCGACGAGGTCGCCCGCTACCAGATCGCCTACGTCGTCGGCTCCGCGGTCATCCTGCTGCTGACCTTCACGAACCAGGCCTGGGCGCCGCACTTCGCCGCCCTCCGCGACGCCGTGGCCCGCCGCCGGCTCGCCATGCACGCCCGCGACGAGCTCTACATGCTGCTCGCCCCCGTGCTCGTCGCCGTGACGCTCGTGTCGCCGGTGGCGCTGCCGATCCTGGCCCCGGCGTCGTACCGGGTCGAGTCCCTCACCATCGTCGTCTTCGTGGTCGCCCTGACCGCGTTCCCGGTCGTCGCGAGCGGTGCGACCGGCCGGCTCCTGCTGGTCGAGCGCCGCGGGGTGACGGTGGGCGTCATCGGCGCCGTCGCCGGCGTCGTCAACATCACGGCGAACCTGGTGCTGGTGCCCCTGACCGGCATCGTCGGCGCGGGCATCGCCACGGTCATCGCCTACGCCGTCCTCGCCGCACTGCAGCAGGCCTCCCTGCCGGATCGCCGTGAGTGGCGCGGCCCCCGACGCCGAGTGCTGCTCGCCATCGCGATCGCGATCCTCGTCGCTGCCGCCTCGCTCCTCCCGCCGCAGGACCTCGCCTGGAACATCGTGCGCGTCGTCGGCGTGGCCGCGTGCCTGC
Source organism: Curtobacterium sp. MCLR17_045 (assembly GCF_003234405.1). Taxonomy (NCBI): domain Bacteria; kingdom Bacillati; phylum Actinomycetota; class Actinomycetes; order Micrococcales; family Microbacteriaceae; genus Curtobacterium; species Curtobacterium sp. MCLR17_045. Next base: position 113,761 of record NZ_QKTB01000008.1, read on the forward strand.
CCTGGTTCTTCCGCCGCCTGAAACTCGCTCGCGGAGGATCCGCATGACCCGTCCCACCCCCCGTCCGCTGCGTGTCGTCGTCGCCACCAACGGACTCGCCATCACCGGCGGTGTCGAACGCTGCGTCGTCGAGGACGTCGGCGAGCTCGTCGCGGCCGGCCACGACGTCGAGGTGTGGCACCGCGCCGGTCCGGACGGCGACCCGGATGAGGGCCGCGCGGTGTTCGACCGGACCGGTGTCCGACTGCGGCACGCCCGCGACTACCGCTTCGGCATCCGGACCGCCCCGACGGACATGTTCCGCTTCGTCCGTGAGGGCCTGCGCCTCCGCCGGTCGCGCCCGGACGTCCTGTGGCTGAACCGTCCGGAGTTCCTGCCGTGGGGCCGCGTCGTGTCCTTCGTGTCCGGCGTCCCCCTGGCCGTGCACCTGCACCACGCCCCGAACTACCGCCGTCTCGGCCCGTTCGCGGGGGGCCGGACCCGGTACCTCGCGGTCTCGGCGGCGATGGCTCGTGCCTGGACCGCCGTCGGCGCCCCGCCGGACCGGGTCGACGTGGTCCCGAACGGCGTCGACACCGCGGCGTTCCCCGCCGCCACCGGGGCGAGCACCCGTCGCGCGCGTGCCGCGCTCGGCCTCGACCAGGACCGCCCCGTGGTGCTCTACTACGGTCGGCTCACGCGCTCGAAGGGCGTGCTGGCCCTCCTGGAGGCGTGGGGGCGCGTCCACGCGTCGGCCCGCGTCCTCGTCGGGCCCGGCACACCGCCCGCCCCGGCTCCGGTGCTCGTCCTGGCCGGTGCGCTGTACCCGCAGGACGCCCCCGCCGTGCACCGCGCGATCGCCGCGTTGCCCGAGGGCTCCGTGGTCGTGGTGCCCGAGCGCGACGACGTCGTCCCCCTGCTGCACGCCGCCGACGTCGTGGTGGCACCCTCCATCGAGCCCGAGGGCTTCGGCCGTGTGGTCGTCGAGGCGATGTCCACCGGACGCCCCGTCGTCGCGGCGGCGTCGGGCGGCACCGCCGAGATCCTCAGTGGCGAGTGGACGCGGTTCACCGTCGACCCCACCGAGACCGCCGCGCTGGCCGACAAGGTCCTCGAGGCGCTGCACGCGGCCGGCACCGAACCCGGTCTGGCGGACCGGTGCCGCGCCTGGGTGCGGGACCGCTACGGCCGGGAGCGGCACGTCGCGGCGCTGCTCCGGGCGCTCGAGGCACACGCGAAGCACTGACGACCTACGACGACTGAACGGTGCCGACGACGACGTCGGCACCGTTCAGTCGTTCGGGACCGTCGTCGCGGTGTCGTCCGGCAGCGACGCGCTCGGCACGGCACCGTCCGCCGGCACGTCGATCGTCATCCAGTCGATGAGGACCGACCCGGCGGCGTCCGCCGGTGGGTTCCCGTCGTTCGACCCGGCCTGCACCACCAGGTGCATCCGAGCGGTCGGGATGTTCTCCGTCGTGGTGCCGACGACCTCGTCGTCGACCAGGAACGACATCCGGTCGGCGGTCCACTGGATCGTGTAGGTGTGCCAGTCCTTCAGCGACGCCTCGGTCTGCTGGTGGACGCACTTCTCGGCGGGGTCGGCCAGGCAGTGCACGTTCAGCCAGGCGGGCGCGCCGAGCGCTCCCTCGGGGAAGTCGATCTCACCGTCCGACCACAGGTTCTCGTCGCTCCACAGCAGCACGGCGACGCCGTAGCCGTCGACCTCGTCGCTGCGCATCCGGATGCTGTACCGGCCGGCGGTCTGCCCGCCCCACTCGCCGTCGACGAGCGGCACGACACCGCCCGCCAGCGGCACCCCGGCGCGCGTGGTCCGCAGGCGCACGTCGAGCACGCCGTCGTGCGTCGACAGGGTCGACGCCTGGTAGCGCCCCGTCCCCGCGGTGTCGGCGAACCCGTGGTAGGCGACGAACCGGTCTGAGTACCGGGACTCGAAGGTCCGGTTCGTGGCGGCGTCGGCGAAGTCCTCGCCGAACACCCGAGTCCACCCCTCGGGCTCGGAACTCGGCATCGAGACGCCGCTCGGGTCGTCGAGGGTCACGTCGTCACCGTTCGCCGTGGTGGTCGCGGTCGTGGTGCCGGCGACGATGCCGGCAGCCACGAGCAGGGCGCCGGCCGCGAGCGCGGTCCGGCGGGTGCCGGGGCGCCGCGGGGGCCGGTGCCGGGACAGGCCGCGACCGTGTGCCGGTGGGGCGCCGTGGGCCGACGCTGCGTCGTCGGCGACGTGCTCCGACCAGGTGGGGCGGGCCTCCCGGCCGTCACCCTGGTCGTCGGTCACCCGGTCGTCCACGCGCGGATCTCGGAGAGTCCGACGTTGCCCGTGCTGTTCGAGACGCCCGTCACCGTGAACCGCACCCAGGTGACGTCACGCGGGGTGAAGTCGACCGTCAGGGCGTCGCCGCCGTTCGGCAGGGTGCCGACCGCGACCTGGCTGCCGTCCGAGAACGTCAGGGTGCCGCTGGTGACCTGGTCCGAGCTGTTCGGACGGTCGTGCAGGACGATCCGACCGAGGCGCTGCGAGGCGGCCCAGTCCAGCTGGATCCACACCCCGGTCCGGCCCCACGGGGCGACCCACTCGGCCGTCAGGTTGTCGGGGTAGCCCGACACGACGCCGTCGACGGCCTTCGCGACGGTCTGCCCGGTGGACTGGTCGTCCCACGCGGCGGTCGGGGTGGCCGAACCGGTGACGTCCGCCGGCGTCGGCGTCGTCGTGTCCGCCGGCCGGAACGCCCGGATCTCGGCGAGGCCGACGTTCCGGGTCGTGCTGCTCACGGAACCGACCGTGAACCGCACCCAGGTGACCTGGCGGGCGCTGAACGCGACACGCTGCACGGCGCCCCCGTTGTCGAGCGACAGGACGGCGACGCTGGTGCCGTCGGAGAACGTCAGCGTGCCACCGGTCACCTGGTCGTCGCTGTTCGGTCGGTCCGCCAGGTCGATCTCGTGCAGGGTCGTGCCGGCGGACCAGTTCAGCTGGATCCACGTGCCCGCCCGGCCACCGGGCGCCGCCCACTCGGCCGTCGGGGCGTCCGGGTAGCCGCTCACGACGTCGTCGACGGCCTTCACGGCGGTCTGACCGTCGGCCGGGTTCTCGGCGCTCGCGGTGACGGTCGCGCCGGCGGTGACGTCGGTGCCCTGCGAGGTCGGCGGGTCCGTCGGGGGCTGGGCCGACGAGCCGACGGCGTACTGGCGGCTCAACCAGGAGCCCTCCGGGCGCGATGCGCAGGCGGAGGTGGACCCGCAGGTCTCACCGTCGTACGCGGCGTACGCGAAGAAGGCGGCGGCCTTCGCGGCCGTCTGCGCGGAGCTCAGGTTCGACGGGCGGTCCGCGATCGGGTACCCGAGGTAGCCCGTGAACGTGTGCGCCGCCGTGTACGCGGACTGCGCCTGGTCGGCGAGGTACGCGACGGTGTGGTGGTCGCTGTGGTCGCCGTCGCCGTACGTGCCGCCGTGGTCGAGCGTGTGGATCTCGGTCGGCGCGTACCCCGTGACGAGCCCGGAGAACGTCGCGCGCAGGTCGGTCAGCGAGAAGGAGGTCGGTTGGGCAGCCCCGGCGACGGTGTGGATCGTGGAGATCTGGCCCTCGGAGAGCTTCTCCAGGCTCTCGCTGCCCGTGGCCGCGAAGCCGGAGCCGTCGATGTTGCCGTCCGGCAGCTCGAGGAACACCAGGCTGAGCCGCGGGGCCGTCGTCAGGGTCGCCGTACGGAGCGTGTGGCTGGCGACCGAGAGCTGTCCGGCGGTCCAGTTCGACGAGACGCCGGCGATCGACGCGTACGACGCCATCAACCCGTTCTCGCGGGACTGCCAGTACCAGGCGGGCTTGCCGGCGTCACCCGCGGTGACGATGACCGAACGGACGCACTTGCCGGCGTCGATGTCCGCACGGAGCTCGGTGCCTGAGAACAGCAGGTCGTCGTCGGCGTGCGCCACCATCGTGAGGACCCGACCGGCGCTGCAGTCGGCGTTCGCGGCGGCCGTGCCACCCGTCGGGGTGCTGCTGGGCGTCGGCGTGGGCGTCTGCGTGCTGGTCGGCGTGCTCGGCGGCGGTGTCTTCCGACCTCGTGCGTCGGCGGACATCGCACCGCCGGGTCCGGCGATGACGGCGACGACCGCCAGGACCCCCAGGACCGCCGCGGCGGACGTGGCGCGCGTGCGCCACGTCCGCCGGGCGGCCCGGGTCGTGCGGTGTTCAGTTCGTGGCATGTGCGAGTCCTGCCTGGGTCAGTTCGTAGACGGCGGTGGTGCCGGAGCCGAAGACGCGCTTCCAGTAGGGCGAGTCGGCCATCGCGGCCGCGAGCTCCTGGTAGTCGGCGTCGGTCTGGTACCCGTACCGCTCGTCGTAGGCGCCGAAGGGTTCGGCGACCAGTGCGTAGTACTTCGTCGCCGGCCAGTCCAGGACGAGCTGGCGGGTCATCGTGGACACGTCGGCCTCGGCGTCGTAGCCCTCCGGCTCCGGGTACGCCCCGAGGACCTCGCGGGACAGCGCTCCGACGTCGAAGTAGCGTGCGCCGGTGTTGCTCGGGACGGCGTTCGCCGAACCGGTCAGCAGCATCAGGGAGCCCTTCGGCGCGGTCGCGTCGTAGAACTGCGTCGCCGCCGACTGGCTGCGCGTCGGGACGCGGTTCCAGTCGAGGGCGGTCTGACCGAACGCGCCGATCCCGACCATCGCGGCGACCGCGGCCGCAGCGACGACGACCTTGACCGCCGTGGGCCGCACCGTACGGGTGACGAGTCGACCGACGGGAGCCAGCCGGCCGCTGGGCATCGGGAGCCCCGCCGCCAGGATCGCGATCCACGGTGTCGCGAACAGCACGACGCGGAAGATGCCCTCCTGGCCGTAGTTCGTCGCGACGAGCAGCGAGATCGGGCTCGCCGCCGTGGCCAGCAGTCCCCAGTGCACGCGGTCGCGGCGCATCAGCACGGTGATCACGGCGACGAGACCGAGGACCACGAGGGCCGCCGCGGGGATGTCGAACGCGAGCCGTGTGACGAGCGGCTTCGGCAGGACCGTCATGTCGTGCGACGGCGGCTGCACGTTGTCGAGCACCTTGCCGACGGCTCCCAGGGACAGGAACTTGCCGAGGATGTCGTCGTTCAGCAGGGCGAAGCCGACGGCGGGGACGAGCACCACGACGGGTAGCCACCAGGGGCGGAGCAGTCGGAACACGATGAGCGTCACGAGTGCGGCGACCGTCAGGTACGGCGAGATCTGGTGGGTGACGACCAGCACGATGGCGATCAGCGTGATGGCGATGATCCGGGACAGGCCGACGCGGCGGGCGCGCAGGATCGTCGAGCGGACGCCGTCGGCGGCGGTCACCGCGGTGCGTCGCAGCGGGCCGACGGCCAGCACGAGGATCACCAGGGACATCAGGATACCCACCGACTGCGGCGAGAAGTACGTCGTGTTGAGCGAGCCGGTCATCGCGGTCAGGAACGCGGCGATCCAGGGGCGACGGTTCCCCGGCAGCCAGTTGGCGGCCAGGACACCGACGGCGATCGTCGTGCTGAAGGCCAGCAGGACGGGGACCCACGCGGCGATGGTCATCGCGTTGCCGATCCCGCCGACGTCCGCAACCCAGGCGCCACCGGCGAACAGGCCGGACCACGTCTGGAAGATGTCGGCGGCCGGGTTGGTCGAGCCCCAGCGGCGGATGTACTCGAGCACACCGATGTGGCGGGCGGCCGCCATCACGGTGGGCATGCCGTACGTGATGGCCTGTGCGAGCTGGATCGACCCGCCGAGCACGACGACCGGGATCGCGAGTCCGCGACCGCGCACCAGGGCGACGACGGCAGCGGCGACGACGATCGCCAGTCCGATGACCAGGCCCGGGCCGAGCGAGCCGAACAGTCCGTCCGGCACCGGGTCGCCGATGTGCGTGAGCGCGGCGACGACGATGACGAGCAGGCCGACGACCGAGCCGGCGGTGACGGTGTCGGTGGTGGTCCAGCGACGGGCCGTGGCGCCCTCGGCGGCCGGCTCGAGGCGGGCGCGCTGCAGTTCGGCGACGTCACGCGGCACCGCGATCGCGAGGGCGACGGCGGTGAGTACGACGACCCCGACGAACGGCACCGTCGGGTTCCAGAGCTGGAACGTCGCCATCGTGTAGCCGATGCCGATCGTGCCGACGAGCGACGCCGTGACCGCGAAGACGCTGAAGCGTGCCAGCGGCATCGGGCGGACGAGCAGGAGGGGTGCGACGCCGAGCAGCGCGAACAGGTACACGCCGATCGCGCTCCCCCGCAGCACCGGGAGTCCGGCGATCGCGGCGACCCCGGCGACGAGGAGCGTCAGGACGACGATCGCCGCTGCGGTGAGTCGTGCGATCGGGCTCATCGCGTCCACCGCGAGCGGGCGGGCGGGACCGGCCGAGGCCAGACCGTGCCGGAGCTCGTGGCGACCACCGGCGTTGCGGTCGATCGTGCCGCCGCCACGCAGGCGTTCGACGAGCGCCAGGAACGGCGCCGTCAGGACCGAGCGCTGCTCGACCCCGCGCAGCCGCCGCTGGGTGGCGGCGAACTCGGCGTCGACCGCGTCGGGTACGCGGTCCGCGTCACCGGGCTGGTCGCCGGCGATGTCCGTCGCACGGTCGCCCTGTTCGAGGCCGAGTCGTGCGAAGGCGCTGAGCGCCTCGGGCGCTGCGTCCACCGATGCGGTCAGCGTGTCGCGGTCGATGGCGTTCTTGGTCATCCAGGCTCCGAGTCCGTGGCCGTGCGCGGCAGCGGCGGCGCGGAGCGACGCGACGTCGTCCGCCGATCGCTGCCACGCGATCGCGGCCGGTTCGACGGCGATCGCGGATCCGGCGAACAGCAGTCGTGTGAAGAGGTCGAGGTCGTCGCCGCCGCCGACGCGGGTGCCGGGACCGAAGGCGGTGTCGAACCCGCCGATCCGGAGCGCGGTCGCGCGGTGCACGGCGAGGTTCGCGCCGGTGCCGTAGGCCGAGGCGGCGAAGGGGTGCAGCGGGAGGCCGTCGACCGGTTCGTCGAGCCGGAAGACCCGCCGGCGGACGGTCCGCCCACCGGGGGTGCGGTCGTCGTGCCAGCGCTGCGCCGGCGTCCGGAGCTCGGCACTCGGCACGAGCCCGGTGACGCAGGCCACGTCGGGGTCGGCCGCGAAGGCGCGGGCGATCGCGGCGATCCAGTCACCGTCCACGACGGCGCCCTCGTCCACGAAGGCGACGACGTCGCCGGTCGCGACGAGCAGACCGGCGTTCCGCGCGGCGGCGAGGCCACCCTCGGGTGCCGGGATGGTGGTGACGCGGCGTCCGCTGATGTCGACGGTCGCCACACCGCCGTCGTCGGCGCCGTGCGAGACGACCACGACGTCGAAGTCGGGGTGCCCGTTCGCGAGCACCGACCGCATGGTCGTGCCGGCGGCGCCGTCCGTGCAGAGCACCACGGTGACGGACGGCAGCACCAGACCTGCTGCCGGCCGACGCTCGGGTGCCGGCATGGGCCGGATCGCGCGCTGCAGCGCACGGACGTCGATGGTGCCGCCGATGCGGCGGCGTTCGGTGATCTCGGCCTCGACGAAGCCGAGGGGCTCGCCGTGGTCGCGGACGAGCAGTCGAGCGCGCCGGTAGCCCGCGGCGCCCTCGAGTGCGACCACGTCACGGTGGCTGGACGCGTGCACGTCGGCACGGTCGACCTCGCCGACCCAGAGCGCGCCGTCCCAGGTGGGGACGAGCGGCCCGGTCACGACCGGCGAGAGGACCATCGCCAGGGTCGCGCGGGTCACCGCGTCCCCACCGGCTGGGGGGCGGGGGCGGCCGCCGGGGTGCGGACGACGACGCCACCGAGGACACGCCCGACGGCGTAGCCGGTGACGGTCGACGCGACGGAGAGCACGATCGCGAAGGCACGCAGGGCACCGCCACGACCGATGTGGCGCAGTTCGCGCAGCACCGCTCCGGGGATGACCTTCGTCAGGTACGTCGACTCACTGGCGAGCGAGTCACCCGTGCCGACGCGACGGCTCAGGACGGCCTTCGAGATGCCCTCGTAGTAGCTGCGACGGCGCAGGTAGCGCATCGTCACGCGGTCCGGGGAGACCCGGTGCGAGACGTTCGAGCCCGGTTCGTGCCGGATCCGCGCACCGGGACGGGCCTGGGCGATGCGGATGCAGAGTTCGGTCTCCTCGCAGCCGAGCGGCTGGTTGCCGACGCGGCCGATGCCGGAGCGGAACCCGCCGGCGAGCAGGATCGCGTCGCGGCGGAACGCCATGCTCGATCCGATGACGTTGCGCACGTCGCCGGGGGTCTCGGGTAGCCCGCGGTAGGAGCAGCCGACGATCCAGAGGAGTTCGTCGGCGTACGGGCCGGCACCGGTGGCGGTGGGCCAGGACGGTGTGGCCCGGCCGCCGACGCCGACGACGTCCGGGTCCTCGAGGGCGGTGAGCATGTGGCCGAGCCAGTCCGGGTCGGCCGTTGCGTCGTCGTCCAGGAACGCGACGACGTCGGCGTCGGTGAGGGCGACGCCCGTGTTGCGGGCGCCGGACAGGCCGCGGTCCTCGGTGTTCGGGACGACGCGGAGCTCGGGCCAGCGCGCCGCGGCGCGGGCGAGGAGCTCGGGTTCGTGGTCGATCACGACGACGACCTCGGGGGCCTCTGGCTGGCGCTTGGCGGACTCGACGCTGTCCTGCAGGTCGCCCCAGCGCTGCTGGGTGTAGGCGCAGATGACGACCGCGACGGTCGTCACGCGACTTCCTCCTCGAGGCTGGCCACGGCGGCCACGGCGGCGACGGGGGCGCCGAGCGGGGCGTGCCCGGCCGCGTGGACCGCGGCGTGCGGTGCGGAAGCGTGCGGTGCTGCGGCGTGCGGTGCTGCGGCGTGCGGCACGGCGGCCAGCTGCTCGGCCGGCGGCACGACGCTCATCGCGGCACGACGGACCTCGGAGCGACCGATCGCGGCGCGACGACGCTCGTGCATGATCGACTTCAGCACCCGGATGCCGTCGGTCACGGCGTTCAGGTTGCTCGAGCCGTGCACGCGGAGCTTCTCGTGGCTGGGGACCTCGGTGATCGCGAGCTCGGCGGCCGACCAGCGGCAGGTGAGCACAGTCTCGATCTCGAACCCGTCGCCCCAGAGCATCGAGCCGTCGGACGGCTTCGGCAGCTCGGAGGACAGCAGGCCGATCTCCGGCAGGACGTCCGCCCAGAAGGCGTTGTAGCCGTAGCAGAGGTCGCTGTAGCGGGTGCCGAGGATGATGTTGCAGAGCATGTTCAGGCCACGGTTGCCCAGGTTGCGGACGATCGTGATGTCGTCGCTGCCGCCGCCGAGCGAGTAGCGGGTGCCCTTCGCGACGTCGGCGCCCTCGACGAGTGCCTGCACGAAGCGCGGGATCTCGTCCGGGTCGGCGGAGCAGTCGGCGTCGAACATGACGACGACGTCGCCGGTGACGGCCTCGAACCCGCAGGCGAGGGCGTTGCCCTTGCCCTTGCGGGTCTGGTGCACGACGCGGATGTCGGGCATCACGCGCTGCGCGGTGGCGATGGTGTCGTCGACGGAGTTGCCGTCGACCAGGATCACCTCGTACACCGGCGGGAGCTTCGGCAGGATGATCTCGAGGTTTCGGGCCTCGTTCCGCGCCGGGATGACGACGGAGACCCTCGGGTCTGCGGGGCGAACGGTACGTGCGGGCATGGGCGCGGTCCTGTCGGGTCAGGGTTGCTGTCGGGTTGTGGCTCGTGTGACGAGCGGAGCGTCCTCGGATGACGCATCGACGACGGTGACCGTCGTCGGTCGAGCAGCGGGACGCGGGTACGACGCCGCCGGCTTCGCAGGTGAGTGGGTACTCTCCCCCGCGTGTCCAACCATCGTCGCGGGCTGGCAGGCGGTCAATGCGCGGTGCGGTCCCTTGCGGACACCCGGGTGCGGATACGGAAACCCGCAACACCGCGTGCCGGCCACGTGCCGTGGACGCACCGACAGGCGGACTGGAGGCGCGGTGCCAGCCCGCCCCGCGCCTCCCGTCCGCTTCCTGGTCGCGACCACCGCACCCGGTGAACAGAAGACGTCGCCTCCGGACTGCGGAGGCGACGTCTTCTGCTCACTCGATGTGCGCAGCAGCTCAGTTCCGGCCCGCGCCCTCCGTCGCGAACGCCGCACGCAACGCCGTCGCGAGGTCGGACACGTGCGGTTCCCGCAGCAGCGAGCTGTGCTCGGCCGCGATCCGCACGGTCTCGGTCCGCCCGCGCAGCAGCGCGGACCAGCCGGTCGCGTCCGGGTTCGCATCGGCGAGCACGTACGTCGCCCGTCCGTGGAACGGCGTCGGGTGGTGCCGCCGGGTGACGAGCTCGGCCTGGTCGAAGAAGGCATCGAAGTCCTTCTGCCCGCCGTGCCGCAGCACACCAGCGCTGTAGGCCCGCGCGCGCTTCGCGACGTGCTCGCCCCACGACATGCCGGACGGCATGACCCGCCGGACGACCCCGGCGAGGCGCTGGTTGACGGCCCGGACTGCGGGATTGCGGTGTTCGCGGGGCTCGAGCCGTCCGAAGTGCTGCCGGACCCCCTCGGCCCCGGTCCGCGGCAGGTAGGTGTCCAGCAGCGCGATGTGCTCGACCTGCTCGCCGCTCTCGGTGAGCAGCCGGGCGATCTCGAGCGCGATCAGCCCGCCGAGCGAGTGGCCGACCAGCAGGTACGGTCCGCGCGGCTGCACGATGCGCATCAGGGCGACGTACCGGCGGGCGCTGGCCTGGATGCTCCAGTCCGGCATGCCCCGACGCTCGAGGCCGTGCTGCTGGAACGCGTACACGTCGTGCTCGGGCAGGTAGCGGGACAACGGCAGGAACGTCAGGGCGAGCGCACCACCGCCGGCGAAGCAGAACACCGGCGGACGGCCGGACTCGCGCGCGCCGGACACCTTGACGACGTCGGGGTGGCTCGGCAGCGCCGTCGTGCCGCTCCGCACCCGACGGGCGAACGCCCGGAGCGTGGGGTGCTGCAGGACGTCCGACGAGCGCAGGTCGATGCCGAGACGGGTCTGCACGAGCGCGAGCATCTCCTCCGCCGACAACGAGTCGCCGCCGAGGGCCGAGAAGTCCTCGTCCAGGTGCACGCCCCGCAGGCCGAGCACCTCGGCCCAGATCTGCCCGACGACGAGCTCCCACTGGTCGTACTCACCCTCGACCATCTCGGTCTCGACGCTCGGTGCCCCGGGGAGTTCGGCCCGGTCGACCTTGCCCCGCTCGTTCCGCGGCAGTTCGGTCATCGGCACGATCGACGCCGGCACCATGTACTCGGGCAGCCGCTCACGGAGCGCCCTTCGGAGCGCACCCGGTGCCGGGGTGCGGTGCCCCGGGCGACCGACCACGTAGGCGACGAGCCGGGTGACGGAACCGGGGTCGACCTGTGCCGTCACGACCGCGTCGTGCACCTCGGGCACCGCGCGGAGCGCCGCCTCGACCTCGCTCGGCTCGACCAGGTAGCCACGGACCTTCACGGCGTCGTCAGATCGGCCGAGCAGCACGAGCCGCCCGTCGGGGTCGACGCGTGCCAGGTCGCCCTGCCGCCAGCTCGGGGTCCCGACGGGGATGCCGGCGGCGGCCTCGGCCTCGCCGGTGCGTCCGGCCCGTTCGGCGGTCTTCTCCGGCGCACCCCAGTAGCCCGCGGTCAGGGCATCGGAGACCACGACGAGCTCGCCGGTCTCCCCCGGGTCGGCAGGGCTGCCGTCCTCCCGGAGCACGAGGACCGTCTTGCCGGGCAACGGCCACCCGGCGGGCACGACGCCCTCGGGCACCGGCTCCCCCGGCGCCACCGGGCAGTACGCGACGCACGCGGTCTCGCTCGAGCCGAAGGCGTTCAGGAGCAGCGTGTCCGGGTCCAGGTGGGGTCGGGCCGCGGCGAGGTCGGCCCCGGTGACGGACTCGCCCGTGGTCATCAGGAAGCGCAGCCCGCCGAGCACCGGTGCGGCCCCGGCTGCGGTCCCGTGCGACCCGGGGGCGTTCTGCGACCCGATGATCGAGCGCAGCAGGTGCGGGGTGCAGACGAGCACGTTCACGTCGTCCTCCCGGAACCGCCCGAGCAGCCGCTCGACACCGAGCTCACGCGGCTCGAGCAGCACGATGGTGCCGCCGCAGAGCAACGTGTCGAACGAGAACAGGAGCCCGGCCGCGAACGACAGCGGCAGGACGACACCGAGCCGGTCGCCCGGGCCGATGCCGAGCGCGACCGCGTCCTGCTCGGCGTCGGCGATCTGCTGCCGGTGCGTCAGGACGACGCCCTTCGGCATGCCGGTCGAGCCGGAGGTGAAGACGATGGCGAAGGGGTCCCGCCCGCCGGGGCGCACGCCGACGGTGTCCGCCGACGGGGCCGCGCCCGGTTCGCCCGCGTCCAGCAGTTCGCCGAGTGCGTGCACCCGGCCGTCCCGTTCCGCGACCACGTCGGCGGCCAGCGCTGCACGCTCGGTGTCGGCGACGATCTCGTCGACGCCGGCGAGCCGGGCCACGTGTGCCAGCCGTGCTGCGGGCAGGTGGTCGTCGAGCACCACCACGGTCCGTCCGGCACGCACCAGCGCGAGGATGCCGATCACGGCCTCGGTCGACTGCCCCGCCATCAGCCCGACCGGCTTCGATGCCCCGCCCGGGGTGTCGCCGACGCCGGCGCCGCTGTGGTCGTCGGGTCGGAGCGTCACGGCCAGGGCTGCGGCCAGCGCGCGCGAGGCCCGGTCCGCTTCGCCGTAGGTGTACGGACGGCCGTCCCCCGCGAGCGCGGCGGCGTCGCCCCGGAGTGCCACCACGCGGTCCCAGCGGTCCAGCACGGAGTGGTCGGCCGCCGCGGGCACGGCTGCGGGGTGGTTCCAGGGATCGACGGTCGTCAGCGGGTCGACGGAGGTCACGATGACACCTCGGGTGCTCAGCAGCGGACCGCCACGACTCCCGCGACGGTCCTCCGACCGTAGGTCCGCGTTCCCCCGGCCCGCGAGCAGGCTCCGGCCCGGTGCGGGGAACCGCAACCGGCCTGGAGGCGCGGCCTGCGCCCGCCACGGACGGTACGACTCCGGAACGACCGGTCCACCGCCGTGGGTGCCGTCCGCACGGCGGCTCGCCCGGCTCGGGGATCGTGCGGTTCCGCGCAACCTCCGGATCAGCCGTGGCGCGACCGTGGATGCGCCGTGCATCGCCGATGAGGACGCTCGGAACGAGAAGGTCCCGGAAACGAGAACAGCCCCCGGGAAGTCCCGGGGGCTGTTCATCGAGTGCTGGGGTACCTGGACTCGAACCAAGAACGACGGTACCAGAAACCGCTGTGTTGCCAATTACACCATACCCCAAAAGGCCTGTCGGCCTTCTGGCCCGGTCACCCGGGGCACGATCAACTACTGTACAGCATCCCGGAGGTCCGCAAGACCACCCACCAGGTCTCGGTGCACGGCGGCGGCGGTCGCGGCTCCGTGTCCGGCGGCGACGATGAGCTGCTCCGGCCCGGGAGGCGTGACGTCTCCCACGGCGTAGAGCCCCGGGACGGACGTCCGGCCCACCCGGTCGACCACGAGGAGTCCCTGCGTGTCGCGCTGGAGCCCCTCGAGCGCTCCGGGCGTGTCGCCGTTCGCGGCCGTGTTCCCGCTCGTTGCGCTCGGACTCGTGGTGGCGCTGGTGCGCAGCCAGTCGAGGTCGGCGTGCCACACCGGTCGGACGAACCCACCGGTCCGAGGCTCGACGTGGCCGTCGGCGAGCCGGACGCCGGTCATCCCGGTGCGATCGCCCTCGAGGTCCTCGACGACCCGCTCGTCCACGACGACCCCCGCGGCCGACAGTCGAGCGCGGCCGGCGTCGTCGAGCGGTGCCACCCCGTTCGTGTAGACGATCAGGTCGTCGGTCCATGCGGCGATGAGCAGCGCCCGGTCGACCACGTCGTCGGTCTCGCAGATGAAGGCGAGCGGCTGCCCGGCCTTGTCGTACGCATCACACTCGACACAGCTGTGCACCGCGGTGCCGTAGAACGCGCGGAGCATCGGCAGCGCCGGGAACTCCTCACGCAACCCCGTCGCCACGACGACCGTCCGGGCGCGGGCCTCGAGCTCGGTGCCGCGCCACGAGCCGTGCACCTGCCAGGTGTCCGTGTCGGGGTCCGGGGCCACCAGGTCGACGACGGACTGGACGACCGTCGCTTCCGGGTACCCCTCGACCTCGGTCCGCCCGAGCTTGCGGAGTTCGAGCGGCGAGATGCCGTCCCGCGTCAGGAACCCGTGCGACCGCAGCGTCGCGGCGTTCCGGGGGCGGTTGGCGTCGACGAGCAGCACGGTGCGCTTCGCCCGGACCAGGTTGAGCGCAGCGCTCAGCCCGGCCGGCCCGGCGCCGATGACCGCGACGTCGTACACGACCTGGTCGGCGTGCTCCGTACTGCTCACGGTCGGTCAGCGCGCCGCGAGGGCGCGGAGCCGGGTCAGGGTGGACTCCTTGCCCAGGATCTCCATCGACTCGAACAGCGGCGGGCTGATCCGGCGTCCGGACACCGCCACGCGCAGCGGGCCGAAGGCGACGCGGGGCTTCAGGCCGAGCTCGTCGATGAGGGCCGCACGGAGCGCACCCTCGATGGCCTCGGTGGTCCAGTCCTGGACGACCTCGAGCGCGGCGGTGCTCGCGGTCAGGACCGTCGCCGTGTCGCCCTTGAGCGAGGCCAGTGCGTCGTCCTCGACCACCAGGTCGGCGTCGGAGGTGAACAGGAAGCCGAGCATCGCCGGCGCCTCGCCGAGCAGCTGCATGCGCTCCTGCACGAGCGGAGCCGCCTTGGTCAGGACCTCGAGCTGCTCCGGGGTCGCCGGGTCACTGATGAACTCCGACAGGTACGGCAGCAGACGCGACCGGAAGTCCTCGGGCGCCAGCAGACGGATGTGGTCCCCGTTGATCGCCTCGGCCTTCTTGTGGTCGAAGCGGGCCGGGTTCGGGTTCACGTCGGTGACGTCGAACGCCGCGACCATCTCGTCGATCGAGAACACGTCGCGGTCGGGCCCGATCGACCAGCCGAGCAGCGCCAGGTAGTTGACGAGCCCCTCGGGGATCATGCCGGCGGCGCGGTGGTGGAACAGGTTCGACTCGGGGTCACGCTTCGAGAGCTTCTTGTTGCCCTCCCCCATCACGTACGGCAGGTGTCCGAACACGGGGATGGAGGGCGCGAGGCCGATCTCGTACAGCGCCTCGTACAGAGCGATCTGGCGCGGGGTCGACGACAGCAGGTCCTCGCCCCGGAGCACGTGCGTGATGCCCATCAGGGCGTCGTCGACCGGGTTCGTGAACGTGTACAGCGGCTTGCCGTTCGGGCGGACCACCACGAAGTCGGGGAACGTGCCCTGCTTGAAGGTGATCTCCCCGCGCACCAGGTCGTCGAAGCTCAGGTCACGGTCGGGGACCCGCAGGCGGAGCGCCGGCTCGCGGCCCTCGTCGCGGAACGCCTGGCGCTCGGCATCGGTCAGGTCGCGCTCGTGGTTGTCGTAGCCCTGCTTGGGGTCACGACCGGCCGCCTTGTTCCGGGCTTCCATCTCGTCCGGCGTGACGAAGGACTCGTAGATGTGACCCGACTCCTTGAGCTTCGCGATCACATCGTCGTAGATCGCGGTGCGCTCAGACTGCCGGTACGGTCCGTGCTCGCCGCCGGCGTCCACGCCCTCGTCCCAGTCGAGCCGCAGCCAGCGGAGCGCGTCGAGGATCTGCCCGTACGACTCCTCGCTGTCGCGGGCGGCATCGGTGTCCTCGATGCGGAACACGAGCTTGCCGCCGGTGTGGCGAGCGTAGGCCCAGTTGAAGAGCGCGGTGCGGATGAGCCCCACGTGCGGGGTCCCCGTCGGGCTCGGGCAGAAGCGGACGCGGATGTCGGAGCCGGAGGCAGTGGTGAATGGCGCAGTCATGACCCGACAACCCTACCGCGGCGTCAGTCCCTCCCACCTGCCCTGTGGAGGGGCCGTGAACGCAGAAAACCCCTGACCACGAATGGTCAGGGGCTCCCTGGTTCTTACTACGTTAAGTCCGGCGGCGTCCTACTCTCCCACAAGGTCCCCCTTGCAGTACCATCGGCGCTGAGAGGCTTAGCTTCCGGGTTCGGAATGTGACCGGGCGTTTCCCTCTCG
>NZ_QKTB01000009.1:0-117685 GCF_003234405.1 Curtobacterium sp. MCLR17_045
CCCGGGGAGTAGCGGCCGCGGCGTCGGGTGGGTACAGCAGCCCCCCCCCGCCGGACGCCGGGCGCGCGCCGCGCGCCCCGCCCCGGCCGCAGGAACGGCACCCGCGGCATGAGCCAGTCGACCCACACCACCCGCACCCCCGGCGCCACGGCGAGCGCCCACAGGATCGAGGCAGCGGCGTCGGTCGGGTAGTGCACCGCATCGATCGACACCGCGAAGAACACGATCACGATGGCCACGACCCCGAGCGTCAGGGCGAGCCGGTGCCACCGCGTCTCGCGGAGCAGCCAGATCAGGGCGATGACGAACGCCGTGATGTAGACCGTGTGCCCACTCGGGTACCCGGGGTCGGGCTGCACGGGGAACGGGTGCGGCAGCACGGCCACGTCGGGTCGGGCGCGGTGCACGATCTCCTTCACGATCGCGGACGGCACCCACGTGATCGCGATGGTGCCGCCGAACGCCAGGGCCGGTCGCAGGTCGCGCGTGCGCCACCAGATCACGGCGACGACGACGACCGTGATCCCGATCGCCGGTGCCGGACTGATCACGTGGTAGACCGCCGTGCTGAACGCACCGATGAACCCGGTGTGCAGCGCGTTGAGGGCCTTGGACAGCCCGAGGTCCACGGTGCCGAGGGTGAACCCGACGATGGTGATGACGACGACCGCGATGACGGCGATCGCCACCGAGACGAGCGGGTACGGCGAGCGCTCGAGGATCCCGTACGCGGCGGGCTCCCGTCGGCGGGGACGGAGGAGCGGCGCGTCGTCGGTCATCCCGCCATCGTCGCAGTCCGACCCCGGCATCCCAGGGCGAGTGAGCCTCACAAAACTCCGAAAGCGTTCAGCGCGGCGGTCGGGAGTAGACAGGACGCATGCCAACCGTTGCCGAGAACATCGTCGCCACCCTCCGCGCCAACGACATCCACCGGGTCTACGGGCTGCCCGGTGACTCCCTGAACGGCTTCACCGACGCCCTGCGCAAGGACGGCACGATGCGGTGGGAGCACGTCCGTCACGAGGAGGCGGCCGCGTTCGCCGCCTCTGCCGAGGCCGCCCTGACCGGCGACCTGACCGTCTGCGCCGGCAGCTGCGGGCCCGGCAACCTGCACCTGATCAACGGCCTGTACGACGCGAACCGTTCGCGGGTGCCGGTGCTGGCGATCGCCGCCCACATCCCCACGGCGGAGATCGGCTCCGGCTACTTCCAGGAGACCCACCCGCAGGAGCTCTTCCGCGAGTGCTCCGTCTACGTCGAGTACGTCGCCGACCCCGTCCAGATGCCCCGCCTGCTCGAGATCGCGATGCGCGAGGCGATCGAGAAGCGCGGCGTCGCCGTGCTCGTGATCCCGGGCGACGTGCTGCTCGCCGAGGCGAAGGACGACCGCGCCACCCGCATCGAGCGGGCCACCCCGCGCATCGTGCCGAGCGAGGCCGAGCTGCAGCGCACCGCCGACCTGCTGAACGGTGCCGACCGGATCACGATCCTGGCCGGAGCCGGCGTCGCGGACGCCCACGACGAGGTCGTTGCCCTGGCCGAGCGGCTGCAGGCCCCGATCGTGCACGCGCTGCGCGGCAAGGAGTACATCGAGTACGACAACCCGTACGACGTCGGCATGACGGGGCTGCTCGGCTTCGCCTCCGGGTACCGCGCCATGGAGGACGCCGACGTCGTGCTCATGCTCGGAACGGACTTCCCGTACCAGCAGTTCTTCCCGGCCAAGGCGAAGCACGTGCAGGTCGACATCCGCGGCTCGCAGCTCGGCCGGCGGCACCCCGTCGACATCGGGCTGGTCGGCACCGTCAAGGACACCGCCCTCGCCCTCATCCCGCTGCTGACCGGCTCGCACCCGACGAAGCACCTGGAGGACTCGCTCAAGCACTACCGGAAGACCCGCGAGAAGCTCGACGACCTGGCCGTGCCCGCCGGGAAGAAGAAGCCGCTGCACCCGCAGTACGTCGCCCGGGTGCTCGACCGGCTCGCCGCCGAGGACGCCGTCTTCATCCCCGACGTCGGCTCCCCCGTCGTCTGGGCCTCGCGCTACCTCACGATGAACGGCAAGCGCCGACTGATCGGCTCGTTCGTGCACGGCACGATGGCGAACGCCGTCCCGCAGGCGATCGGTGCGCAGACGGCGTTCCCGGACCGGCAGGTGATCGCCCTGGCCGGTGACGGCGGGCTGACGATGCTCCTCGGTGAGCTCATCACGATCGTGCAGAACAAGCTGCCGGTGAAGATCGTCGTGTTCGACAACTCGTCGCTCAACTTCGTCGAGCTCGAGATGAAGGCCGCCGGCTTCGTGAACTACGGGACCGAGCTGCAGAACCCCGACTTCGCCGCCGTCGCCGAGGCGATCGGCATCAAGGGGTTCCACGTCGACGTTTCCGACGACTTCGAGGACGCGATGGCCGCCGCGCTCGCGCACGACGGCCCCGCGCTCGTGTCGGTCCGCGCGAACCGCCAGGAGCTCTCGATGCCCCCGGCGGTCACGCTCGAGCAGGCGAAGGGCTTCACGCTCTACGCCATCCGCACGGTGCTGTCGGGTCGCGGCGACGAGCTGCTGGACCTCGCGTCCACCAACGCGCGCCAGCTGCTGTAGACGCGAGCGGATGACGGCCTGGAGGCCCGTGGCGGCGCCGCCACGGGCCTCCAGGCCGTCACGACGTCACCACCCGAGCGTCTGGCCGTCCTCCAGGAACACGCCGGTGGGGCCCTCCGGGCCCGCGCTCGCGGCGGCCGCGATCGTCGCGGCGCTGACCTCGACGGGGCGACCGTGCGGGTTCGGCATGCCACCGAACTCGGTGGCCGTGTAGCCGGGCTCGATCGCGACGAAGTGCACCTCGGGCACGACGCGCGCGTACTGCACCGTCAGCATCGAGACGGCGGCCTTGGACGCGCCGTAGACCACGGCCGGCACGCTGAACGCCGGCTTCGACGGGTCGTGGGTGGCGGTGAAGGAGCCGAGCGCGCTCGACAGGTTCACCACGATCGGGTTCGCGGAGCGACGCAGGAGCGGCAGCGCGGCCTCGGTCGCGCGGATCGTGCCGACGGCGTTCGTGTCGAAGACGGCGAGCGCCTCGGGCCCGCTCTGCCCCCAGACGGCGATGCCGGCGTTGTTGACCAGCACGTCGAGTCCGCCGTTCGCGTCGACGTGGGCGAAGGCCGCGGCGACCGAGTCGTCGTCGCGGACGTCGAGCTGGACGGAGCGAGCGCCGATCTCGGCGGCGACCGTGGTGCCCTGGTCGGCGTCACGTGCGCCGATCCAGACGGTGTGGCCCGCCTCGACGAGCTGGCGGGCGGTTTCCTTGCCGAGGCCGCGGGTGGCCCCGGTGATGAGTGTCGTTGTCATGGATCCAGCGTCACGCTCTGCGACGACCGCAGGGAGTCGACCGGTTGTCGTAAGACCGGCAGGGCCAGGACCCGGTCGACCGTCGCGCGCAGACTGGGGACATGGCGGACACGGACTTCGGGCACACCCTGCGGCGGCTGCGCGACCACGTCTCCCCCGAGGCGGCGGGAGTGGTCGTCGGGCCCCGTCGGCGTGCGTCCGGTCTGCGCCGAGAGGAACTGGCCGGGCTCGCGGGGATCTCCGCCGACTACCTGACCCGGCTCGAGCAGGGGCGGGCGACCACGCCGTCCGCCCAGGTCGTCGAGGCGCTCGCGAGGGCGCTGCGGGTCGCTGATGCCGACCGCGAGCTGCTCTACCGGCTCGCCGGGCACGCGCTCCCCGGTGCCGACGTGGTCCCGTCGAGGATCCCGCCGAGCGTGCAGCGACTGCTCGACCGGCTGGCGGACACCCCGGTCGCGGTCCTCGACGCCGCGGGGAACCTGCTCGTCGCCAACGCCCCGTACGACGCACTGATGGGGCCGATCGGCGCGCTGCGCGGGAACGACCGGAACACCGCGTGGCGGCACCTGGTCGGGTCCGGCAGCCGAGCCGTGCACACGCCCGAGGAGCAGGCGGCGTTCGAGGCGAACCTGGTGGCGGGGCTCCGGATGACCGCGGCGCGCTACCCGCTCGACCGCCAGCTGCAGCAGCTCGTGCGGGACCTTCGGGCGGCGAGCCCGCGGTTCGTCGAGCTGTGGGACTCGGGCGCGACCGCGCTCGGCGAGACCGCCCGCCGGAAGGTGATCGACCACCCGGACGTCGGGCTGATCACGCTCGACTGCGACACCCTGGTCGTCGGGCCCGAGGACCTGCGGATCCTGGCGTACACGGCCGAGCCCGGTTCAGTGGACGCGGAGCGTCTGGCGCTGGCGATCGTGGTGGGGACGCAGTCGTTGGTGGAGTGAGGCGGGGGTTCGATCTCTGTGTGCCCCGACTCCGACGCGGCCGGACTAGCGAGCGGGCCGCACAGGTCTCCGCGGTGGGAGCGCAAGGGAACCACGACCGTGGAGGACGAGCAGGACCAGCCCGAGGGCCACCGGGAGTGCCACCAACTCGACGGACCCGCTCCCGACGTCCATCGCGCGGACTTCGTTCACCGCGAGCGCCCCGACGTACGGGACGAGACTCAGGACGATCGTGAACGCTGTCCGCCACCACCGCATGATCGCGAGAACGACGGCGCTGATCTCGAGCACTGCCGTCCCGTACCAGGCGTAGAGGTTCCCGTCCCACAGGGACCGGCTGTACTGCCACTGTCCGGGATCACTGCCGCTGCAGTAGCTGAGGGCGCCGAGCAGGAACCATCCGACGGCTGCTGCCGCGGTGTGCTGGGAGCGGTGCGGGCGCCCGAGGACCGCGACGACCGCACACGCGCTGAGCAGGAGCAAGGTCGCCCGGTCGACACTCCAGACGCCCGGGTACCGGTTCACGAGGTACGGCGACACGGTCCCGAGCAGCACGGACACCAGGAGGACGACGCGCCCGACGTTCCACCGGCCGGAGAGCGCAGCGACGAGGGCGATCACCCAGAGCGCCGCGAACACGAAGCCCGTGTCGCGGAAGGGTCCGACCTGCACCATCGATCCCGGAGCCGGGTTGCCGGTGATCCACGGCGCCCAACTCGAGAACAGGAACTCGGCGAGAGCAAGCCCGGTGCCGAGGGTCAGTGCCACCGTGCTCGCGGGGTTCCGCACATCGGCCACCACGAGCCCGTCGAGCCGCAGGCCCACGCCGTGCTCAGCGATGGCCCGACGTTCCTGACGGGTCGGACGCTCTCGGCCTTCGCCCTCGGCGACGTCGAGGAGTGTCCCGACGAGCGCGTCGGCGTTCGCGGACCGCCACGCAGCCGGGTACCAGGCGAGCAGTCGCCGGTACCGAGCTTCGAGTTCGGCGCTCATGCTCCGGCCACCTTTCCGGAGATGCTCGACGTGCGCGGCAGACGGGCACGCACCGCGCGCAGCCTGACCTCGAGTCGCTCGGTCTCCAGCGCAAGCCGCTGTTCGCCCTGGGTGGTGAGGGCGAAGTAGCGCCGGAGACGCCCCCCAACGACTTCGTCTCCGGCGCCGGTCACCAGTCCGTCCTGTTCGAGACGTTCCAGTGTCTTGTACAGCGTCGTCACCGGCAGGCTGACGTCGCCCTCCGTGAGCTCGGTGACGGCCTGGATGATGCCGTACCCGTGGAGCCGTCCCCGGGCGAGGGTGGTCATGACCCAGAACGCCGGCTCTCGCAACTCTGCTGTTCGCATGGTGAGACCATATGCCCGAACTGGGAATATTTCCACCTCTCCAGATGAGCGCTGCGACGACTGCGACGCGATGCCGCTCCCCCACTTCGCGGGTGATGCCCACCCTCGGGCTCAAGGACGCCTCACAGGTTGGCTACGATCCGAGGGCGCCGGCTTCCGGCGATCGCACTCGTCCGGCCGTTGTCGGACGGCACACCCGAGGGGACAACCCGTGCCACACAGCACCGCAACACTCCGACGCGCATGCGCGATCGGCGCGACGATCGCCGTCATCGGCCTGAGCACCGGCTTCGGGGCGCTGTCTGCCTCGGCGGCAGAACTGCCGGAAGCAGCACCGGCGACCGCGTCAGCCGGCTCGGCCGCGGCCCCCACCGAGGACACCGCGCCCGGAACCGGCACGGACTCCGGCACCGGCACCGGCACCGGCACCGGCACCGATGAGGAGACCGCAGCAGCGTCGCCCGACGCGACGACTCCTGTCGTCCCGGTTCCGGCCGCCGAGGACACGGAGGTGCCCGCGGACGAGACCACCGCGCCCAGCAGCGCTCCGGCCGCCCCGGCGACGTCTGCTCCCGCCGTCGCCGACCCCACCGCGACCATCGCCGGGGATGCGACCGTGGGCAGCACCCTCACCGCGACGGGGACGGGCTTCACCGGCACGCTCTCCTTCGTGTGGACGGGTGACGGCACCACGCTCCCCGTCACGACCGAGTCCTACCTCGTCCTCCCTTCGGACGCCGGCAAGGTCATCGCCGTCACGATCACGGGCGATGACGACCAGACAGCAACGGCGTCGACCGCTGCGGTGACACAGGCCGCCTCGTTCCCCGAGGCGACCACCGAAGACGAGCCGGTCATGCTGTCCACGACGGCCGGGGAACGGTTCACCCACACGTTCGCCGCGGACGGGTTCCCGAAGCCGACGTACTCGGTGGAGTACTTCTCGCTCGACGACCCGTACGCCGACGAGACCGATCAAGACGAATCCGGTTACCTTCCCTACGGTCTGTCGCTCGACCACTCCACCGGGGTGCTGTCCGGCACCTCTGACTACTCGGGCACGTACGCCTTCCGCATCGTCGCCACCAGCGGCACGACGACCGCATCGCAGTACGTGAACCTCACGACGGACGCCTCGACACCGCTCGGCGTGCGGGTGACGGCCGAGGACAAGGACACGTTCCTCACCGCTCATTCCACGAGCTGGGTCATCGAGCGCGACGGCACCGTCTGGACCTTCCAGAACGAGACCACGCCCGAGCCCGACGGCGGTTACAGCACCTTGGGCGTGGGCTTCGAGGGCGGGCAGCCGACCATCGACCAGGGCGGCACGCTCCTGGTCGGCGGGAGCCTCGTCGACCGCTTCGGCAACGAGGTCGACGGCGCCGACGGCTACCCGGCACCGTTCACGGTGACGTCCGACCACACCTCTGACGTCATCGTCCCGAACACCGACCCGTGGGCAGGTGCCGAAGTGACGTTCCCGCACGCGTCGACCCACGCCCTGACCGTGGCGTCGAGCAGCTTCGCGACGGCGTTCACGGTGGACGTCCGTCCGACCGCTTCGACGGTGGTGACCCCTGTCGCTCCGACGAGCGCGGTCTCCGCCGCCGTCCCGACCGGCCAGCTGGCCTACACCGGGAGCGACGCGATGCACCTGCTGCCGTGGGCTGCGGGACTCGCGCTGACCGGCGTCGGCGTGATCGCGCTGCAGGCCCGTCGTCGGAAGCGATCCTGACCCACCACCGATGAACGACCGAGGGGCCCAGCGCGTGCTGGGCCCCTCGGCCGTTCACTGCGAGCCCGCCTGAACCCTTCGGAGAATGCCCACAGGTCGCGCCCTTCGCCCTTGTCCGGCTCGGACACCGTCCATAGGCTCCCGCTGTCAGACGATCGTCTGGCTCCAGAACGGGACGAGGACGGGCATGAACGACGACACGCAGGTCAGCATGAACCGGGTGCACTGGGACGGTGGCGTGCCGCGCAGTGCGGTGGACGCCCTGCTGCACGACGGCGGGCTGGCGGTGGTCCCCACCAAGGTCGGCTACATCCTGATGACCTCGGACCGCGCGGGTCTGGAGCGCAAGTTCGACGCGAAGGAACGCAACCGCAACAAGCCGGGCGTCGTGCTCGTGAGCTCGCTCGCGATGCTCCGGAGCATCGCGCAGCTCACCCCCGAGATCGACGCCCTGTACCAGCGGTGCTGGGACGAGGACGTCCTGCTCGGGTGCATCCTGCCCTGGAGTGACGAGGGTCGAGCGGCACTGCCGGCGGACGGCTCCGACGAACTCATGATGGACACCCGCGGGACGTCCTGCTTCGTCATCAAGTTCGGCGTCCCCGGTGAGCTCGCCGCCCGCGAGCTCTGGACCGAGCACGGCAAGTTCGCCTTCGCGAGCTCGGCCAACCCGTCCGGCACCGGCAACCGTGGCGTGGTCGACGGCATCGGCGAGCGCATCGCCGAGCGCGCCGACGTGATCGTCGAGGCGGACGACTACGTCGCGTCCATCCAGCCGGAGCAGAGTGCCGAGACCCGCTACGAGCAGGGCGTCATGGTGTCGATGGTCGACAGCACGGGGACCCTGATCCCGCTGCAGGACGGACGCCGATCGGTCGTCCCCGCACCGACGCTGATCCGCAAGGGGCTCGACGTCGACCGGATCATGGGGTTGCTCGCGGACACGTTCACGAGCTGGGACTACCGGCAGGGTGAGTACTACTGAGCCCGCACGAGAGGACTTCCGTGGGCCGGCAGCGCCTGTCGCGTGAGGACGCCTCGAGCCGCATCACCGCGTTCGTGTACGGCAACATCGTGATCCTCGGCACGATCGCACCGATGCTCCCGGACACCGCCGAGAGCGGCCGGGGGCTCTGGTACGTCCTCGCCACCGCGTTCTCGACCTTCCTCGCACACACCTTCGCCGAATCGGTCGGACGACGTGCGCGGAGCGACCACCGCCTCACCGGGGAGACCGTCCGCGCCGAGCTGCGAGATTCGCTGCCCATCCTCACCTCCGGTCTCCTGCCGGCGGCCGTCCTCGCATACGCCTGGCTGACCGGCACATCCGGGCTCGCGGCCGAGATCATCGCGATCGCGTACCTCGTGGTCCGGCTCGCGCTCCTCGGGCCCGTCGTGGCCAGGCTCCGCGGGGAGAACCCGTCCCCGCGGACGTTCGTGGCCGGCCTCGTCCTCGCGCTCGTCGGTGTCGGCATCGCTCTGGTCAAAGCGGGTCCCGGCTTCTGAGGGGAGCGTGCGCGGGAGCGCGGGAGCCTCGACACCTCGCGGTGTCACGTGGGCTCACCGGCTGCGACGGCTGCGACGGCTTCGATCTCGACCAGCTGGTCGTCGTAGCCGAGCACCGTGACCCCGAGCAGGGTGCTCGGCACGTCGTGCGCGCCGAAGGCATCGCGCACCACCTGCCATGCGGCGACGAGGTCGGCCTGCCGTGAGGACGCCACGAGCACCCGGGTGCTCACGACGTCCTCGATGGACGCACCTGCGGCACGCAGCGCCTCCTGCATCGTCTCGATGCACCGGGCAGCCTGGCCCGCGTAGTCGCCGACCGCGACGGTCGACCCGTCCGCGGCGAGCGGGCAGGCCCCGGCGAGGAACACGAGCCGCGTCCCGGCCGGCACGGTGGATGCGTACGCGTACTGCGCCGCGTCGCTCAGGACGTCGGACCGGATGAGACGGACAGCGCTGGCCATACCGGTCATCCTGCCAGCAGCGACGTTCGACCCTCGGCGGCGTCAGGCGCAGTACTCGTACGGCAACATCGCGACCGACCCCACCCAGATAGCACCCACGGTGGTGCCGTCCGTCCCCAGCTGGAACGTCATGTAGCGCCCGTCGGCCTGCACGCTCCACATCGAGTACGGCCCCTGGTCCTCACCGTAGGTGCCGGTGTACTGCAGGTCCGGGTACGCGGAGCGCACCTCGGTCAGGGGCGCTCCGATGCCGATCCCGGCGTCGGTGTCGGGCGAGTTCGTCGTCACCGGGTCCGACCCCACCCCACCGATGGTCACCCCGGCGACCTTCCCGTCGCGGGGGATGACGATGAGCCCGGGGGCGTCGGATCGCTCCCAGAAGGTCGTCTCCGGGCTGGCCGGACACGCATCCGTACTCCGGGTGTAGGCGGCTGCCAGGTCGTCGATCTCGCCCTGCACCGGACCACCGAGGGCGATCGGTCCGACCTCCTGGGTCGAGATGGTCCACGTCGCGGGGTCCGACAGGCTGAAGGCCGTATCGGTCGCGGTCGGGGTCGCAGTTGGGGTCGCAGCGTCGGGGTCAGCCGGCGCCTCCGGGGTCGCGGTCGCAGTCGCAGTCACGGTCCGGGTCGGCGTCGCGGCCGGTGAGCCGGAACAGGCGGTCAGCGCCATCGCTGCGATGAGCCCGAGGGCCACCCCGGCGGTCCGGGCGGTGCCGTTCACGCGGCCCCCGCCGCACTGCGCCGCTGCCGGTCAGGCGGGAGCTGGGGGCCGGGTTGCTGCACGGTCCTCCAGCTGCCGATCCGCGGGTCGAGCCGGACGGCGTCACCGCACTCGTCGCAGTGCGCCGCTCCCGCCTCGCCGAGCAGGATCTTCGCGCCGTCGTGGACGAACGGGTTCGGGTTGCCGGGCATCGTCTGTTTCCCTCCGTCGGCGGATGTCGAACGGTCCCCGCCCGCAGGCGGGGACCCGACCGGCGCGGGCTCCGGAGAGCCGCAGCGCCGGCCGATGACCCCCGCGCCGTTGCGATGGCCGATCCACCGTACGTCGAGCCTCCACGAGGAACGGAACCCCTCGTCCGCCATCGCAACCAGAGCGTTACACAGCTTCCGGCGCAGCGCTCAGTCGGCGTCCTCGACGTCGAACACGACGACCCGCGCACTCGCCGCCCCGATGAACTCGGCCACCGGCCGGTGCTCCGGGTGCGGCAGGTACCCGGCGAGCGCGGCACGATCGCGGAACCGGACGACGAGCATCCAGTGGAACCCGCCCTCCAGCCCCTCGGTGCTCACGCTCGTGCCGGCCTGCACCGACTCGACCCCCTCGACCCGCGGCAGGTGCTCACGCGACAGGGCCGTGGCCTCGGACGACCGGTCCTCCCCGTCCCACTCGACCAGCACGGTGTGCGTCACTCCGGACACGTGGTCCCCTTCCTCGAACGCAAGAACGCGAAAACGCCAAAAGCCCAGAACGGCAGATCAGAACGCCGGCGTTCCGCCCGCGATCGTGATCGTCGACCCGGACTGGTAGCTCGACTCCGGGCTGACCAGGTGCACGTAGGCGGCACCGAGCTCGGCGGGCTGACCGGGACGGCCGAACGGCGAGCTCTCACCGAAGTGCGACACCGTCTCGGCGTCGTCGGAACCCGGCTGCAGCGGCGTCCACACCGGCCCCGGCGCGACGGAGTTCACACGGATGCCCTTCGGCGCGAGCTGCTGCGCCACGGCCTCGGTGAAGAGCTTGATCGCGCCCTTCGACACGGCGTAGTCGATCTTGTCCGGCGAGGGCGTGGACGCCTGGATCGAACCGGTCGTCACGATGGTCGAACCGGGCTCGAGGTGCGGCACGGCGGCCTTGGTCAGCCAGAACAGCGAGTAGATGTTGGTCTTGAAGGTGGAGTCGAACATCGACGTGTCGAGGGTGAGGATGTCCTCGTTGCTCTCCATGCGCCCCGCGACCATGACCAGGGTGTCGAGGCCGCCGAACTCGTCGACGCCCTTCTGCACCAGGTCCGTGCAGTACTGCTCGTCGGAGATGTCGCCGGGGAACAGCACGGCGCGACGGCCTTCGGACTCGAGCAGGTCGCGGACCTGTTCCGCGTCCTCCTGCTCGTCCGGCAGGTACGAGAGCACCAGGTCCGCACCTTCGCGCGACAGGGCGATGGCGGCGGCACGGCCGATGCCGGAATCAGCACCGGTGACGATGCCGCGGTACCCCTTCAGCCGTCCGAGCCCGACGTAGCTCTCCTCGCCGTGGTCGGGCTTCGGGTCCATCTTCCACGCGGCGCCCGGCAGCGACTGCTCCTGCTCCGGGTACGGCGGTGCCGGGTAGAGGGTGTTCGGATCGCGCTTCTCGTACTGGCTCATGGCCCCACTGTCGTCGCACCGCCCGCACGGGCGCTCAGCTGGTGGGTGACGGACGCCGAGCAGGCGACCCCGGTTCTGGAGACGGGTGGGGACGGACTGGAGGCGCGGTGCCAGCTGACACCGCGCCTCCAGTCCGTCAGGTGGTTCAGACGCCGGCCGTGGTCCGGATCCAGGACGAGGCCTGCGACAGCAGGGCGTAGTTCGAGCCGGCCTTGGTGTTCGCGCCGGGGTCGGCGCTGTCGCCGGTGGAGCAGACGGCGACGACCTTGCCGTTGACGAGCAGCGGGCCGCCCGAGTCGCCGTGGTTCGATGCGCCGGTCACGCCGGTGAGGTGCTGGGCACGACCGTTGAAGGCGTCGGTGCTCGCGCCGGTGAGCGAGACGGTGGCCTGGTACAGGCCGTCGGACTGGGTCGCGTTCGCACGCAGGCCGTAGCCCTGGATGGTGCCGGTGCCGCTCGACTTGGCCGTCGCGGCGAGGTCGAGGGGTGCGTAGGTGGACAGCGAGTAGGCGGTCCGCAGGTGCACGAGCGCGATGTCACCTGCCGGCGAGGCGCTGACACGGTCGACGGCGACGGCCGTGCCGCGGTTGACGGTGGAGTTGGAGTGGTAGACGTTCATCGCGCCGATGCCGTCGATGCAGTGCCGGGCGGTGAGGATCCACGAGGCGTTGAGCTGCTCGCCGGTGCAGTTGCTGACGTAGCCGGAGGGGATGCTCCCGCCGGAGGCTTCGAGCTGCACCGCCCACGAGGTGGTGGGGGCCTTCTCGCCGCCGACGACCTTCGTGCTGACGGGCAGCGCGGACGCGGGCGAAGCGGCGAACACGCCGGCGGTGATGACGGCGACCGCGGCGAACGCGGCGGCGATGGACTTCTTCATGACGACTCCTCTGTCGGTGAAGCACCTGCCAGTTGCTCTGTGCAACTGATGCGTCATCCTGACCCCCTGTCCGGGGGTCGCACCAGTCCGCACTTCGACGGACGCGGCTGCTTGCGGACCCGAACGCCGTGATCCGGTACGCGAACTGGCTGAGCCGTGCGCCATCGGTCTGGTCGTAGCGTCGAAGCATGACGACCAGCGACGCGATCAACCTGCCGGATCGGTTGGTGCCGGCTCTGGACACTGACCTCGAGGTGCTCGACGCCATGGACCGGGTCATCGCGGCGTGCGTGGAGGGGACCTCCGCGACGGAGGCGGGGGTCGTGCTGGCGGACCGGTCCGGAGTGCTGCAGGT
This sequence comes from Curtobacterium sp. MCLR17_045, assembly GCF_003234405.1. NCBI lineage: Bacteria > Bacillati > Actinomycetota > Actinomycetes > Micrococcales > Microbacteriaceae > Curtobacterium > Curtobacterium sp. MCLR17_045. Next base: position 12,943 of record NZ_QKTB01000009.1, read on the forward strand.
CGTCGCCTCGACGAGCGAGCGCAGCAGCGAGGCCGAGGAAGCGCAGCTCGGGACGAACGAGGGCTCGTGTCTCGACTGCTACCGGACCGGCGAGACGATCGACGTGCCCGACGTGTCGACGCACGAGTCGGAGTGGCCGGCGTTCTCGGCGACGATGCGTGACCGCGGGCTGCACGGCACGTTTGCCGAGCCGATCCGTCTGCGGGACCGGACCATCGGTTCGCTGTGCGTCTTCGCCGACCACACCCGCGGGCACAGCGACCAGGACGTCGTGCTGATGCAGCTGCTCGCCGACGCGGCTTCGGCTGCCCTGGTCCGACAGCGCGACCGCGGGGTGTCGACCACGATCGAGGAACAGGTCGAGGACGCGCTCGAGGCCCGGGAGCTCCTCGAACAGGCCAAGGGTGCACTCGCGTACCGACGGGGCATCCGGATGGACGAGGCGTTCCAGATCCTGCGACGTGCTGCTGCCGGTGCGGGCCGCGGGATCCGGGCCATGGCGGAGGACGTCGTGCACCGGGGCGCCGACCTCGGCAGCACCGGCTAGGCCCGTCGGGTCCGCGGCCCGTCCGGCTCCGTCCGCAGCACCAGGCCGTGGTGGTCGGTGGTGAGCGTCACCGCGACCACCTCGCCGAACGCGTCGCCGTCGAGCTGCACACGCTCCGGGGTGTCGACGGTCAGCCGCAGCGTCCGTGCCCGGGTGTACCGGAGTGCGCGTGAGGTCGGCAGCACCCGCGCCAGGAGTCGCCCGAACCGGGTGCGCGCGAAGAAGCGGTTGAGCGTCAGGGCGTACCCGACCTTGGTCCAGCCGAACCACCCGGCCGGCCGGAACGCCACGGCGTCGAGGATGCCGTCGTCCGGTCGCGCCGCGGGCAGCAGCAGGATGCCCGCGGTCAGGGTGCCGCAGTTCCCGACGATGATCGTGTGGGCGCTCATGCTGCGGAGCGGGCCGTCGTCGATCCCGTAGTGCACGGGGATCTGCCGGTTGCCGATCACGGACCGGGCGATGGGATCCGAGTAGGCGACCCATCCGAACCGCTTCTTCACCCACGCGTTCGTGTCCGCGGCCATGCTCGCATCGAGCCCGATGCCGGTCATCACCAGGAACGCGTGCGACGTCGTGGTGCCCGCCGGGTCGGTCAGGTCGGCCAGCCCGACGTCGATCGGGCGGTCCGTCCCGCTGAAGCCCGCTCGGACGGACCGCACCAGGTCGCCGAGGGGCAGACCGAGGTTCCGCGCGAACAGGTTGCCGGTGCCGCTGGGGAGGAGCGCCACCGGGATCCCAGTGCCGCGGAGTTCCGCGGCGACGACCCGGAGCGTGCCGTCACCACCGGCGACGAGGACGACGCTCGGGTGGGCGTCGCGCGCGGCCCGGGCAGCAGCACGCCCGTCGTCTTGAGCGCTCGTCTCGAACCAGAGCGACTCGTCCCATCCGTGCGCGCGCTCCTCGGCGCCGAGCACCGCTCGGAGGCGGGCCTGGTCGATCTTGGTCGGGTTCACGACCACGGCGGCGCGCGGCGGGCCGGGTTCGTTCGGGGGGTTCGGCACGGGGCGGCGGTCAGTGGATCCGGAGTTCGGTGACCATCGGGCAGACGAAGGGGTCGCGGGCGCCGAGGCCGACGCGGTTGAGGTACCGGACGACGATCCCGTACGAACGCAGCAACGTGGTCTCGGTGTACGGCACGTCGAGGGTGTCGCAGTGGTCACGCACGAGCAGGCGAGCCTGCTTCAGCGCCGGACGCGGCATCGACGGGAACAGGTGGTGCTCGACCTGGTAGTTCAGCCCACCCATCAGGAACGACACCCACCAGCCGCCACGGATGTTGCGCGAGGTGCGCACCTGGCGGGAGAAGAAGTCGACCTTCACGTCGTGCGCGATCGTCGGCATGCCCTTGTGGTTCGGGGCGAACGAGGCACCCATCATCACGCCGAACACGGCCAGCTGCACCCCGAGGAACGCACACGCCATCCCGAACGGCAGGAACCAGAACACCACCGTCAGGTAGATCGCGAACCGCGCCACGAGCAGGATGCCCTCGAGGACCCGCCCCCGGACGTCATTGCGCCCACCCGTCCCGCGGAGCACCGACATGACGGCAGCCCGGTGCAGGTTGATGCCCTCGAGCGTGAGCAACGGGAAGAACAGCCAGCCCTGGTACTGCACGAACACCCGGAGCGGCCCGTTCTTGACGGCGGCGGCGTCCTCGGGCAGGAACCGGATCACGTCCGGCGCGATGTCCGGGTCCTTGCCGACGGTGTTCGGGTTGCCGTGGTGACGGGTGTGCTTGTTCATCCACCACGAGTAGCTGAGGCCCACCAGGAACGTCCCGACCCAGCGGCCAGCACGGTCGTTCCACTTCTGGGACGCGAACACCTGACGGTGCGCGGCCTCGTGCGACAGGAACGCGAACTGCGTGAACAGCACGCCCAGCGCACCGGCCACGATCAGCTGGAACCACGAGTCACCCAGGAACGCGAACGCGACCCAGCAGGCGGCCGTCGCCACGACGAGCGCGGAGAACAGCGCCCAGTAGAACCCCCGACGGCGCTCGAGCAGCCCGGCTTCCTTCACCTGCGCCAGCAGCGCGGAGTACGACGAGGTACCGCCGGTCCGCGGCCCGGCCGGGGAGCCGGTCTTCCGGTAGCCGCCGGTGAGGGGTTTCGAGCTGGTCTCCCGCTGCGGGCTGGTACCGGCGTGCTGCGTGGTCATGGATTCCCTGGTCGTCATCGGAATGGCGGAACGTTCCGGCGGCCGGGGTCTGGGGCTGCTGGTCCAACGCTAGAGCCGCCGCGCTCCTCGGTGCAAGCCACAGGTCCGCGTGTCCGCTGCTCGACTACGGTTGTCCCGCCTGCTCGACGGAAGGACCGTTCCCCACATGACCGAGGTACGCGAAGCACGACTGGTCGAGACGTTCGTGACCCTCACCGACAGCCTGGTGGCGGACTACGACGTGGTCGACGTCCTGCAGACGCTGGTCGACCGGGCGGTCGAGTTGTTCGACGCCGCCGCGGGCGCGATCCACCTGCTCGACCAGCAGGACGAGCTGCGCGTCGTCGCGTCGACGAGCGAGCGCAGCAGCTTCATCGGTCTGCTCCAGCTCAACGCCGGCGAGGGGCCCTGCATCACCGCCGTGACCACCGGCCGGCTGGTGACCTCGGAGAACGCCGACGACCTGCGGCAGCACTGGCCGCGGTTCGCCGAGGCGTCGAGGGCTCGCGGCTACGCGGGCGTCCACGCCATCCCGCTCCGGCTGCGGGACACCACCGTCGGGTCGCTGAACCTGTTCCGCGAGACCGAGGGGGCGCTGAACGGAGCCGATGCCCGAGCCGCGCAGGCCCTCGCCGACGTCGCGACCATCAGCCTGTTGCAGCAACGGACCCTCGAGCACGCGACCCTCACCGCGGAGCAGCTCCAACGGGCCCTCGACAGCCGGGTCGCCATCGAGCAGGCCAAGGGGTACCTCGCCCGTGCGGCGGGGGTCGACGTCGAGCAGGCGTTCGGCATGATCCGTCGCTACGCCCGCGCCCACCAGCGCTCGCTGAGCCAGGTCGCCGCCGCCGTGGCGCGCGACGACGTCCCGCTCGCCGACTTGATCGGGGCCGGAGCGTCCTGAGGGTTCGCTCGGGACGCTCCGGACCGCGCACGACTACTTCGTCGTCGTGAAGGTGCCCCGGGCCCGCTGGTCCGAGCCGTAGCCACGGGCGTGCACCACGTGCGTGCCCGGCGCCAGCGCCGCCACGGCCTTCGTGATCTTCAGGCGGACCTTGCCGTCGGCGTTGGCCGTCGTGCGGGTGGCCCGACCGCCGTCGATGCTGACGGTGACCGACTCGCCGGCACGGAACCCCGTCGCCGAGATCGCGACCTTGGCACCCTTCCGGCTGTTCGTCGGCGTCACGGCGATGGCCGTGCTGGTCGCCTGCGCCTCGGCACACGCGTCGCCCGGGGTCCCGACCGCCGGAGCGGACGCGGTCGGCCGTCCGTTCACGCTGCGTACGCCGTCGTCCTCGCGGATGCGCATCGTGCCGACCGAGTCACCGATCACCGAACCGCCCTGGGTGTTACTGAGGGTCATCGCGTAGTCCGACGTCCGCGAGAACGACGGGGTGCGGTCACCGTTCACCGAGACCGCAACCGTGCGGCAGACCTCGCCGGGCTGGAACGTGACGGGCTGCACCGCCGGGCGGATGCGCCCGTCGTACGCCTGGTCGAGGTCGAAGGACACCGTCGTGGCCTGCTCGGCCGGTCGGGAGAGCACGACCGCTGCCCGGACCACCGTGCGCGTGCGGCCCTCGTCGACGAACCGGTCCGCGATGCGTGCGGCGGGACGCTTCGTGACCACCGGGGTGCCGAGGGTCGCGGCGGGCACGAGCGACAGGTCGCTCAGCAGGACCCCGCTGTTCTTCTGCGGGACGTCGATGGTCACCTCGCGCACCGACGTCAGGTCGATGCCAGTGAACGTGTCGAGGGGGATGCGCGCCTGCTGCAGGATCGTCTTGCGCGGGGCCATCCGGGTACCGGGGAGCAGCTGTCCGGCACGGCTGGTGTCGGACAGGCGTCGGGTCGCCACGGCACCGGTCGCGTCGTGGAGGGTGATCGAGACGTTCGCGTTCGTCGTCGCGGTGTCGTCCGGGGTGAGGCGGAGCGACAGCGCCTGGAACCCCGTGAAGTCACCGGCCGCCGGAGCCACCGGGACGTGCACCTGGCCGCCGGTCGCCGCCTTGGTGGGCGAGACGTGCAGGGCGGGGGTGGCCGGCACCGACGACGCCAGGTAGGCCGGGGTGTAGTCCGGGGTGTTGGACGAGATCGAGACGCACGCCGGCAGGATCTGCTTCGCGGGCAGGTTGTCGGTGCTCGCGCAGGTCTTCGCCGTCAGGGCCCCGGTCGTGGTGATCGCCGGGTTCGCGGTGTCGAACAGGGCGAGGTCACGCCGGCTCGCGCCGGGCTGGGAGGCGCTCACCCGGATGTCGGCCGTGCCCAGGGCGGCGGGCTGGCGGTTGGTGCCGTCGAACATCGGCAGGAACTGCTGCTCACCGTCGAGCGTCAGGCGGAAGAAGCCGCTGATCAGGCTCGTGCCGATGGCGTACTGCCGGTCGGACGACAGCCGCGTGGTGTGTTTCGCCTTCGCACCGCAGACCGCGTCGGACTCGTCGTACCAGTCGTCCGACGACGCCTTCGCGTACTTGCCGGGCGTCCACGTCGTGTTGAAGAAGTTGTGGTTCGCACCCATCACCAGCACCGAGGAGCGCAGCACGTCGTCCCCGAAGGCGGTGCGGGAGTCGTCGTAGAAGTGCTGTCCCTGCAGGTCGGACACGTCGCCGTCGCAGTACGGCAGGACGACCGCCGTGTTGGTGTCCGGCAGGGTCATGCGCCCGAAGTCGGTCGGTGCCAGGGGCAGGACGGCACGGATGCCGAAGGGGTTCGTGCGCTGCGTGTTGAGCAGGGCCGCGCGGACCACGCCGTCACCGCCGCGCGAGTGGCCCATGAGGCCGACGTCCTGCAGGTCGAGCTTGCCGGTGAGCAGCGGCGAGAGCCGGGGCTCCTGTCCGGCGTCCGCGCGCTGCAGCAGGCTGAGGTGGTCGAGGACGAGCTGCCCGCGGGCCACCGCTCCGCCGTCGTCCGAGTAGCTGCCGTCGAGGGCGTTGATCGCGTTCGCGGAGATCGACACGACGACGTTGCCGTGGCTCGCCAGCGCGGTCGCTGCTGCGTTGTAGCCGAGGTAGCTCGGGATGTCGGTCTGTCCCTTCCCGCACGGCCACGCCTTCGGGTTGTACGTGCCGCCGTAGCAGGCCTCGTGGCGGCCGTGCAGGAACACCACGACCGGACGCTTGCCGGGGGCGTCCTTCGGCACGAAGACCGCGGCACGCATCTCGCCCTTGCGACCGAAGCCCTTGATCGTCTCGGCTTCGTTGCCCAGGTCGTAGTCGGCCCGGGTGACCGCGTACTGGCCTGCGGACGCCGGGTCGTCGGTCAGGGGTGCCGGGGCTTCGCTCGGCGCGACCGTCTGCGGCGCGGTGGCGGCCTGCCGGTTGCCCTGCAGGTCGGTCTCGCCCGTCCAGCCGAGCTCGACGCTGCGGGCATCGGCGACCGCGGGGTCGGTCGTGGTGACCGTCAGCTGCCGCTGGTCGAGGCTCGTCTGCGCGACGCCGATGTCGGTGCCGTCCACGAGCAGGACGGGGGCCGCCGCACGGAGCGGCAGCGGGTCGGCGAGGGTCAGGACGACGGTGTACCCGCCGTCGGTCGGCGTGACCGTCCAGTCGTCACCCTGCGCGACGGGCGTGCCCGGCGTCGTGATCGTGGTCGTCCCCGTCGCGGCGGTGGACCCGTCGCCCGGCGCGGCCGTGGCCGGCAACGCCGCGATCGTGCCGGAGACGGCGAGCGCCCCGGCGATGAGTGTCGAACACGCGATCTGCAGCGCGATGGTGGAACGGCGTCTCGGCGAACGGTTCACGTCGGATCTCCCCTGGTGCGACGGGCATGCGCCACCGCACGCTCCGTCGCCAACAGTAGGGAGCGCGCTGCTCACCGCGGATCGTCCTGGAGGATGAGGTGACGGCTCAGTCCCTGAGGGTCCTCACGGGTGCGACCACCGGGTGCCCGACGGCACGCAGACGGCCCCGCGACCAGGGTCGCGGGGCCGTCGATCGTGCGGGTGGATCAGATGCGGCCGACGGTGCGGCGACGACGACGCAGCAGGACCATGAGCGTTGCACCCGCGGCGAGGAGTGCCGCGGCGATGCTCAGCGGGACGGTCGGGTCCGAGCCGGTGAACGCGAGCTCACCGGTGGGCTGGTCGGTTCCGCCCCCACCGCCGCCGCCGGCGCCTGCGGGGCCGCTCGGGGTGGCGGTGGGCACCACTGCGGGTGCCGTCGGGGTGGGTGTCGCGGTGGGCACCGGTGCCGGGGCGCGGACCGTGATGGTGACCGTCTGGGTGTCGTCCGGGCTGGTGCCGTTCGACGCCGTGATCGTCACGGTCGAGGTACCCGGGGTGGTCGGGGTACCGGAGATGACGCCGGTGGTGCTGTCGATCGTCAGGCCGTCGGGCAGGCCCGTGGCGGTGAAGGTCGGGTTCGGGGTACCGGTCGCGGTGACGGTGGACGAGTAGGGGACGTCCACGGTGCCGTCGGACGAGGTGCCCGAGGTGATGGTCGGCGACTCGGACGGCGTGCCCGGTGCGGGGCAGCCGTTGGAGGCCGTGATCGTGTTCGTGTCGAGGGTCACGGCGCCGGTGCGGGCCAGCAGGCGGCCCTGCACGGTCGCGCCGGTGGTGGCGGTCACGGACTGCTGCGCCAGGACGGTGCCCTGGAACTGGGCGCCGGTGCCGACGGTGGCGGAGCTGCCGACCTGCCAGAACACGTTGCACGAGCTGGCGCCGCCGGTGATCACGATCTGGCTGGCGGACCCGATGGTCAGGGTCGACGCGGCCTGGAACACCCACACGGAGTTCGCGCTGCCGGCCAGGGTCAGCGCACCGTTGTTCGCCAGGGCGAGGGCGCCGCCGGAGTACACGCCGGGTGAGAGCGAGAGGCCGTTCAGCTCGGTCAGACCGGTCTGGGTCGGGGAGAGCGACGCGGCGACGTTGTACGCGGTGGTGGTGTCGCGCTGGGCCTGTGCGGCCGCGGCGTCGGTCTGGTGCGTGGTGCCGTTGACGACGCCGTTCGGTGCGCCGCCGAAGCCGGTGATGGACGTGCCCGGCGACAACCCGAGGTCGCCGTTGATCACGGAGGGGCCGGTGTTCGTGACCGCGCTCGCGCCGAGGACTCCGTAGGTCGATGCGGTGCCGAGGTTGACCGGACCGTCGATGACCGTCGCGGCGGATGCTCCGCCACCGGTCCCGAGGGTGACCAGCGCGGCGACGGCAGCCGCCGACACGACCAGGAGGGAACTGCGTCTGAGATGGCGAGCCTGCACGGTCCGACCGCTTCCTGCAAGGAGAGGCGGGGTGACGTCGGCGACGAGCGCGCATTCTCGGTGGCTCGAAGTATGCGCTTCTCCACAGTGATTACCTAGGAATGTCTGAACATTCGCCCAAAGCCTGGCAGTTGGCCTGGCTGCCTAGGCGATCCCGGCCTGTGAGCGCATGCTCACCACAGGTTGACCGGCCGCTCTCACCAGCGGACGGGTAGGGAGTTCGGGTCTCCCGTCAGCCGGTGCGGCGCCGGTCCCGGGTAGGACCGGTCGCCCACCCCCGGACACACGGCGAAGGGCCCCGCGATCGGGATCGCGGGGCCCTTGCTGGTGCCGGGTGCTACTTGATGACGACCTTGATGGTCGGGCTGGTGCTCGTGCTGAGCTCCGAGGTCCCGGCGAAGACGGCGTGCAGGTTGTGCGTGCCCTTCTTCAGCGGGAGCTTCGACGTGACCACGCCGTTCTCCACCGTGACGGTGGCGAGGCGCTTCGAGCCCTGGTAGATCCGGGCGGTGCCGTCGACGCTGAAGCCGGTGGCCTTCACCTGGACGGTCGCCTTGCCGCCGCTGTACTTGATGGCGGTGCGGGACGGGGCCTTCTCGACGGTGACCGTCATGGCCTTCGCCGTCTTCGAGTTCGTTCCCGAGTACACCGGGTCCGCGTTGACGAACGAGGCCGTGACCGCGTGCTTGCCGATGGCGAGCGTCTTCGGCAGCGTCATGCTCGCCGCGCCGTCCTTGACCGGGGCCGTGCCGAGGACCTTGCTGCCGTCCTTGAACGTCACGGTGCCCTGCTGGGTACCGATGCCACCGGCGATGGTCGCGGTGACCGTGGCCGGCTTGGCGGTGCCGTAGGTCTGCTCCGCGGCCGACGCGGTGAGCGTGGTGGTCGTCGTCGGCAGCGTGGCGTGCAGGTTGAACTTGTCGACCGTCGAACCGATCGCAGCCGGGTCGGCCGTGGCCGTCGGCTGGAGGGTCACACCGCAGCTGTCCACCTTGCCGTGCTGCACCGCCGAGTTGAGCGTGGTGCAGTCGCTGGCGCGGATGTTCTCGACGGCGAGCTTGTCGTCGGTGACCGAGACCTTCACGAAGGTGCGGACGTGCTCCTGGTTCTCGACCGAGTTGGCGAAGTGACGCTCACCCTTGGGGTCGAGCGGGTCCGCGCCGTAGCCCTGGGTGGCGTCCGGGGTGGTGAGGTCGTAGTACTTCGAGCCGGAGGCCGAGTTCGCCGTCATGTAGATGACGCCGCCGGGGCCGGAGAAGACCTCCGGAGCAGCGGGCTGCTCGTTGGCGTTGGCCTTCTTGCCGTTCTTGATCGCGTAGCTGCGCGAGTAGGAGTGGTCGTGACCCTGCAGGACGAGGTCGACACCCATGTCCGAGAACGAACGCGTGAAGTCGAACCGGCGCTGCTGGTTGTCACGGTCGTTCGCGTGGTCGGCCGGCGAGTAGATCGAGTGGTGGTAGACCAGCGTCGTCCACTTCGCGTCGTCGCCGTAGCGGTTGATGACGTCGCGCACGTAGTTCACGTGGGCAGCGTCCGAACCGGCCGCGTAGGCGTTCGAGTTGATGTCGATGAACAGGACGCCCTTGTACATGTACCAGTAGTCGCCACCCGAGTTCGCGGTCGTGTTGCCGCCCGGGTAGAAGTCCGGCACCTTGAGGGAGTTCGGCACCTGGTTGTGCTGCTCGTAGGCCTTGCCACCCACGTCGTGGTTGCCGATGGTCGAGGCCCACGGGTAACGCTTCAGCACGTCGCTGCTGTCCGCGAACGCGCCCCACTCGTACTCGTTGTTGGCGTGCTCGACCTGGTCGCCACCGGAGACCAGGAGCTCGGCGTCCGGCTCGGTCGACGTGGCGTACTTGAGCGTGTCCGCCCAGCCGGCGCCGTCGTCGTCGGTGAAGCCGGACGAACCGATCTGCGGGTCACCGAAGAACAGGAAGTCGAAGTCGCCGGAGAAGCTCTTCGTGGTGAAGGTGTACGACGCGGACCAGGCCGAGCCGTCCGCCGCACCGACGTGGTACGTGTACGACGTGTTCGGCTCGAGGGCCGAGATCGTCGCGTGCGCGTTGATGTAGCCCGACTCGGCGGCGATGCCCGGGATGCTCTTGGTGTTCGAGTCGGTCGCGCTCGAGTCGGCTGCGGTGTTCGCGGCCTCCGAGGCGGCGACCGTCTGCTTGGCGTCCGTGAAGACGCCGTCCGTCATGGACGCGGTCTTCTGGATCTCGAGCGACTGCGCGACGTTCGTGGGGAAGTACCACGAGGCGATGCGCTGGCTCTCGGTCGCGCCGACGCCGAGCAGGATGTGGATCGGGCCACCGGTCGAGATGTTGGTGGTGGGGGTGTTCGTCGCAGCGGTGGCGGCGTTCGTGCCGACCATCGAGGCACCGGCGATGAGCGCGGCCCCGAGGACGGCTCCGCAGACGCGGAGGGTGGTGGTTCTGCGCCGGGTAGTGGCGCCGGACAGGAGACTCATGTTGGTCCGTTTCTCAGACGTGGGATGGTGCAGCACGGAAGACTCTGCATGCACTGCAAAACGTCTTGGTAAACGCTGAGTGACAGTTCGTCGCTGTTCAGGAACGAACGCGACGTGCCAGCAGTTCCGTTGCGAGCGTCAGCCCGCCGCGAGCCGCTCGACGAACCAGATCATCCCCATCACGAACACGCCGGCGGTCACGGCGCCCGTCACCCAGAGCGACACCCGGTGCGCCTTCCGCCGCAGCAGGGAGAGCGGCGGGAAGACGATGACGATGATCGCGAGCTGCACGGCCTCGATGCCGACGTTGAAGATGAGGAGCGAGACGAGCAGCTGCCACGAGAACGCCTCGTGGATACCGAAGGCCCCGGCGAACCCGAGCCCGTGGATGAGCCCGAAGGCGAAGACGACGGCCAGGCGGGTCCAGCCGGCGCGGTCGAGCGAGAAGTGTCCGTGCTCGCCGACCACCAGTTCGTCGGCCCGCGACCGACGACGCCAGAGCCGCCACAGGTACCAGCCGGCGACCGCGGCGATCGACAGGGCGATGAGCGGCTCGACGACGATCGCGGGCGGGCTGACCACACCCAGGGCGGCGAGGATGAACGTGATCGAGTGGGCGATCGTGAACGCGGACGCCGTGTAGACGACCTCGCGCAGGCGACGCGACCCGGCGATGAGCGCCACGAGGAACAGGATGTGGTCGATCCCGGTGAGCAGGTGCTCGGCGCCGAGCCGGAAGAACTCCCAGAAGCGCTCACCCGCCGACTGCTCGGTCGAGAACGTGCGCTGCGAGGCGTCGAGGGTGGCCGAACCCGTCCGGTCGTCGACGTCGTAGGTGACGATCGTCTTGGTGTCGCGCACGAAGGTCTCGTCGTCGGGGAAGAGCTCCGACGACACCACGTGCCCGGACTGCGTCTCCGACGGTTCCGGACAGGTGAAGTCCGCGGTCACGTGGGCGTACGGCACCTCGTCCTGCAGGTCGACCGTGACGGTGTCGTCGAGCGTGCCCGTGCAGGCCTGCCCACCGGCTCCGGACACCCGGAACCGGTCGAACACGTACTTCCCGATCGCGTCGGTGTGGGCTTCGGCAGCCGAGACCATGCCGGGGAAGTCCCCGTCGTCCCAGGCCTGCTGACCCTGCTCGTGCAGCGCGTCGTCGTGCTCGCTCGTGGCCACCGAGACGAGCATCAGGTCGTACTCGAGCCCGAGCTTCGCCTGCACGACGGTCGGCTTCGTGGACGTGACGTCGGCGTAGACCACCGAGCTGAAGCCGTGCGCCGACGCCGGTGCGGCTCCCCCGAGCACGCCGATCACGACCACCCCGAGCAGCACGAGCGCGGCGACGATGCGTGCGACGAGCGCGAACAGGGGGAGGGAGCGGGCAGGGCGGGCGCGCAGGAGCGCGGCGGTGGTTCCGGAGGGCACGCGCAGACGATCCGGCCCGCAGACGACCGGCAGGTGAACAACCGGTGACCAGCAACGGGACGGCGGTCGGACAGGTCCCCGGACCGGCCCGGAGCGGCCGTCGGGCGTGCTTGCATGGTGCCGTGATCCGCCCCGCCACCCGGACGACCTCCCTGTTGACCGCCGTCGCCCTCGCCGCCGCCGGCACCGCTCTGCTGGCCGGCTGCTCCGGGGCGTCGGACGGCGCCACCGGCGGCACCGGCACCGCCCCGACGGCGACCGCGTCGGCGCACGCCTCGGCCGGGGTCCTGGGCACCGGGTTCTCCGACCCCGACCAGCCGCCGGCGCCCGAGGCCACCATCCACCCCGAGCCCGGTTCGTGGTCCGGGGTGCACGCCCCCGCCGGCTACGACGTCGTGCTGCTCTCCGACGCGGGTGACGCCGCCGACGCTCCGACCCGGACCCTGCTCGACGCCGTCGAGTCGTGGGCCGCGGACGAGGACGTCACCGTCACCCCGGTCTCGGCGAAGGGCCCCGACGACCGGATCGCCGCGGTCCTGCGCGCCGTCGACGCCGAGCCCGACCTGGTCATCACCGTCGGCAACCACATGGTCGACCCGCTCGCGGCGGTCTCGCCGACCGCGCTCCACCAGCAGTTCCTGGTCGTCGGTGCCGAGATCGCGGAGCCGACGTCGAACGTCACGGCGGCGGACTGGACGGGCGGCGGGTTCCGCGGCGAGGGCCTCGGGCCGTCGAGCCACTACGACCCGGAGACCTTCACCGAGGACCGCGCGGCCCGCGGCCTGCGCGCCGGCCTCGCCGCCGTGCTCCACGACCTGCGCGGCATCGTCGTCTGGGTGCCCTGACCGGGCGCTCCCCCGCTACGCGGTCTCCGGCTCCAGGACGCGCGCCCGCACCTGCGCCGCTGCGCCGAGTGCCACGGCGTCGGACCCGAGCGTCGACTGCGAGAGCCGGATCGTCGCCCCGCTGACCGGCGGTTCCGCGGCGATCGCCGCCGTGATGGCCGGTTCGAGCAGGTCCCAGGACCGAGCGATCCCGCCGCCGATCAGGACGGTGGTGACGTCGAGGATCCCCGCGGTCAGCAGTGCGGCCCGCGCCAGGCCCCACCCCGCGGTGGCGAAGACGGCGGCCGCGTCGGCGTCCCCACCGCGTGCGGCGACGGCGACGTCCCGTGCCGAGAGCATCCGCCCGGAGCGTTCGGCGTAGCGGTCGGCGATGCCGCGCGCGCCCGCGATGGTCTCCAGGTGCCCGGTCTGCCCGCAGGTGCACCGGGCGTCGCCGAAGCCGGGGACGTGGCCGATCTCACCCGCGGCACCGCGCGGGCCGGCGAAGAGCTGTCCGTCGAGCACGAGCGCGCCGCCGACCCCCGTGCCGAGGGTCATGCCGAGCACGTCGGACTCCCCCACGACCGCACCGGTGGCGATCTCGCCGAGCAGGAACGCGTTCACGTCGTTGTCCAGGGTTGCGGGGACGCCGAGGGCGTCCGTCACCGCGCGGGTCACGCCGTACCCGGCCCACCCGGTGAACGAGTTGCCGGTGACCAGGACGGTCCCCGTGGTCCGGTCGACGACGCCGGCCGCGCCCACCCCGACACCCGCCAAGGAGGCCCGGTGCGTCTCGAGCAGACCCGTCACGGCCCCGAGTGCGGCCGTCACGATCGCCGCCCCGCCCGCGTGGGCGGGCGTCGGCAGGTCGAGGCGGTCGATGACCTCGAGGTCGGGCGTGGTCAGGACGACCTTCGTGTTGGTGCCGCCGACGTCCACTCCGGCCAGGACCAGGGTCACGCGGTCACCGCCGCGAGTGAGGCGAGGCGCTCCGTCCGACGCTGCCGTTGCAGCACGGGGTCGGGCACCGGCACCGCGGCGAGCAGACGCCGGGTGTAGTCGGTGGTGGGGTGCAACAGCGTCGTGCCGGTCGTGCCCTGCTCCTCGACGACGCCCTGGCGCATCACGACGACGCGCTCGGCGAAGTGCTGCACGACGGCCAGGTCGTGCGAGACGAACAGGCACGCGAAGCCGAGGTCGTCCTGCAGCTCGCCGAGGACCTCGAGCACGGTCTCCTGCACGCTGACGTCGAGCGCCGAGGTCGGTTCGTCGGCGACGAGCAACCGCGGTTCGAGCACCAGTGCCCTAGCGAGCGAGACCCGCTGGCGCTGCCCGCCGGACAGCTCGCGGGGGGCACGGGACGCCAGGGTCCGCGGCAGCCGGACGGCGTCGAGCACCTCGTCGATGCGACGACGACGATCGGCCGAGGACATCCCGCGACGGTGCACGGCGAGGGGCTCCGCGATGCACTCGGCCACCGACATCCGGGCGTCGAGGGACGCCACCGGGTCCTGCAGCACGACGCCGATGCCGGAGCGGAGAGCACGACGGTCACGCCCCTTCGCGGTCCGCAGGTCCTGCCCGAACAGCGACACCGTGCCGGACGTCGGCTTGATGAGCCCGAGCGCCACCCGGGCCGCGGTCGACTTGCCGGAGCCGGACTCGCCGACCAGGCCGACGGTTTCACCGGCGTGCACCGCGATGTCGATGCCCGCGAGCGCGTGGACGGCGCGCGCCCCGCGCCCGAACGTCACCGAGACGTCCCGCAGGTCGACCACCGGGGCCGCACCGGGCCTCCCGGCCGGCTCGGTCTCCGCGTCGGTGAGGGGAGCCGACGGACGGTCCCCCGCCACGTCGAGCCGCGGCACCGCGGCGAGGAGCCGCTTGGTGTACTCGTGCTCGGGGCGGAGCAGGACGTCCTCGACCCCGCCGGTCTCGACGATCTCGCCCTGGAGCATGACCGCGACCCGGTCGGCGAAGTCCGCGACGACCCCCATGTTGTGCGTGACGAGCAGCACGCCGGTACCGGTCTCGACGGCGAGCGCACGGAGGAGCTCGAGGATCTCGGCCTGCACGGTCACGTCGAGGGCCGTGGTCGGCTCGTCCGCGATGAGCAGCTTCGGCGCGTTCGCGATCGCCATCGCGATGACCACGCGCTGACGCTGCCCACCCGACAGCTGGAACGGGAACGACCGGGTGCGCGACTCGGGGTCGGGGATGCCGACCCGGCGCAGCAGGTCGACGGCCTCGGCCGCGGCGGCGGACGCGGAGACGTCACGGTGGTTCCGGATCACCTCGGCGATCTGCGCACCGACGCGGGTGAGTGGGTCGAGGGCGGTCGCGGGCTCCTGGAAGACCATCGAGACGGTCGAGCCGCGCAGAGCCCGGAGCGCGGGTTCGGGGGCGCCGACGACCTCGTGGCCGGCGACGACGGCGCTGCCCGAGGCCGTCGCGTTGCCGGAGAGCAGGCCCATCGCGGCGAGGGCGACGGTGGACTTGCCGGAGCCGGACTCGCCGACCAGGGCGAGGGTCTCGCCGGGGGCGACCGACAGGGACACCCCCCGCACGGCGTCGACGGTGCCCGACTCGGTGCTGAAGGAGACGCCGAGGTCGGTCGTCCGCAGGATCGGTTCGTTGGTCATCAGCGGCCCCGCACGTCGAAGGCGTCCCGCAGTCCGTCGCCCACCGCGTTGAACGCGCAGACGACCAGGATCACGGCCAGACCCGGCGGCACGATGAGCCACCAGCGTCCGGAGTAGGCGGCGGTGAGCCCCGCCGAGAGCATGCCACCCCAGTCCGTCGCGGGCGGCTG
Organism: Curtobacterium sp. MCLR17_045; assembly: GCF_003234405.1. Classification (NCBI taxonomy): domain Bacteria; kingdom Bacillati; phylum Actinomycetota; class Actinomycetes; order Micrococcales; family Microbacteriaceae; genus Curtobacterium; species Curtobacterium sp. MCLR17_045. Next base: position 28,383 of record NZ_QKTB01000009.1, read on the forward strand.
CACGCCGAGCCCGAGGTACGAGACGTAGGCGACCAGCAGGATCGCGTCGGCGACCTGGAACGTCGCCGCGACGACGATCGTCGACACCGAGTTCGGCAGCAGGTGCTTGCCGATCGCGCGGGCGTGCGAGCCGCCGATCGCGCGCAGGGTCAGGACGTAGTCGCGGTTCTTGAGCGTCAGGGTCTCGGCGCGGATCAGGCGGGACGGCACGAGCCACGACACCAGGCCGAGGATGACGATGAGGCCAGCGACGCCGGGGTTCGTGATCGCCGAGATGACGAGCAGGATGAACAGCGCCGGGATCGCGATGCCGGCGTCGACGACGCGCATCATCAGGGCGTCGACCCAGCCGCCGACGTACCCGGCGACGGAACCCCACAGGGTGCCGACGACGGTGGCCAGGACCCCGGCGGCGATGCCCACCATCAGGGAGACCTTGCCGCCGTACATCAGGCGGCCGAGGACGTCGTGGCCGACGGCGTCGGTGCCGAGCCAGTGCGCGGCGCTCGGGCCCTGGTTGGCCTGCTCGAGCAGTGTGTGGGTCTGGTCGGTCGGGTACACGAACGGGCCGACGAAGCAGAACAGCACGATGACGACGATCAGGGCGAGGCCGATCACGGCGAGGGTGTTGCTCCGGAACCGGCGGGCGGCGAGCCGGAACCCGGTGGCCGCGACGGTGACGGGGGCACCCGGGGCTTCGGGGGCCATCTGGACGGCGGTCATGCGCGGCTCGCCTTCACTCTGGGATCGATGAGGGACTGTGCGACGTCGGCGAGCAGGGTGCCGATGACGGTCGCGATGGAGATGACGAGCACGCAGCCGAGCAGCGTCGGGTAGTCGGAGGACTGTGCGGCGTTCCAGAACAGCAGCCCCATGCCGGGGTAGTTGAACAGCTGCTCGGTCACCAGCGCGCCGCCGAACAGCACCGGCAGGTAGTACCCGAGCATCGCGACGACCGGGGTCAGCGAGTTGCGGAACACGTGCCGCCGCAGGATCGTCGCGGTCGAGGCGCCGCCGGCACGGGCGGTGCGGACGTAGTCCTCCTGCAGGTTCTCGAGCGTCGAGGCGCGCATGTACCGACTGAACACCGCGATCATCGCGAGGGCTCCGGTCACCACGGGCAGCACGAGGCCGGCGGGGTCCTGGAACACCTCGGCCAGGGTGGTGCCGCTCGGTGCCTGGGACGGCAGCCACGGCAGCTGCTGGCTGAAGACGATGATCAGGACGAGGCCGAGGAAGAACGCGGGCGTCGAGTAGAAGACGAAGGCCAGGGCAGTCGCGGCGTAGTCGACCGCACCGTTGCGGCGGGCCGCCTGGAGCATCCCGACCGGGATCGCGACGACGAGTCCGAGCACCGCGGAGATGCCGGTGAGCACGAGGGTCTTCGGCAGGCGCTCGGCGATGAGCTGCGAGACCGGCTCGTTGAGCGTGTACGAGGTGCCGAGGTCGCCGGTCAGCAGACGACCGAGGAACCGCAGGTACTGCACGGGCAGCGGCTGGTCGAGCCCCTGCGCCTGGTTGAACTGGGCGATCTGCGTGGGGGTCGCGGAGACGCCGAGCACGCCGCGGGCGGGGCCGCCGGGCAGCGCGTGCAGCAAGCAGAACACCACGACGGTGACGATGAGGATCACCGCGAGCGCCTGCAGGACGCGCCTGGTGAGGTAGAGAGCTGTGGTCATGCGGCTTCCGATGGTCGGATTGGAGACGTGAGCCGGGGAGGAGGCGCGGTGCGCGTCGGACGCGCACCGCGCCTCCAGGGTCGGTTTCCTACTTGGTCCACTTCCACTGGGCCGGGTGGAAGTTGGCGAGCGAGTCCTGGTCGAACCCGGACAGGCCCTTCTTGACGACCGAGATCTGGTAGTCGGGGCTCGGCAGCCAGATCACCGGCAGGTCCTTCGCGACCGCGGCGCTGTAGTCCTGCACGGCGGTGGCGTCGGTCGAGGTGGTGGTCGCGTCGATCAGGGAGTCGACCTCCTTGTTCGAGTAGCTGCCGAAGTTCGCCGAACCGCCGGTCTGGAACAGCGACTCACCGGTCGGGTAGGCCGGGAAGTACCAGCTGCCCGCGGTGCCGAAGAACGACAGGTCCCAGTCGCAGCTGGCCTCGTCCGAGGTGCAGGTCGGGGTCTGCGACAGCACGCTCGACACCGGCGCGGTCTTGATGGTGAAGTCGATGCCGGTCTTCGCGAGCGAGGACTGGATCGCGCTCATCATGTTGTCGGTCACGGTCGAACCGGACTGCGACAGCACCTGCATCGAGAACTTCGTGCCCTGCTTGACACCCTCGCCGCACTGGCTGGCGGACGTGCCCGGGTCGGTGCAGACCATCGTGCCGCCCTGCTCCTCCCAGCCGTGGCTGGTCAGCAGGTCCTTGGCCTTCGAGGTGCTGAACGGGTACGGGTTCGACTTCTGCACGTCGGAGACGTAGTCGGACTCCTGTGCCTGCGGGATCGGACCGTAGGTCGAGGTGGCGGTGCCGTTGAAGACCACCTTCGACAGCGACGTCTGGTCGATCGACATCTGGACGGCCTGACGGGCGTACAGCTGCTTGAAGACGGCGCCCATGTCGGGGTTGTTGAAGTTGTACGGCATGTACGTGATCGCCCAGCCGGTCCACGGCTCGACCTCGTAGCCCTTCCCGGTGAAGGACGCCTTCTGGTCCATGTCGGTGGCGTTGATGTACCCGTAGTCGACCTCGCCCGAGCGGACGGCGTTCACCTCGGCGTCGGCCGTGGTGAAGGGCAGCAGGTTGACCGTCGTGATCGACGGCTTCTCGCCACCGTCGTACTTCTTGTTCGCCGTCAGGGTGACCTTGCCGGCCGTGGTGAAGGTCTTGACGCCGTAGGGGCCGGAGATGGTCTTCCACAGGTCGTCGGTGGCGTAGTCGGAGATCTTGCCGGCGGCGGTGTTGAGGTACTTCCACACCTGCTTCGCGCCGGCGGTGGTCTCGTCGGCGTCGGTCACCTTCGCGGTCGCGCTGGTCTTGTCCCAGGCGTGCTGGGGCAGCGGGATGATGTGGCTCAGCTGGTTGGCGAGCATCCAGTCCGAGTTGTAGGCCTTGTCGAACGTGATGGTGAAGTGCGTGTCGTCGACGGCCTTGAACGAGGTCCAGTTGTCCGGTGCCTTGCCCTTGGAGTACGAGCCCCACTGGTCCTTGTTCGCCTTGATCAGGTTGAACCAGAACCCGACGTCGCGGCTCGTGATCGCCTCGCCGTCCGACCAGTGCCGGTCGCCGAGCGTCATGGTGACGCTCTTGCCGTCGTCGGCGAACTTCGCGTCGGTGGCGACGGAGCCGGCCTTGTTCCACGCGATCTTGCCGGTGGAGCCGTCGTAGGCGACGAGCGGCTCGTACAGCGACTGGGCGATGGAGCCGTTGTTCGTGTTGAGGTGCGCGGCGGTGCCGATCGGCAGGATCCAGTTCGGCGTGAAGTTGGCGGGGAGCGCGTAGTCGATCTCGTCGGTCGATCCCTGCGAGGCGTTGCCGCCTCCGGAACAGCCGGCGAGCAGCGCGCTCACGGCGATCGCAGCTCCGGTGAGGAGCGCCCAGCGACGGGGCTTGGACATGCGGTGTCTCCTTGTGCGAGGGACTTCGGGGAGGTGGAGCACGGGTGCCGAGCGGCACGAGGACAGTCAAGGACCAAAGCGATTGGAAAAACAAACATCTCGATGTAAAAACTGCGTTACTGCGGAACGGACGAAAGGGTGGACCGCTCGATCCGCCCCGTAGGCTCGCGGCAGAACGGACCATCGACCGGTGCTCCGCTCCCGTTCCGCCCGGATTGGAGAAAGTCGTGGCCGATCTCAGCGCCCGCGTCCTCGAGCTCGTCGCCTCGGGGCAGGCCGCCAGCCGGACCGAGATCGCGAAGGTGCTCGGGGCCGCCCCCTCGACCGTCTCGCACGTCGTCGGCCAGCTCCTGGAGCACGGGATCCTCGCCGAGGAAGGTACGGACGTCTCGACCGGCGGTCGCCCCCGCAAGGTGCTCCGCATCGGCGGCGTCGACGAGTACGCGGTCGCCGCGGACGTCGGTGGCGGGCACGCGCGCATCGGCGTGGTCCTGCCTGGAGGCGCGCTCGAGTCGGTCGCGAACGTCCCGTTCGCGCTCTCCGACGGTCCGACCGCCGGGCTCCAGCGCCTGGCCGCGCTGCTCGAGCGGCTCGCCGACGACCGTGGTCGCGAGGGGCTGCGGGGCGTCGGGCTCAGCCTGCCCGGGCCCGTCGACGTCGTCGCAGGGGTCGTGGACCTGCCGAGCCGGATGCCGGGGTGGAACGGGTTCCCCGTGGCCGCGTGGCTGAGCGACCGGTTCGGCCTGCCGGCGATCGTCGACAACGACGCGAACTGCATGGCGGCGGGTGAGCAGACCGTGCAGGATCCCGCTCGACGCCAGACCATCACGATCAAGGCCGGGTCGGCGATCGGTGCGGGCATCGTCATCGACGGTCGGCTCTACCGGGGGTCGACCGGGGCCGCCGGGGACATCACCCACGTGCGGATCGACGCCGCCGGGGACACCCCGTGCTCGTGCGGCAACACCGGATGCCTGGAGACGGTGGCATCCGGGGCCGCCCTGGTCCGGATCCTGTCGAACGCCGGGGTCGACGTCGCCTCGACCGCCGACGTCGTCCGGCTCGCCTCGGACGCGCACCCCGAGGCCACCCGTGCCGTGCGGATGGCGGGCAAGTACCTGGGCGAGGTGCTCGCCGCCAACGTGAACTTCTTCAACCCGGACGCCGTCTACCTGGGCGGCATCCTGTCGACCCTCGACCCGTTCATCGCCGCCGTGCGGAGCCAGCTCTACGAGAGCTGCCACCCGCTGATGACCCAGCACCTGGCCATCGAGCCGGTGTCGCTCGGTGCCGATGCCGGGCTCGTCGGCGCCGGGCAGTTCGCCCTGCAGCGGGGCCTCGCCGCCTCGCTCGAGGAGCTCTCCGCGCCCATCCCCCAGTCCACCACCAGGAACAGGAGCGTCCGTGTCTGAGACCGGTCCCGTCACCCCCGCCGTCCCCGCCAGCACCGCTGGTGCCCGTCGCCCGGTCATCGCCATCGCCGGGCTCGCCATCGAGACGTCGACGTTCACGCCGACCCGGACCCACGCCCCCGCGTTCCACCCGGACCGCGGCGACGAGGCCGTCGCCCGGTACCCGTTCCTGGCGACCATGGCCGACCGGGCGGACTTCCGCGGGGCGCTCATCGGGCACGCGCTACCCGGCGGGATCGTCGACCGGGCGTCGTACGAAGCCCTGGCCGACGAGATCGTCGAGCGGCTGCGTGCGATGGGTCCGGTCGACGGGCTCTGGTACGACATCCACGGCGCGATGGTGGTCGAGGGGCTCGACGACGCCGAGACGGACCTGCTCGGCCGCATCCGCGCGGTCGTCGGCCCCGACGTCATCGTCTCCGCGTCGATGGACCTGCACGGCAACGTCACGCGCGAGCTCGCCCACCAGGTCGACCTCGTCACCTGCTACCGGATGGCCCCGCACGAGGACACCCTCGAGACGAAGGAGCGTGCCGTCCGGAACCTCGTCGACGTCCTCACCGAACGACCCGTCGGTGCGCAGCGACCCGTGAAGGCCTGGATCCCGATCCCCGTCCTGCTGCCCGGCGAGCAGACCTCGACCCGTCTCGAGCCGGCGAAGTCCCTGTACGCGCAGGTCCCGCTCGTCGAGCAGACCGAGGGCGTGCTCGACGCCGCGATCTGGGTCGGTTACGCGTGGGCCGACCAGCCCCGCGACCAGGCCGTCACCGTCGTCACCGGGTGGGACGAGGCAGCCGTCGCCGCCGGTGCCGAACGGCTCGCGGCGGCGTTCTGGGACGTCCGCGAGGACTTCGTGTTCGTCGCCCCCACCGGCACGTTCGAGGAGTGCCTCGACGCCGCGCTCGCCCCGGGCGCAGCGAAGCCGTACTTCGTCTCGGACTCGGGCGACAACCCCACGGCCGGCGGCTCCGGGGACATGACCTGGGGGCTGACGCAGGTGCTCGCCCGCCCCGAGTTCCAGGACCCGTCCGGCCCGACCGTCATCTACGCGAGCGTGCCCGGACCGGCCGCGGTCGCCGCGGCGGTGGACGCCGGCGTCGGTGCGACGATCACCGTGACCGCCGGTGCGTCGGTGGACCACGTGCATGCCGGCCCGATCACGATGACCGGCCGGGTGCACGCGATCAAGCACGGCGACCGGGACGCCGAGACCGAGGTCGTGCTGCAGGTCGGCAGCGTCTTCGCGATCCTGACGAAGCTGCGGAAGCCGTACCACCACGAGCACGACTTCACCGACCTCGACCTGGCACCGCGGCAGGCGGACGTCGTCATCGTGAAGATCGGGTACCTCGAACCGGAGCTGTTCGACATGTCCGCCGACTGGATGCTCGCGCTCACCCCGGGCGGTGTCGACCAGGATCTGCTGCGCCTCGGGCACCACAGGATCGAGCGGCCGATGTTCCCCTACGATCGAGTGTTCCCGACGGCACCGGACCTCCGCGCCCGCATCGTCCCCGCCTCCAACGAACCGCTCGGAGCCCCTGCATGAGCACCACCGCCGCACTCGAGATCGCCGTGACCTCTCCGGCGGGTGCGATCACCGCGCGGGACGGCGGCGCCGACCGCGTCGAACTCTGCGTCGGGCTCGAGCTCGGCGGGCTCACCCCCTCGCAGGCCCTGGTCGAGACGACCCACGAGACCGGGATCCCGGCGCACGCGCTGGTCCGCTGCCGCCCGGGCGGGTTCGTGCACTCCCCCGACGAGGTCGAGCTCATGGTGCGCGAGGTCCGCACGGTCCTGCGCTCCGGGGCCGCCGGTGTCGTGGTCGGAGCCCTGCGCCCCGACCGGACCCTCGACGAGGACGCCCTCCGCCGCTTCGTGGACGCCGCCCGGTCGGTCAGCGCCACCGCCGAGGTCACCCTGCACCGCGCGATCGACCACGCGACCGATCCCGTCGCCGCAGCCGGATCGCTCGCTGCGCTCGGGTTCACCCGCGTCCTGACCTCGGGCGCCGCCCCCACCGCGGTCGCCGGCGCCGAGACGATCGCCCGCATGGTCGAGGCCGCCGGGCCCGTGCAGGTGATGGCCGGCGCCGGGGTCACCCCCGCCGACGTCCGCGCGCTGCTCGCCACCGGCGCCGCCGCCGTGCACCTGTCGGCCAAGCGTCCGGCCGCGGACAGCACGCACGCCGGGGTGCCGATGGGCGCCGGGGACGACGGCTCGGCGCACTTCGTCACCGACGCCGAGGTCGTCGCGGCCGCGCGGCGCGCGCTCGACGCCTGACCCGCTCGCCGTCACACGGGAATGGCGGCCGTCGGAACCCGCTTGACGCCCCCATGACATCGTCAGCAGCGCGCCGCGGGTGGCTCAGCGTCACGTCCGTCGCACTCGGGTCGTTCGTGCTCGTCCTGTCCGAGTTCCTGCCCATCGGGCTGCTCCCCGCCATCGCCGACGACCTGGACGTCGGCATCGGCACCGCCGGCCTGATGGTCGTCGCCACCGGACTGGTCGGCGCCGTCGCGGCACCGGTCGTCACCGTCCTGACCTCGCGGCTCGACCGCCGGGTGGTGCTCGTGTCCCTGACCGTGCTGCTCGTCGTCGCCGACGGCCTCGCCGCGATCGCGCCGTCGTTCTGGGTGCTGCTCATCGCACGGATGCTGCTCGGGGTCGGCATCGGTGGTTTCTGGGCCATCGGTGCCGGGATCGCCGGGCGACTCGTCCGGCCGGAGCTGACGATCCGCGCGACCTCGCTCATCACGGCCGGCGTCTCCGTCGCGACCGTCGTGAGCCTGCCGCTCGGCGCCCTCGTGTCGTCGCTCGCCAGCTGGCGCCTCGGCTTCGTGATCGGTGGGGCGCTCGGTGTCGTCGCGCTCGTCCTGCAGCTGGCGATGCTGCCGAGGATCCCCGCGCAGCAGCGGGTGCGGTTCGCCACGCTCGGGTCGCTGCTCCGTGCGCCCCGTGCCCGGGTCGGGCTCATCGCCGCAGCCTTCGTCTTCGCGGCCCAGTTCGCCGCGTACACCTACATCGCGCCGTACCTGCAGCAGCTCGTCGGTGTCGGCCCGGACACCGTGACGATCGCGCTGCTGGTGTTCGGCGTCGCGGGCATCGTCGGCAACTTCGCCGCCGGCTTCACGCTCGACCGCAGTGTCCTCGCCACCATCGGGGCGTCGAAGTTCGTGCTCGCGGCGGCCGTCGTGCTGCTCCCGCTGCTCGCCCACTCCGTCGCGGGGGTCTTCGTGCTGCTCGTCGTGTGGGGCTTGGTGTGGGGTGCGCTGCCGCTCGGGATGCAGACGTGGATGTCGACGGCGTCGCCGGCCGGGTCCGAGACCGGGCTCGCGCTGTTCGTCACGACGATCCAGCTCGCGATCGCCGCCGGTTCGGTGCTCGGTGGGGCCGCGGTGTCGTCGTTCGGTCTGGCTGCCGACTTCTGGCTGGCGGGCGGGGTCGCGATCGTCGGTGCCGTGGTGCTCGTCGCGATGGGGCTGCGGAAGTCGAGCGCCGTGCCGACGGTCGAGCCGGTCGCCGCCGACCCGACGCCGACCGGACCGGTGGCCGTCGCCTGCCCCTGACCGCCGTTCCGGGGCCCGCAAAACACCGGTGTTCGTGCTCTGAACACGCGCAAACCGCGGTTCGACAGACGAACACCGGTGTTTTGCGGAATCGGCACGACGGACGCAGGGTCAGGTCAGGGTGACGATGCGGTCGGCCGCAGCGATCGCCGCCGGGTCGTGGGCCGCGTGCACGACCACGACACCGGCCGCGGCCTCGTCGGCGAGCGCCGCCACCACGAGCGCCGCTGACTCGGCATCCACGCCGGCGGTCGGTTCGTCGACCAGCAGCACCCCCGCCCGCTGGGCCAGCCCGAGCGCGACGAGCGTGCGCTGCCGCTGCCCGCCCGAGAGCTCCTCGATCGGCCGGTCGGCCAGGTCCGTGATCGCCATCCGTTCGAGCTGCGCGTCGACGACAGCCCGGTCAGCGCGTCCGAGCGGCCGCCACCACGCGCGGTGCCGCCACCGCCCCATCGTGACGGTCGCGCGGACGGTGAGCGGGAGCGTGGTCGGCGGCACGGACTGGGTCACGTAGGCGACGCCGTCGGACGGGAGGCCCGTCACCCGCCCGGCGGTCGGCCGCACGACGTCCGCGACCACGTCGAGCAGCGTCGACTTGCCGGATCCGTTCGGTCCGGTGAGCGCGGTCACGACCCCGGCGGGGAACGTCACGTCGAGCATGTCGAGGACGGTCCGGTCGCCGAGGACGGCCGTCACCCGGTCCAGGTGGACGGGAGATCGGGGCTCGGCGGGGTCGGTCGGCTCGGTCGCAGGCACCTGAGCACGCTATCAGTATCGATACTCGTTTTCATGTAGCGTCTCGGACCGTGACCTGGCTGACCGATCCGTTCTCCGTCGACTTCATGGTGCGCGCCCTGGTCGGCGGCTCCCTGGCGGCGGTCCTCTGCGCCGTGGTCGGAACGTGGGTGCTGGTCCGGGGCATGGCGTTCCTGGGCGAGGCGCTCTCGCACGGCATGCTGCCCGGCGTCGCGATCGCCACCCTCACCGGGATCCCGCCGGTGCTCGGTGCCGCGGTGAGCGCGGGCGTGATGGTGCTCGGCGTCGGGGCAATGCGTCGTCGTGCACGACTGTCGTACGACACCTCGATCGGCCTGCTCTTCGTCGGGATGCTCGCACTCGGCGTGATCATCGTGTCGTCCTCGCGGTCGTTCGCCACCGACGTCACCGCGATCCTGTTCGGCGACGTCCTCGCCGTCACCCGGGCCGACGTCGGCGGCCTCGCGATCGCCGCAGCCGTGGCCCTGGCCGTCGCCGTGGCGTTCCACCGGCCCTTCACCGCACTGGCGTTCGACACCCGCAAGGCCACGACGCTCGGCCTGCACCCACGACTGGCCGAGGTCGTGCTCATCGGGCTCGTCACCCTGGCGGTCGTCGCCTCGTACCGGGCCGTCGGCACCCTGCTCGTCGTGGGCCTGCTGCTCGCGCCAGCGGCCGCCGCCCGTGCCTGGACCCGGCACGTGGCCTCGACGATGCTCCTCGGCGCCGGCATCGGTGCCGCCGCCGTCCTCGTCGGGCTGCTCGTCTCCTGGCACGCCGGCACCGCCGCCGGTGCGAGCATCGCCGCGGTCGCCGTCGGCGGCGTCGTGGTCTCACGCGCCCTGGCCGCCGTCGTCCTGCAGCGCACCCCGACCCCGACATCGGCGCGCGCGGCCGCGCCGGCAGCACCACGATCCGCCGCACCGTCTCGAGAGGGAGCATGAAGCACTCGACCACCAGCCGCGCCCCCGCGCGCCTCCTGTCCACCATCGGCCTCGCCACCGGCCTGGCCCTCACCGTCACCGCCTGTTCCACGGGCACCCCGTCGGCCGACGGCTCGACCGGCACCGCCCGCCCCCACGGCTACGTGGCGGGCGCGAGCGAGTCCCAGGAACCCCAGGTGCGCCTCCTGGCCGTGTCGGCATCCGGCGCGACCGCACTGCACGACCTGCTCACCGAGGAGACCACCGAACTCGACGACGTGGACGCACCGGAGCACTCGGCGACCGACGGCCGGTTCCTCGTGACGAGCGACGCCGACCGCACGACGATCGTCGACGGCGGGTCCTGGACCGTCGACCACGGCGACCACACGCACTACTACGCCGCCGAGCCGCGGGTGGTGGGCACGATCGGCGGCGGTGGCCGGGTCGCGGTGCACTCGTCCGAGACCATGACGACGATCACCTGGCCGGACCGCGCCGAGGCCGTCGTGCTCGACCGCGAGGCGCTGGGACAGGGCGAGGTCGACGAGACCACCCGGATCGACGCGAGCGTCCTGCTGCCGATGGGCGAGCAGCTCGTGGCGGCCGACGGCGACACGGTCCGCGTGCTCGACGCGGACGGCGAAGCGACCGACCCCGCCGGCACCGCACAGACCTGCACCGACCCCGCCGGCGGGATCGTCACCCGCGCCGGTGCCGTCGTGGGCTGCGCCGACGGAGCGGTCGTGGTGGACGACGCCGGCGAGCCCTCGTTCGTCGACCTGCCCGACGGTGCCGAGCGTCCGACGGCCTTCGCCGCACGCGCCGGCCGGCCCACCGTCGCCGGACTGGCCGGCACCACCGGGTTCTGGTTGCTCGACGTGCGACAGGGCTCGTGGCGGCTCGTGCCGACCGAACGGCCCCTGCGCGCCGTGGTCGCGGTGGACGACGAGGACGAGCACGTGGTCGGGGTCGACGACTCCGGGCGGGTGGTCGTCGTGACCGTTTCGACGGGGAAGGTGGCCACGACGACGGCGCTCATCGACATCGGCGCAGACGACCCCGCGCCGATGCTGCAGCTCGACGCCCAGCGCGCCTACGCGGCCGACCCCGCGGACGGCACCGTGCACGAGATCGACTACGCCGACGGCGCCCGGGTTGCCCGCACGATCGAGCTCCCCGTCACCCCCGTCGCCTTCGCCGAGGTCGGACTGTGACCGGCACCAGAGCCCTGACCGCGGGTCTCGTCGCCGCGATCGTCGCCCTCGTCGCCACGGGGTGCACCACCGCCGGCTCCGACCGGCCCCTCGTCGCGGTGACGACGAACATCCTCGGCGACGTCGTCAGCGAAGTCGTCGGGGACCAGGCCGACGTCATGGTCCTCATGCCCCCGGGCGCCGACCCCCACTCGTTCGAGGTCTCCGCGCAGGAAGCCGCACGACTGCGGAGCGCCGACCTGGTGGTCGAGAACGGGCTCGGGCTCGAAGAAGGGGTCGCCCGTCACGTCGCGGCGGCAGCCGAGGACGGCGTGCCGGTCTCCACCGCCGGGGACGCGTTCGACCTGCTGGAGTGGACCACCGAGGACGACAGCGGCCCCGACCCGCACTTCTGGACCGACCCCGCCCGGATGGTCGACGTGGTCGAGGCCCTCGACCAGGACCTGCGCGACGCCGGCATCGAGCCGACCGGCACCGATGCCTACCTGGACGAGCTGCGCGACCTGGACGACACGATGACGACCGCGTTCCGGACCGTGCCCGAGGAACGCCGGGCGCTCGTCACGAACCACCATGTGTTCGGGTACCTGGCCGACCACTACGGGTTCCGGGTCGTCGGGGCGGTGATCCCGAGCGGGACCACCCTGGCCTCCCCGAGCGCCGCCGACCTGCGCGACCTGGCCGACGCCATCGACGAGGCGGGGGTCCGGACGATCTTCGCCGACGCCTCGCAGCCCGCGCGACTGGCCGAAGTACTCGCGGAAGAGGTCGACCTGCACGTCGAGATCCGACCGCTGGCGACGGAGTCCCTCACCGAGGACGGCGACGCCTCCACCTACCTCGGCATGATGCGCTCGAACACCGAGGCCATCGTCGACGGCCTGTCGACTGGTAAATGAGAATGAGAATCAATACAGTGAGCGACATGACGAACACGAAGACGCTCCGGGCCGCGTGGCCCGCCGCCCTGCTCGGCGCGGCCGCCCTGGCCCTGACCGGGTGCGCCACGAACACCGACGCCGGGTCCGACACCACTGCGACCCCGAAGGCCGACGGGACCCGCATCACCCTGACCTACGACGGCGGCCTGCTCGTCCTCGACCAGGACCTGCGGGTCGTGGCCGACGACGCGATCGACGGCTTCACCCGGGTCAACCCCGCCGGCGACGGACGCCACGTGCTCGTCACCGTGCCCGAGGGCTTCCGGGTCCTCGACACGCAGGCCGAGCCGGCCCTGACCGACGCGGTCTTCCCCGCCGACACCGGTGGCCACGCGGTAGTCCACGGCGACCGCACCGCCCTGTTCGCCGACGGCACCGGCGACGTGACGACGTTCGACCACACCGAGCTCGACGGCGCCGACCTGCCCGAGGTCGAGACGACGAAGTCCGAGGCCGCCCACCACGGCGTCGCGATCGAGCTCGAGGACGGCACGCTCCTGACGACCATCGGCACCGAGGAGAGCCGCTCCGGCGTGCGCGCCCTGGACGCCGACGGCACGGAGATCACCCGGTCCGAGGAGTGCCCCGACGTGCACGGCGAGGGTGCGGTCAAGGGTGAGGTCGCGGTGTTCGGCTGCACCGACGGCGCCCTGGTCTACCAGGACGGCGCGTTCGAGAAGATCGACGCCCCGACCGAGTACGGCCGCACCGGCAACCTGTTCACCACCGAGGACTCGTCCGTCGCGGTCGGCGACTACAACGACGACCCCGACAGCGAGGGCTACCTGCTCGACCAGATCGCCCTGATCGACGCGGCCTCGGGGAAGTACACCGTCGCGGACATGCCCGACGGCGTCGGCTTCACGTTCCGCGACCTGGCTCGCGGCCCCGGCGACGAGGCCGTCGTGCTCGGCGACGACGGTGCCCTGCACACCTTCGACGAGACCACCGGCGAGCAGCTGGAGTCGTACCCGGTGATCGACGCGTGGGAGGGCCCGGCCGAGTGGCAGGACGCCCACCCGGCCCTGAAGGTCGAGGGTGACATCGCCTACGTCACCGACCCCGCCGAGCGGAAGGTCCACGCGGTCGACCTGACCACCGGGAAGGTCATCGCCTCGAGCGACGAGCTGCCGGGCGTGCCCAAGGAGATCGCGGTCGCGTAGCGACGAGCAAGACGAGCGCGCTGCGAGCGCGCGACGGGGTCCGGAACACGACCCCGAGACGGACAGGAGGCCCGTGGCGATCCCGCCACGGGCCTCCTGTCCGCTGTCAGCGCGTGGACCGCGCGACGTCAGCCGCCGTCCGTCAGCCCTTGACCGGGATCGACTGCGCCTTGAGCGCCGCGATGGTCTTGGACTGCCCGGACTCGAGCGCCTCGCTCAGGGTGCCCGAGCCGGACGCCGCCTGCCCGAAGCCGTCGGACACGTCCGAGTAGGTCTGCGTCATCGTCGGACCCCAGGTGAAGGGCTGGATGTCCTTCGCCGCGGTCGCGAACTCCTCGTAGATCTTCTGGCCGCCGTAGAAGTCGAGCCCCTCGGTCAGGGCCGGCAGGTCGGCGCCGGTGGTCGAGGCCGGGTACAGGTTGGCCTCCTTGTTCAGCGCGGAGAGCGCCTCGGTCGAGGTGTTCAGCCAGACCAGGAACTTCGACGCCTCGGCCGGGTGCTTGCTGCCCGCGAAGACGACGTTCGACGAACCGCCCCAGGCGGCCGACTTGGTCTCGCCGGACTTCCACTGCGGCATCGGGGCGACGGCCCACTTGCCCGAGGTCGACGGCGCACCGCTGGAGATGGTGTTCGCACCCCAGACCGCGGAGACCCAGGTCCAGTCCTTGCCGCTGTCGTAGGCGTTGTTCCACTGGTCGGTGAAGCTCGGCAGGGTGTTGACGAGCTTCTTGTCGATCAGGTCCTGCCAGTAGTCGGCGACCTTCTTCGACGCGGCGTCGTCCAGGTTGACCTTCCAGTCCTGGCCGGAGTTCTCGAACCACTGGCCGCCGGCCTGCGAGACGAGCCCGGCGAACTGGTTGACGTCACCCTTGGCGAAGTTGGTGATGTTGCCGCCGAGCTTCTTGATCTTCACGGCGTCCTCGGCGTACTCCTCCCACGTCTTCGGGGCGTCGAGGCCTGCCTTCTCGAACAGGTCCTTGCGGTAGTACAGCGCCATCGGGCCGGAGTCCTGCGGCACGGCGTAGACCGACTTCGACTCACCGAAGGTGACCTGGTTCCACAGGCCGTCGGAGAAGTCCTTCTTCGCGTCGCTGATGCCGGCGCACGCGCCGATGTCCTCGAGGCCGCCCTGCACGCGGAACGCCGGCAGGGTGTCGTACTCGACCTGGCCGATGTCCGGCGCCTGCTTGGCCTTCAGCTGGTTGAAGAAGTTCTGGTAGGTGCCGCTGTTGCCGTTCGCGACGATCGAGACCTTGACCTGGATGTCCGGGTTGGCCTTGTTCCAGATCGCGACGACCTTGTCCATGTTCGGCACCCAGGTCGTGAAGTCGAGGGTGACCTTGCCGTCCGAGGGCTTGCAGCTCGCGGCGGCGGTGTCGGATCCACCGCCGCTGCTGCTGCCACCGGTGCTGCAGCCGGCGAGGGCCACGGTGGCGGCCACGGCGATCGCGGCGACGCTGAGGAACTTCGTTGTCTTCATGCTGTTTCCGTTCGGATGTGGTGTGGGGAGAGCTGGTGCGGGAAGGGGTGCGGGTCGAGGGGCTACTTCAGGCCGCCGGAGCCGAGGCCGGAGCGCCAGAAGCGCTGCAGGCTCAGGAACGCGATGAGCAGCGGGATGATCGAGACGAACGACCCGATGAGCACGAGGGTGCGCAGGTCCGGGTACTGGTTCACGCTCGAGTTCCACGTGTAGAGGCCGAGGGTGACGGGGAACAGCGACGAGTCGCGGAGCATCACGAGCGGCAGGAAGAAGTTGTTCCACACGGCGACGAACTGGAACAGGAAGATCGTCACGAGCGCGGGCGACATGAGCCGCACGGCCACGGTGAAGAACGTGCGGACCTCGCCGGAGCCGTCGATGCGGGCCGCTTCGATGATCTCGTCCGGCACGCTCGACGCCGCGAACAGCCGTGACAGGTAGACGCCGAACGGGCTGACGATGCTCGGCAGGAACACCGACCAGAACGTGTCGGTCAGGTCGACCTGGCTGAAGATGAGGAACAGCGGCAGGGCCAGGGCGGTCGCCGGCACGAGCACGCCGCCGAGGAACACGTTGAACAGGACCTCGCGGCCGCGGAACCGGTACTTGGCCAGGGCGTACCCGCACATCGCGGAGAGCACGGTGCCGAGCAGGCCGGCGACCCCGGCGTAGGCGATGCTGTTCAGCAGCCAGCGCAGGTAGATGCCGTCCTGCCGCGTGAACAGCTCGACGAGGTTGCCGAAGAAGTCCTGCACCGAAGTGGCGCTGAACCACAGCGAGAACGTCGAGTTGAAGTTCGCAGCGGTCTTGGTGGACGAGACCAGCAGCCAGAAGATCGGCAGCAGGAAGTAGAGGGTGAAGACCCCCATCACGATCATCGCGGCGCTGCGCGAGATGACGCTCTCACGGGGACCGCGCGCTCCGCGCTGGTGCGGACGGGAGGCCCGGTTCGGCTCGAGCGGTCGGCCGACGTCGCGGACGAGGTCACCTTGGGACGGGGCGTTGACGGTCATTCGGCGGCCTTCCGCTGGGTCAGTCGGAGGAACCCGATCGACAGGACGAACGTGGCGACGGCGAGGACGACCGAGAACGCCGCGGCGAGGTTGAAGTTCGGCACCGAGGACGTCGAGTAGACGAGCATGTTCGGCGTGAACGTCGACGAGATGGTCGAGGTGAACTGGCGGAACACGGTCGGCTCGGTCAGCAGCTGCAGCGTGCCGATGACGGAGAACACCGCGGTGAGGACGATGGCCGGTACCACGAGCGGGATCTTGATCGACAGGGCGATCCGGAGCTGGGACGCACCGTCGAGCTTCGCTGCCTCGTACACCTCGGCGGGGATCGCGAGGAGCGAGGAGTAGATGATGAGCATGTTGTAGCCGACGTAGACCCAGGTCACGACGTTGGCGACGGCCCACAGCACGGTGCTGCCGCCGAGCAGGTCGACCCGCGAGGTCACGGCGGAGAACGGCGACAGGTCGGGGGCGTAGAGGTAGCCCCACATGATCGCGGCGATGACGCCCGGCACCGCGTACGGCGCGAAGAACGCCAGGCGGAAGAACCGCTTGCCGCGCAGCAGCGGGGAGTCGAGCAGCAGGGCGAACAGGAGCGCGAGCCCGAGCATCACCGGCACCTGCACGACACCGAACAGCAGCACGCGGAGCACGGAACTCCAGAACTCGCCGTCCTGGAACACCAGGGCGTACTGGCTCAGGCCGCCGAAGACCTGCGTCGGGGCGCCGAACGTGCCCTGGCGCTCGATCTTCTGCAGCGACTCCCACACGGCGTAGAGGATGGGGACCAGGTAGAACGCCGTGAACAGGACGGCGAACGGCAGGACGAAGATCGCGATCGCGCGGCGGTAGCGGAACCCGCCGCCCCGGCGTCGTCGGGTCGCGCTGGGCGACTGTGCGGTGGTGGTCATGAGCGGTTCCTGTCGGTGCGGATGATCTGGGTCCCGCCGGGGGCGATGGCGGTGGTGCCGGTGACCGGGCGGTCGGCGACGAGCTCGTGGCCGGCCTCGTGGTGCTCGACGGTGCGCTCGGAGTGGTTCAGCAGGAAGACCCACTCGTGGGTGTCGTCCAGGCGACGCACGACCTCGAGTCCGGGGCGGACGGCGGGGTCGGCGCGCACCCCGGCCTCGTCGAGGACGCGGTGGACGAAGCCGCCCAGCGCACCGGCGTCGAGCACCGTGGACGTGTACCAGGCGGTCCCGGCGCCGTGCTCGTTTCGGGTGACGGCAGGGCGGCCGGCGAGCGAGCCCTCGGCGTAGTCGACGACGCTCGTCGCACCGCGCAGCTCGACCGGCTCCGACCAGACGCTGCCGGTCGTGCCGTCGGACAGTGCGATCGTGGCGTCGGCGGCGAGCGGGAGGAACTCGTCCACCCGCACGCCGAGCAGGTCGCGGAAGGCGCCGGGGTAGCCGCCGGTGCGGACCCGGTCGCGCTCGTCGACGATGCCGCTGAAGCAGCTGACGATCGCGTGCCCGCCGCCGGCGACGTGGTCGGCGATGACGGCCGCGTGCTCGTCGCGCACCAGGTACAGCTCGGGGACGACGACGAGCGCGTACCCGTCGAGCGGTGCCCCGGGGGCGACGACGTCGACGGTCACGCCGAGGTCCCAGAGCGCGGCGTGGAACGCGTGGACCTGCTCCAGGTAGCGGAGCGCGGTGCTGGGGTGGGCCTCCAGGTCGGCCGCCCACTGGTTCTCCCAGCTGAAGACGAGCGCCACGTCGGCGACCACACGGGAGCCGCGCAGCTCACCGAGCCGCTCGACCAGGGCGCCGAGCGCGACCACGTCGTGCCACGTCCCCGACTCGGTGCCGGCGTGCGGCAGCAGCGCGGAGTGGAACTTCTCGCTGCCCTGCACGGATGCGCGCCACTGGAAGAAGCAGACCCCGTCGGCGCCGCGGGCGATGTGCGCCGCGGTGTTCCGGAGCATCTCGCCCGGGGCCTTCGCGACGTTGTGCGGCTGCCAGTTGACGGCACCCGTCGAGTGCTCCATGAGCAGCCAGGGGGCGCCGCCGGCCAGGCCACGGGTGGTGTCGGCGGCGAAGGCGAGCTCGACGTGCGGCCGGGGCAGACGGTGGTCCAGGTAGTGGTCGTTCGCGATGACGTCCATGTCGCCGGCCCACGACCAGTAGTCGAGCGCCGTGATGTGCGCGGCGACCATGAAGTTCGTCGTGACGGGCTTGTCGCTCAGCTCGCGCAGGACGGCGGCCTCGGCGCGGTGGTGGCCGAGGAGTTCGTCGGACGAGAACCGGTCGAAGTCGATGGTCTGCGCCGGGTTCGTGAACGACAGCGTCGCGCGGGGCGGCAGCACCTGCTCCCACGCGGAGTAGCGCTGGCTCCAGAACGAGGTGCCCCACGCGGCGTTGAGCGCGTCGATGGTGCCGTACCGGGCCTGCAGCCAGCCGCGGAACGCCTGGGCGGAGACGTCGCAGTAGCAGTGCGCGTTGTGGCAGCCGAGCTCGTTCGACACGTGCCAGAGCCGCACGGCGGGGTGGTCGCCGTAGCGCTCGGCGGTGGCGCGGACCAGGGCGAGGGCGTGCTCACGGTAGATCGGCGAACTCGGGCAGAACGCCTGGCGGCCACCGGGCCAGCGGGTGGTGCCGTCGGCGACGACGGGCAGGACCTCGGGGTACCGGGTGGTGAGCCACGGCGGTGTGGAGGCGGTGCCGGTGCCCAGGTCGACCCCGATGCCCGCGCCGTGCAGCAGCTCGATGACGGTGTCGAGCGCGGCGAAGTCGTACTCGCCCTGCCGCGGTTCGACGTGCGACCAGCCGAAGACGTTGATCGCGACGAGGTTCACGCCGGCCTCGCGCATGAGCCGGACGTCCTCGACCCACACCTCGGGGTCCCACTGCTCGGGGTTGTAGTCGCACCCGAACGCGAGGCCCGTCGAGCCGAGGCCGAGCGCGCCGGTGGCGGTCGTCGGCAGGGTGGTGGTCGTCACGGGGATCCTCGCTGATCGGGGCGACCCCGGCCGCCTCGGTCGCGTGCGACCCCTTCGACGGCGAAGGCCACCCAGTGTTCTGGGAGCGCTCCCAGTTCGCCCCGGCCGATCGGGGCCGGATGTTTCTGG
Organism: Curtobacterium sp. MCLR17_045; assembly: GCF_003234405.1. Lineage (NCBI taxonomy): Bacteria > Bacillati > Actinomycetota > Actinomycetes > Micrococcales > Microbacteriaceae > Curtobacterium > Curtobacterium sp. MCLR17_045. Next base: position 47,488 of record NZ_QKTB01000009.1, read on the forward strand.
GAGCGCTCCCAGATCAAACACCAGCGGCTGCACCCTGTCAACTGCGAGGCGTTCCGAGGGCTCCTCAGTGGCGGATATGGTTGCCCCATGTCCGAGGTCCGATCCGCTCGTCAGCGCGCCACGATCCAGGACGTCGCCGACGAAGCGGGGATGTCGCGCGGCACCGTCTCACGGGTGCTCAACGACGAGCCGTACGTGTCCCCGAAGGCGCGCGAGGCCGTGCAGGACGCCGTCCGACGCGTCGGCTACGTGCGCAGCGCCGCCGCCCGCAGCCTGGTCACCCGGCGTTCCGGGGCGATCGCGCTCATCGTCCACGAACCCTCGGTCGTGGTGCTCGACGACCCCAACATCGGCAACATCCTGATCGGCACGAACGCCGTGCTGTCCGACGCCGACCAGCAGCTCGTCACGATCATGGTCGACTCCGCCCGCGACAGCGAGCGCGTGGTCGAGTACCTGCGCGGTGGGTTCGTCGACGGCGCCATCGTGCTGTCCGCCCGCGACGGCGACCCGATCATCGGCGCGATCGAGGAGATCGGCATGCCCGCGTGCTTCGTCGGGCACCCGTCCGACGCCGCGAACATCTCGTACATCGGCATCGACAACCGCGCCGCCGCCGAGCAGATCACCCGGCGCCTGGTCGACACCGGTCGACGCCGGATCGGGATGCTGGCGTCGGGACTCGACCGTGACTCCGGCCAGGACCGCCTGGCGGGGTTCACCGCGGCACTCGGCGAGCGCTTCGACCCCGACCTCGTCGCCCGGAACCCCCTGTTCAGCTACACCGCCGGCGCCGAGGGCATGCGCGAGCTGCTCGAGCGAGCCCCGGACATCGACGGCGTGTTCGCCGCGTCGGACGCGGTCGCCGCCGGTGCGATGGACGTCCTGCAGCGCACCGGCCGGAGCGTGCCGGGTGACGTCGGTGTGGTCGGGTTCGACGACAGCGCCTGGGCGCTGCGGTGCGACCCGCAGCTGTCGACGGTGCGGCAGCCGGCGCGCCTGCTCGGCGAGCAGGCGGCGCACCAGGTCCTCGAGCAGATCGGCGGCACCGACGACGGCCCACGCGGTCTGCTGTTGCCGACGGAGGTCGTCTGGCGCGGGTCCGCGTAGCCAGCCGCAGAACGGACGGGAGGCCCGTGGCGGCGTCGCCACGGGCCTCCAGTCCCTCCGTGGGTGCGTCCCGCACCCGGCCGGGTCAGCCCTGCGGCGGCGAGTAGAGCTGCAGGTCGTTGCCCTCGCTGTCCTTGAAGGGGATGATCTTGCCCCACGGGTGCTCGCTGATCTCGCCCTGGATGTCCGCGCCGCGCTCCTTGAGCGCGGCGACCTCGTCCTCGATGCTGCCGTCCGGCTGGAACGACACGACGGCGCCGCCGTCGCTCGCCTGGCTGGTGGACTCGCGCCCGTTCAGGCCGATCATCAGGCCGCCGGCGTCGATCTCGCTCCAGTCGTCGGACTGGTCCTTGACGGTGAGACCGAGCGTGTCGCGGTAGAACGCGACGGCGCGCTCCATGTCGCTGACCGGGACCCAGACTGCTGCGACTCCACTTGCCATGGTGTTTCCTCTCGTCGTGGTGTGCCGTGGACGGTAGGCAGCGCTCGTGCACGCCGGTACAGGGTCGGTGTCCCCCGGCGTCGGGTCAGCCGGCGGCCGGACGCCACATGCTGATCGGGGTCGCCGCGCGGAACCCCGCGATCGGCGCGCCGTCCGTGAACCCGTGCCGTCGGTACAGCCGGCGGTTCACCGGGGTGGAGGACTCCAGGTACGCGCCGTCCGCGGTCCGGTCCGCGCGCTCGAGTGCGTGGCCGAGCAGCAGTCCGCCGATGCCCCGACCACGTGCTGACGCCGACACCCCGATCTCGGCGAGGTACCAGTGCGGGGTGACCGGTCGGGCGCGCTCCATGCGGCGCAGGTGGGCGACCGCGCGGAGCGCCCCGCTGAGCCCCAGGGTCCGGAGGAACGCCGGCACCTGCCGCACGAAGGCCCGGACGCCTCCGGGCTGCCGACCGGGTGCCTGCCAGAAGGCGGCGCCGACCACCCGGTCACCGATCGTGGCGACGTCCACCCGGCGGGCGGGCGTCGGCACCGACCGGATGAGCGCGGCGAACAGTCCGGTCAGCACGGCGGGGCGGTCCTCGCCGGGTCGCGGCGGGCGGAACTCGGCGAGGACCGGATCGGCGGCGAAGGCCTCGGCGAGGACGGCCGCGGCCGCCTCGAGCTCGGCGGGTCCTGCTGCTCGGACGACGGTCTCCATGCTGACTCCTCGGGTGCTCGATGATTTGGCCACGTGGCCGACTTCATCTTCGCGGCCGGTCCTGCACGCGCCCCGTACGCTTCCTGTGATGACCGAGGACCAGCAGTCGCGCGGGTACCGCAGCCGACAGGACCGGCGTGCGGAACTACTCGACGCCGCCGCCCTGGTCGTGCGGGACGACGGCCTGCGCGGCCTCACCACCCGGGCCGTCGCCGCTCGCGCCGGCGTCGCCCACGGTGTCGTGCACTACGTCTTCGGTGCTCGACGCAACCTGGTCGTCGCGCTGCTCGAACGGCAGGCACGTGCGGTCCTGCCGCCGGTGCTCGCGGCCGCCGACGAGCACGACGACCTCGCCGCCGCGCTCGAGGCGGGGATCTCCGCGTACCTCGACCTGGTGCGGCGCGAGCCCGAGCGGTTCCGGGTGCTCGAAGCCCTGAGCGCGACGTCCCTCGCCCCGGACGGCGACGGGGACCTGCTCGACGCCGAACGACGGCTCTGGCGCGACGGCGTGGTCGCCGGGATCGAGCGCTGGACCGCACGGCACGGGGCGACGCCGTCCGAGCCGGTGCCCGTGGTCGCCGACGCCGTGATCACCCTGGTCGACGGGCTCGCCCGCGCCGCGTGGAGCGATCCGGACGGCACCGCGACCGCCCGATCGCGGGCGTTGCTGGTGCGCGGATTGACCACCGCGGTGACCGCCGTCGAGACCGCCGCCGGGACCGCCGAGCACTGACCTGCAAACCGACCGGGGAAGCGCTCCGAATGTCATGTGTGCCGCACACTGCGGCGCGTACAGAAAAGAGGGCTGATCATGACCAGCAGCGCAGCAACCGCACGCACCGCCCCCGGTTCGACGTGGACCCAGCGGGGCGCGTTCGTCTTCGGTGTCGTCTTCCTGATCGTCGGCATCGCCGGGTTCATCCCCGGACTCACCATGGACATGGGCTCGATGTCCATGGCCGGACACGGCTCCATGGCCCTGCTCCTGGGCCTGTTCCAGGTGTCCGTCCTGCACAACATCGTGCACCTGCTCTTCGGCATCGTCGGGCTGCTCGCCGCCCGCCGCGCAGCCTCCGCACGCCTGTACCTCGTCGCCGGCGGCATCGTCTACGCGGTGCTCTTCGTCTACGGGCTCTTCACCGCGGGCGTGGCCGGCGGCGCGAACTTCGTGCCGCTGAACAGCGCGGACAACGTGCTGCACGCCTTCCTGGCCGTCGCGATGATCGTGCTCGGCTTCGTCCTGCCGCGGATCGGGACGCGCACCGCGCGCTGAACCGCACCACATGACGGACGGGAGGCCCGTGGCGACACCGCCACGGGCCTCCCGTCCGTCGTCAGGGGCGTCCGTCGTCCACGTCGACGACGCCCGGGGTCGGGCTCGTGCCCGTGAAGGCGTCGCGCATCGTGCCGACACCGCACTGCGGGTGGGCGCGGTCCAGGTACTTCGCCCGCGACTCCTTGCGCGGTTCCGGATCGGTGCGCATCGCCTGGTTCCGGTCCTGCTGCAGCGCACTGTCCACCTCGCCCTCGCGGTTGAACGACCACATCAGCATCGGATCACCGATCGGCAGGTCGTGTGCGGGCTGCGAGCCCATCGGGGTGCTGTGCCAGGTGTGCCAGGTCTTGCCGTACGAGTTCACCAGGTGCCCCATCAGCTCGGTCTCCACCGCGATCGGCAGGCCCGGAGCGACGAGTTCACCGGAGAACACCTCGTGGTTGTGCGGGTGCCACGACGCCCGCTCGTCCTCGGGCAGGGACTCGAAGAGCCGCTCGGACACGATGTACTCGATGCCGATCAGGTTCGCGTCGGCGGTGTTGCCGTCGAAGAGCACGCACTGCAGCATCTCGGCGTTCACCACCTTGCAGAAGTGGTGCGCCTCCATCTGCACGGCTGGCTCGCCCTTCACGCAGTGGAAGCCGACCACGTAGACGTCGAAACCCCGCAGCGGCGCCGAGGTCTGCAGCACGGCGGCGCCGCGGTCGAGCAGGGCGAGCTCGAAGCCGCCGGGCTCTCCGGGCGGGGTGACACCGGTCTTCCGGTCGTGCACGGTGGGGTTCAGGGGCATGCGGGCGTCCTTCCGTCCGTTCGAGGTGGGCGCCATGCAACCCGGCAGCCCCTCGGAACGCTGTGCGGTTGCGGCGTACTGTCCGCTGCATGCCCGCACTCATCGACACGTTCACCCTGTCCAACGGTCTGCACATCCCGAAGATCGGCTTCGGCACCTGGCAGATCCCGTCCGGCTCCGACGCGTACGACGCCACGAAGACCGCCCTCGACCTCGGCTACCGCCACATCGACACCGCCCTGGCGTACGGGAACGAGGCGAGCGTCGGCGAGGCCGTCCGCGACAGCGGCATCCCCCGCGACGAACTCTTCATCACCACGAAGCTGCCGGCCGAGATCAAGACGGCCTCGGGCGCCCGCGACGCCTTCGAGGAGTCGAGCCGCAACCTCGGCCTCGGACACGTCGACCTCTACCTGATCCACGCGCCGTGGCCCTGGAGCGACATGGGCTCCGATCACCGCGACGGCAACGTCGAGGTCTGGAAGGTCTTCGAGGAGCTCTACGACGCCGGCCGCACCAAGAGCATCGGTGTCTCGAACTTCGCCGTCGCCGACCTCGAGGACCTGCTCGGCCGCACGGACGTCGTCCCGCACGCCAACCAGATCCGCTGGTTCATCGGCAACACCCAGGACGAAACGACCGCTTTCGACCGCGAGCACGACATCCTGACCGAGGGATACTCCCCGCTCGCCACCGGAGGCCTGCTCGAGAACGAGCAGATCGCCGAGATCGCGGCGAAGTACGACAAGACCGTCGCGCAGGTCGCGATCCGCTACCTGCTCGAGAAGGACGTCCTGCCCCTGCCGAAGTCCACGACTCCGTCGCGCATCGCCGAGAACGCCGACGTCGACTTCGTGCTCGCCGCCGAGGACGTGGCCGCGCTCGACGCACTCGAGGACACCGCGAACTGACGCGACCCCACCCCGGACGGGAGGCGCGGTGCCAGCTGGCACCGCGCCTCCGGTCCGTACACGGCCGAGTCACGGGCGGGGCTCAGCCACCGTGCGGAGGCACGGTGATCTCGGCTACGAAGTTCCGGTCCTCGCGCTCGAGGTCGTCGTCGGGGGCGTTCACGACCGTCACGGCAATGCCGGTGGCGAGAAGGATCGGCGCGGGTTCCCTGGCCTTCGTCGTCCGGGGTGGCTTGGAGCGTTTGGCGCCCCTTCACGAGGCATCTTTGCGGGACAGGTGTACGGGAACACCCCCGGTCAGGCGGCAGTAGGCAACGGAAGGCGTCGAAGGTGACAACTGGGGAGTAGCTGTGATCCACCGGCTATCGGACAGCGTTTCGCCTCCTGTGCGATCCTGCGGGTATGCGCTACCGGCTCATGAATGAGTACAGCGTCGACTGGCCGCTGTGGCACGACGACGGCCTTTGCGACGCTGGCACGCCGTCGTTCTCGCCCCAACTTGAGCGCGAGATCCTCGAATGGGCTCGCGACTTCAACGAGAACTACGGCATCGAAACTGGCTGGCCGGCTGAGGCGGCCGCGCGCTCCCACGAACGCCAAGGACGTCGTCTGCTGCTGCTCGTCGAACGAGAGCTGCCGGAGGAAGACGACGTGGTGCTCGGCTACTGGGAGACCAACAAGCGCAAGGGGTTCCAGACCCCAGAGCGGTCCGGTCAGGCATCGGCTATCGAGACACCTGCTGGGTGCTGCTCTTCGACACTGACGAGAGTGCGTACGCCAGGTTCTCGTTGATGGCGCGGAGGTTCGAGATAGTGGCTGTCGCGTCCGTCATGCCGAGTCCAGTGGCTGTCCCGACCTGTGCGGTGAGGTTGCCCATCTCTTCTTCGAGCTCGTTCCCCTGAATTGTGAGTGCGACAGTGACGACTCGTTCGTCAGTGGTTGACCTTGTCCGAGTCAGTAGCCCGCGCGTCTCGAGGCGACGGACTAGGGGTGTTGTGGTGCCCGAGTCGAGCATGAGGCTCTTCGCAATCTCACCGACTGTCGCGCTCTTCTGGGCCCACAGCAGTTTCAGTACGAGGTACTGAGGGTAGGTGAGGTCCCACGGCGCCAGAAGTGTCGTGTAAAGCCGGTTCGTGGCCCGAGCTGCGGCGTACAGGTTGAAGCAGAGCATCTCGTCCAGGGGGTTCATCAGCTGCTCATTTTTGCCTGCGGTGTCGACCATGCGCCTATCCTCCCACCGCACTGACTTGTGCACAAGAGACTAGACATCCAGATACGTGCGTGCTTGACTCCTTGAGCACGAAGACTTTGAGGAGCAAGTAATGAGAACAACCACACTGGGCTCGACAGGCCCCACCGTGTCCATCGAAGGACTCGGCTGCATGGGCATGAGCCCGATCTACGGCGCCACGAACGATGACGACGGCATCGCCGTCATGCGCCGGGCCGTGGAGCTCGGAGTCACGTTCTTCGACACCGCCGAGATCTACGGTGCCGATCGCCACAACGAGCGACTCGTCGGCCGAGCCCTGGCCCCGTTCCGCGACGACGTCGTCATCGCCACGAAGGTAGGCTTCGCCACCGCCCCGGACCGCCAGGGCGACAACGACGGCACTCGCGTCGTCGACGGCCGTCCCGAGAGCGTCCTCACCGCCGCCGAAGGCTCGCTGCGGAGCCTGAACGTCGACTACATCGACGTCCTCTACCTGCACCGCATTGACCCCAGCGTCCCGATCGAGGACACCGTCGGAGCCCTCGCCGGCCTGGTCGAGGCGGGGAAGGTCGGCCACCTCGGCCTGTCTGAGGCTGCCCCGGACACGATCCGCCGAGCGCACGCCGTGCACCCGATCGCCGCTGTCCAGACCGAGTACTCGCTCTTCGAGCGCGGAGTCGAAGCGAACGGTGTCCTCGAGACCCTGACGGACCTCGGCATCGCACTCGTGCCGTACTCGCCGCTCGGGCGTGGCTTCCTCACCGGTCAGGTGAAGCTCGACGAGCTCGACGCCGACGACTTCCGCCACACCGATCCCCGTTTCCAGGGTGAGAACCTCGCGGCGAACCGCCGCATCATCGACGCCGTCGGCGAACTCGCTGCGACGAAGAACGTCCTCGCCTCGCAGCTCGCCCTGGCGTGGACCATCCAGAAGGGCGGCGTGCCGATCCCCGGCACCAAGCGGGTGAAGTACCTCGAGCAGAACACCGCTGCCGCGGACATCACCTTCACCGACGACGAACTCGCCGCCCTTGACGCCGCAGCTCCGGTCGGTGCCGCAGTCGGCGACCGGTACGCCGGCGGCGGCATGGACCTCCTCACTCAGTAGGCCCACCACCTACGTCCACCGGGTCTCGCGCTGCTAGCCCGGACATCAGCTCAGAACAAGAAACGACAACATCATGACCAAGAACACGTTCGCCCTCGGTGGCGACCTCACCATCAACCGCGTCGGCTTCGGCGCGATGCGCCTCACCGGCCCCGAGCAGTGGGGCATGCCCGCCGACCCGGAGGCTGCGAAGAACGTTGTCCGCCGAGCCGTCGAGCTCGGCGTCGACTTCATCGACACCGCCGATCAGTACGGCCCCTTCACCTCTGAGCAGATCGTCGCCGACGCCCTCGACCCCCGCAGCGAGAACGTCGTGGTGGCGACCAAGGGCGGCCTTGTGCGCTTTGGGCCCAACCCGCAGCTGAAGAACGACGCCACCCCGCAGCACCTCCGCGACGCCCTCGACGGCAGCCTCCGCCGCCTGAAGACCGACCGGATCGACCTGTACCAGCTGCACCGCATCGACCCCGAGATCCCCGTCGAGGTTACGTTCGAGTTCCTCCGCAGCGCCCAGGACGCCGGCAAGGTCCGCCACCTGGGCCTTTCCGAGGTCACCGTCGACGAGATCAAGAAGGCCCAGGAGTTCTTCAAGGTCACCTCCGTGCAGAACCGGTACAGCATCGGTGAGCGCGACGCCGAGCCCGTCCTCGAGTACTGCCAGGCCAACGGCATCGCGTTCATCCCGTGGTTCCCCATCGGAGGCGGCGACATGGGTGAGCACGACGCCCTGTCCGACGTCGCCGAGGCGCACTCGACCGGCATCCGCCAGGCCGCTCTCGCATGGCTGCTGCACCACGCGGAGAACATCCTGCTCATCCCCGGCACGTCCAGTGTCGGCCACCTCGAGCAGAACATGACCGCCGGCAACCTGCAGCTCACCGCGGACGAGATGACCGCCCTCGACGCGCTCAGCGCCGCCCAGAGCAAGTAACATCCCGCACCGGGACTGGCGGTGGTCGCGCTGACCAGCGCAGCCACCGCCGGACTCATTGCGGTCACTGCGCTCAGCGGTCTCCCACATCGCTCCAGAAGAATGCCGTGCCAGCCCAGCACCATCGGATGTCACTGATTCCCGACGCACTACAGCGGCGGGAGGGGCATGCGCTTCCGTCGATGACGGCGTCGTAGATTGATGTGGTTTCGCTTGGCGCGGGCATCTACGCGCTCGTCGGAGCGGAATGCCTCCCGCGCGTTTGGTGTCACCAATCGTGAAGGACTTCGGGGCCACCAAGTGACTTGCTGGGCAGTCGACCACTGTCACGGCCATCATCGGCGCGAGCGCCGGGCTTACCGCCTCCATGCTCTTCTCCCGGTTGAACAGGCGCTACCTGTTGATCGGGTTGTCGCTGTTGACAGTCGTATGGAACCTGCTCGTTGCAGTCGCTTGGAGCTATCCAGCTCTCCTACTTGACCCTGTCCTGCTCGTACTTACCATCTGTGGCTCATAGCCCCTTGCTGACTCCTTCACGGCGCACCTGCTTCCAGCGTCAAAGCTCGGCCTTGAGTTGACGAATGTCGACACCGGTGTTCCTTCGCAACGGTGGCAGCAATACCGCTTGGAACACTGCTCGGACGAATCTGGTGATGGCGTGTGGTCTTCACCCGAGTCACGGTTTCACGACGCGATTTCATCGGCCGGGCTTTCCTAACCCCCGTGGCGGCAAACGATCCACAACGCACGAAGAAAAGGACTAACACTTGGAGAACACCACCACGGAGACGTCGACGAAGCCCGTCGTGCTCGTCATCGGCACCACCGGCACAGTCGGACGGCACCTGCTCGCGGACTTCGACCGCCACCCCGGTGCCGTGCAGGTCCGCTGGGCGGCACGCCGATCCGAGCAGGTGGACGAGCTGCAGGCCGCGGGACGCGAGGCGGTGAGACTCGACCTCGACGACCCCAGCACGTTCGCTCACGCCCTGCACGGCGTGGACCGCGTCTTCCTCCTCACCGGCTACACCGTCGCCATGCTCACGCAGAGCAAAACCCTCGTCGACGCTGCGGTCAAGGCCGGCGTCAGTCATATGGTCCACCAGGGCGTGTTCGCCAACTGGGATACCACCGACCCGCACTTCGTCTGGCACCAGATGATCGAGCGCTACATCGAGGCCAGCGGCATCGCGTGGACGCACCTGCACCCCAACGTATTCATGGACGGCCTCGCGTCGATGATTTCCGACGGGAAGGGCTCGTTCTCCGTCTACTGGGGAGACCGTCGCGTCGGTTGGATCGCCGCGAAGGACATCGCCGCCGTCACCGCGACCGTCCTCCGACAGGGACCGGCCCGGCACGCGGGGAAGGACTACTGGCTCTCCACCGAGGTGGCCTCCGGCCCGGAGGCTGCGGCGGTCTTCTCCGACGCCGTCGGCCGCACGATCCGCTGCGACGTGCGGAGGCCTGAGGAGTTCAAAGCGTCCTTCCAGAGTCGCAGCACCCCGGTCGAGTCTTGGTACGCCGAGGGCGGCGTGGAGTTCACCCGACAGGTGCTGGATGGGCGGATGGGCTACATCGGCACCGTCCGCGACGACGTCGAGTTCGTCACCGGCCGCCCCTCGACGAGCCTGCGCCAGTGGGCGATTGAGAACCGCGATGCCATGCTCCGCAGTCTCCACTGGGGACGGTGACCGTTGACGGCTCGCGGTGAAAAGCAAGCTCCTGTCGAGCGACGATGCGAACCGGCTCGACCTGTGGGCCAACACTCGCCCGCGTAGGCCGTCCAAGATGCGGACTGGGCAGCCCGGGAAGAGTCACCCGGGATTCCTGATGAGCGCGAGGCATTTCATCGGCTCTCCATTGACAAACTCGCCGCCACCTAAGCGGCTATCTCTACTCAACAGTGCCGCCGAATAAGGAGCCTCAAATGATGATTGAATCAGTGACCTTGAACAACGGCGTTGTGATGCCCAGCATCGGAGTCGGCGTGCTCCAGAGTTCACCGGGAGACACTGTCGTCGCCGTCGACTCCGCGCTCCGCGCCGGATATCGTCTCGTCGATGCTGCCGCCGTCTGGATGAACGAGCGGCAGGTCGGCGAGGGGCTTCGCGCCTCGGGCGTCAGCCGCGACGAGGTGTTCATTGCGACCAAGGTCTTCGCCACCCAGTACGGCTACGAGAAGACCCTTCACGCGTTCGATGTGGCGACGCGGAAGCTCGGTGTAACCACCATCGACGTCTTCATGCTCCACCAGTCCGCACCATGGATGTTCGATCAGACCCTTGAGGCGTACCGGGCTCTTGAGACGCTGCTCGGCGATGGAAAGATCCGGGCGATTGGAGTGAGCAACTTCACCGGCGAGCACCTCGACCGCCTGCTGAACGAGCGCACCACCGTTCCCGCAGTGAACCAGATCGAATTTCACCCGTACTTCGTTCAGCACGAGATAATGGCGGCCAACGACGCCCTCGGGATCCACACGCAGGCCTGGTCTCCGCTCGGTGGGATCTTGTCCTTCGCTGGCTTCAGCGGCGCTGCGATTACCAGCCCTCTCCAGGACCCGGCAATTCTCGACATCGCTGCCGCGCACGACAGGACGGCAGCGCAAGTCATCCTTCGGTGGCACTTGCAGCGAGGGCGCAGCGTGATTCCGAAGTCAATCCGGTTGGACCGTCTCAACGAGAACCTCCGCGTCAACGACTTCAGCCTGACGCATGAGGAACTCGCCTTGGTCGACGCCCTCGACCGCGGTGCCCGTGGCGGCCCCGATCCGGACGTGGAGAACCCTCCCGAGCTCATGATTCCCATCCCCGAAGAATGAGCTGGAAGAGCAGTAGGAGTGCTGTCGCCGTTCACGACCGGCTGGAACTGAGGAACGCAAGACGATGAGCCTCCGCTGTACCCGATATTGGCGAGCGCTGTCGTGTCACCCACCACGCGAACGAGCACGGCAGAACCTGTCCTCGAGCACTGCTAGGCCAACGGCATCGCCTTCATCCCGCAATCCCCGATTGGTGATGGCGACATGGGCGAGCGCGACGCACTCCCCGACGTCGCCGAGGCGCACTCGCCCGGCATCCGCGAGATCGCCCTCGCGTGGCTGCTCATCCCCGCCACCGCCAGCGTCGGTCACCTTGAGCAGAACGAGACCGCCGGCGACCTGCAGCCCTCCGCGGACGAGATGAACGCCCTCAACGCCCCAAAGCAAGTAGGACCCCGCGACTTTGGCGATGGCCGCACCCCACGGTGCAGCCACCGCCTGAGTCGTTTCGCTGCCTCAGACCACGTCCGGTAGCCGATGATGCCCCCAGCCGGCGGTGATGTTGGCGCGCTACGGCGAATGGACCGTAAAGAAGTGACCCGGTCTCGTTCGGTTGACGAGGTGCTACTCGTGGTATTCGCGGCCGTAGGTCTTAGCGCCTTCCATCATGTTCCGGAGGGTGTCGGGTGCGTTGTAGCCGAAGGTGCGCTCGAAGGACTGGTAGCCCTCCTGGGAGGATTCGGTGCTGCGGGGCAGCATGCGTTCGGCGAATGTCTGGAACGCAGTGTCGATGTCCCCCGCGTTCTCGACGATGAGGGTGCCGAGTTCGGCGCCGTCGAAGAGGGCCCAGTTCGCTCCGTCACCGTCGGGCGGGGTCAGGTGCGCGGCGTCGCCGACGAGCATCACACCGGGCACGCGGTCCCACGTGTGGCCGAGGGGGAGGCCCCAGATGGGCCTGATCACGGGGTCGGTATCACCGGCGGTGATGAGAGCGACCAGTTCCGGAGCCCACCCCTCACCGAGCTGGTCTGCAATGAGGCGAAGGGCCTGCTGACGGTTCGTTGAGTCGAGTGTGTCTGCCCAGGCGAGGGGCTTCTTCATGACGACGTAGCTGTGGATGACGTCGCCGGCTTCGCGGTGCCCAAAGACGCCGCGACCTGGCTGCATCGCGAGCATCGCTCCGCGACCGACGAGCGCTGCACTGGCGGGGTGGCGTCCTTCGACGTCATGGAGGAATGTCTCTGCCCAGATGGTGCCGGTGTACTCAGGCGCGGCACCGTTGAGGTAGGTCCGGACGCGTGACCAGGCACCGTCTGCGCCGATGAGCACGTCCGCGTCGACGGAGTCGCCGTTGGCAAAGATGACTCGATGCGCCCCGGCGTCGGCGTGGACCGACGCGACCTTGTGACCCCAGTGGATGGTTCCCTCGGGTAGCGATTCAACGAGGATGCGCCGTAGCTCGCCCCGGAGCACCTCCGGGTTGGTCAGTTCGCCGTCGTCCGGGATCTCTCCGACGAGCTCACCGTCCGAACCGAGGAACCGCATCGCCTCGGCACCCATGTTGATGATCGACCGGAACTCGTCCATCAGCTGGCACTGTTCGAGGGCGATCTGCCCGTTGAAGTCGTGGATGTCGAGCTGACCACCCTGGCTCCGAGCGTTCAACGAGTCCTCACCCTCGTACATGACGACGGGGACTGCGTTGAGGTGAAGGACGCGTGCAAGCGTGAGCCCGGCGAGGCCGGCTCCGATGATGACGATTGGTTTCATGACTGGTTGGTCTCCCTTGTGTACTGGAGGACGCCCTGAGGCCACCTCGTTTATTTGCTGTTGCAAAATCATTATGCGACAAAATAGTGTTAGCGCAAGCAGCACTGCCAACAATCAACGCGAGGAGCACCCATGGCCACGAACGACGGGATGCGGATCATCAAGTACGAGCACGCTACGGTCCGGATCGAGCAGGGCGGCTACGTGGTCGTCATCGATCCCGGCATCGCCACACGAGCGGCATCGGTGGAGAGGGCAACAGCGATCCTCATCACTCACGCGCACGATGACCACTGGTCGCTGGATCTGCTCCGTGCGACGGATGCGCCGATCTATACGATCGCGGAGGTCGCCGCGCAGTGGGCGCATGACGGCGACCTCACCTCGCGGACGACCGTGGTCCACCCGGGGGAACGCTTCGAGGTTGGTCTTGCAGTCACGGCCGTCGGGGAGCGGCATGCGACGATCCATCCCAGCTGGCCGACCGGCGACAACACGGGATACCTCGTCGAGGGTGAGCGTCGGCTGTTCCACCCTGGGGATGCACTGACCCTTCCGGGTGCACCCATTGACGTGCTCTGTCTACCCATCAGCGGGCCGTGGTCGTCCCTTGGGGAGGTCATCGACTACGCACAGCGCGTTGACGCGTCAGTGAATCTCGCTGTGCACGAGATGCTCTCCAGTGCACCTGGGCTCTCCGCCACGGACTACGGCATCAGGAGAGCGCTCGGAGCGCACCGCTACGCCCGTCTCGACGATGCCACCGAGTTGCGTATGCCCCGGGCGGTCCGATGACGATCACCGGAACTGTTCTGCCGCTAAACTTTATCGTTTCCACGGGCCAGGAAGTGAGTGCAGCGATGAGTGAGGGCACCCTACAGCCGACGGACCGCGAGCAGATCATCGCGAGCTTCCTCGGGTTCAGCGCGGCGCAGAACGAACTCATGCGGCTTTTCGCCCGCAAGAACCACATGCACTCCACCGACGCGGCCGCCATCGTGCAGATCATCGAACATGAAGATCGTGGCCGACCCCTCACCCCCGCCCGCCTCGCCGAACGCATCGGCCTCTCACCTGGTGCCACATCGATCCTCCTCGCCAGACTCGAAACCGCGGGGTTCGTCGAGCGCACCCGTGAAGTCGCCGACCGACGCGTCGTGACCCTGCGCTCCACGAAAGCAATCAACGACGCGGCGGACGCCTACTTCCAACCCCTCGCCCGGCAACTCGACGATGCGCTCGGGGCCTGCACCCCCGACGAGATCGACGTGCTCAGCAGCGCCGCCACCCGCCTACAGTCCGTGCTCGAGGCGTACGTCCATGCGTCAGCACGCGAGAAGGAATCGAGCTAGCCATTCATCCCGGTCGTCCGGTGGCCGATCGGCTATCGGGCACCGAGACCAGCGCTCCTGTGTCCGTCGACGACGCCATCCACCTCGCAGTCGACCCTGTCTCGAAACCGATCTGGAGTGAACGGCATCAGGTCCTCGGGAGCGTGTGGCGGCGAGTTCGCTTGACGACGGTCATCGGATCGACAGATCGATCGCGACGACGCCGAGTACGAAGATCAGGACGATGACCACGAGGCCGATCGTGGGTATCAGCACCTGTCGCCGCACCGTGGGAGCACCGGACGCCCCGATGACCCAGGTCGTGATCGCGACGATGAACGCGACCAGCGGCACGAGGATCTGTGCGGTCTCCCCGACGGCGTACGAACACCGCATCGTCTCGTCGGAGCCACACGGGGTGTACTGCAGCTGCGCGGCGAGCATCCCCGGCAGCGAGCCGATCGCCGCGAACACCTCGAGGAACACGAGGAAACAGAACGCGAGTCCGAGCAGCCACCAACCACGTGGACGGCGCTGGACTTCGTCGATGGATGACCGCTTCATGTGAGCCCGACCGTACCGCAGGGGTGACACGGAGCACGGACTCGTAGGGTCGAGTCGTACCGACCGCACACCCGGGTGGGTCCGTGCCCCACAGCGGACCTGACGACGGGAACAGATCGTCCCTGTTGCCGGTTGCACCACACGGTGTCGCAGCCAGTGACACGAGAGCCCAGGAGGCCACCATGACCACCACCGAGACCGCCATCCTCGCCGGCGGATGCTTCTGGGGAGCGCAGCAGCTCCTCCGTCGTCGTCCCGGCATCGTCAGCACCCGCGTCGGCTACTCCGGCGGCGACGTGCCGAACGCGACGTACCGCAACCACGGCGACCACGCCGAGTCGGTCGAGATCGTCTTCGACCCGTCCCAGATCTCGTACCGGGACCTGCTGGAGTTCTTCTTCCAGATCCACGACCCGTCGACGAAGGACCGCCAGGGCAACGACATCGGTCGCAGCTACCGTTCGGCGATCTTCTACACCACGGACGAGCAGAAGCAGGTCGCCCTCGACACCATCGCGGACGTCGACGCGTCGGGCATCTGGCCCGGCAAGGTCGTCACCGAGGTCACCGCGGCCGGCCCGTTCTGGGAGGCCGAGGACGAGCACCAGGACTACCTCGAGAAGAACCCGCACGGCTACACCTGCCACTTCGTGCGTCCGGGCTGGAAGCTCCCGCACCGCGACGAGGCGACCGCGGCCGTCTGACCTGACGACCGCCGCGGATCAGCGCGATCCGCCGAGCAGTTCCAACCAGTCCCCGGGAAGGCGATCCGCCGGCCCGGGGACTGCCTGCGTCACGGGGTGGCTGGTGGGGGCGGCGAGCTCGAGCCCTTCGGAGCGGGTGTCGTCGCGGTAGTCCCAGGCCCAGGTCTCGCCAAGCTCGTAGCTCTGGATGACCGCGTGCCCGGTCTCCTCCCAGTGCCGCGTCGCGTGCGTGTTGAGGGAGTCGTCGCAGCAGCCGACGTGGCCGCACGCCGCGCAGCGGCGCAGGTGCACCCACCACGAGCCGGTCGCGTCGCACTCGACGCACCCGTCTCCGCTCGGTGCGATCTCGGGGTGGATCATCTCGGCCTGGTCCGTCATGGCCCCATCATGCCTGTGAAGGGCCACATGCGGTCGGGAGGCACGGGGCGGGCCCGCACCGCGCCTCCAGGCCGTCATCGGGTCGCGTCCAGGGCGAGGCGTGGGGCGGTCGTGCGGGTGGCCGGGCCAGGATGGCCCTTGGGGCCGACAGCCGATCGGCTCGCAGAGGGAGGACACCGTGGACACAGCGCCGTACTCGCAGCCGTTGCGGGAGTACATCGAACAGCTGCGGACCGAGGGGTACAGCGTCGCGGACGGTCAGACGGCCGACCCGGAGCTGATCGACCCGCACGGCAACCCGGTGCTCACCTGGCAGGACGACTACCCGTACTCGGAGCGCCTGCCGCGGGACGAGTACGAGTACCAGAAGTACCTGCTGCAGATCGAGCTGCTGAAGTGCCAGTACTGGCTCGAGGACACCGGCCAGAAGGTCGTGGTGCTCTTCGAGGGGCGTGACGCCGCGGGCAAGGGCGGCACGATCAAGCGGTTCACGGAGCACCTCAACCCCCGGACCTCGCGGGTCGTCGCGCTGAGCAAGCCGACCGAGCGCGAGCGCGGTGAGTGGTACTTCCAGCGGTACGTGCAGCACCTGCCGGCCGCCGGTGAGATGGTCCTGTTCGACCGCTCCTGGTACAACCGTGCCGGCGTCGAACGGGTGATGGGCTTCTGCAGCGACGACGAGTACGAGTCGTTCATGACCCAGGTGCCGCAGTTCGAGCGGATGCTCGTCGACTCCGGCATCCACCTGACGAAGTTCTGGTTCTCGGTGACCCGGCGCGAGCAGCGGACCCGGTTCGCGATGCGCCAGCTCGACCCGGTGCGGCGGTGGAAGCTGTCCGACATCGACCTGCTGTCACTCGACCGGTGGGAGGACTACACCGAGGCGAAGACGGCGATGTTCACCCGGACGAGCAAGCGCTACGCGCCGTGGACGATCGTGCGGTCGAACGACAAGAAGCGTGCGCGGCTCAACGCGATGCGGTACTTCCTGACGCAGTTCGACTACCCGGACAAGGCCGCCGACGTCATCGGCAAGCCGGACCCGCTCATCGTCCGCCGCGGCAAGCGGGACGTGGACGTCGAGTGACCCCCACGGGTGATCCCCCACCGGTGATCCCCCGCCGCTGATCCGCCCGCCGACTCGGAACGTTTACACGCCGGGGCCTGCCGTCACGCACTCGAAACAGACGGGCAACGGCGCCGACACAGGGCCGCAAGACACTTGTCGCACTACCTGTCACCCGACAGGTACTCCGCGAAAGGTCTGCAGTCATGCGTTCTCCGCAAGCACCGCTCCACGCACCGCGCGCCACGTCCGACGTCGACACCCAGGGGCTCGCCCGCCTCGGCTACGAGCAGGAACTCCACCGCGGGGTCGGCTCGTTCTCCTCCTTCGCGGCGGGCTTCTCCTTCGTCTCGATCCTCACCACGGTCTTCCAGCTGTTCGGACTCGGCTTCGGGCTGGGCGGTGCTGCGTTCTTCTGGGCGTGGCCGCTCGTCTTCGGCGGCCAGCTGCTCGTCGCGCTGAACTTCGCGCAGCTCGCGGCCCGCTGGCCGATCTCCGGCGCGATCTTCCAGTGGTCGAGCCGTCTGGCCGGAGCCCGGTTCGGGTGGTTCACCGGCTGGACGATGATCATCGGCCAGATCCTCACCGTCGCGGTGGCGGCCATCGCCGTGCAGGCCGTGCTCCCCGCGATCTGGGACGGGTTCCAGGTCGTCGGCGGTCCGGGCGCGGACCCGTCCGTCGCGTCGCCGACCGGTGCCGCGAACGCGGTGGTCCTCGGGCTGGTGATGCTCGCCGTGACGACGATCGTGAACATCACGAGCGTCCGGCTGATGGCCCGCGTGACGAGCTTCGGCGTGCTCATCGAGATCATCGGCGTGGTCGTGCTCATCGGCGCCCTGTTCCTCCTGCCGCACCGCAGCGCCTCCGTGGTGTTCACGACCGCCGGTTCGACGAGCACCGAGCCCTACGTGTGGGCGTTCCTCGCGTCCTCGCTGATGGCCGCGTACGTGATGGTCGGCTTCGACTCGGCCGGTGAGCTCGCGGAGGAGACCCACAACCCGCGCCGGACCACCCCGAAGACGATCGTCCGGGCGCTCACGGTCTCCGGCCTCGGCGGCGGGCTGCTCATCATCGGCGCCCTCGTCGCCGCCCCGAGCCTGACCGACGGCAAGCTCGCCACCCAGGGTCTCGCCTGGGTGATCACCTCGACCCTCGGCGACGTCTTCGGCCGGCTCCTGCTCTGCACCGTCGCCGTCGCCGTCTTCGCGTGCACCCTCGCCGTGCAGACCGCCGGAGCCCGGATGGTCTACTCGATGGCCCGCGAGAAGGCGCTGCCCTTCCACCGCACCCTCGCCCGGGTCTCGCCCCGCACCGGCACCCCGATCGCCGCGTCGATCGTCGTCGGGGTCGGCGCCGGGCTGGCCCTCGCCGTCAACATCGGGCAGTCCGCGATCTTCACCGCCCTGTCGAGCCTGTGCATCGCGATGCTCTACCTGGCCTACCTCGGGGTCACCGGGCCGCTGCTGGTCCAGCGGATCAAGCTCCGTCGTACCGGGCTGCCGACCGGGGTGGACGAGGACGGCAAGCCGCTGTTCACCCTCGGTCGCTGGGGCATCCCGCTGAACGCCCTGGCCGTGGCGTTCCAGATCGGCATGGCGATCAACCTCATCTGGCCCCGGCCGGAGATCTACGACCTGACCGGCACCTCGTGGTGGCTGCAGTACAGCGCCCTGCTGTTCATCGGCGGCGTGCTGCTCGTCGGCTGGGCGTGGTCGAGCTGGCGGCACCGCACGCACGGGCCGATCACCCTGGCCGAGGTGCCCACCACCGCGGCGGTGCCCGTCCCCGCAGCCGCGACTGCGGCGAGCCCGACCGCCGCCTCCGTCGAAGCCTGATCCGGAAGGAACCCCATGCGCGACCTCCACCAGACCGACAGCGTGCTCGCCTCCCGGTCCGACGCACGCGCCCAGGCCGGCTCGCAGTCCGAGTACATGCCGTACCTGCCGGCGTCGTCGTCACCGTTCGCCCCCGAGGGCGTCGACCCCGCTCAGCTCGTCTGGGCCGAGACGGTGGCGCCGGGCGGGTACACGCACAAGGTGCTGGCCCGCGGGTCACGGCTGCGGTTCGACGACCCGACGGGTCAGGCCTGCGCCAACGTCCTGGTGTTCAACGCGCTCGAACCGTGGGAGCGGCTCAACGTCGCCGACACCCAGAAGATCCCGTGGCAGGCGTACCTGGGCCAGGGTTCGCCGCTGCTGAGCGGGGACGGTCGGGCGCTGGCGACCGTGCTCGAGGACACCTCGGGGCACCACGACGCGTTCTGCGGCACCTCGACCGACGCCTGGAACGAGCGGAAGTACGGCGACGCGGCACCCGAGGGGCGCACCCCGAGTGGTCGGTCGCTGTTCGCGAAGGCCGCCGCCAAGCACGGGCTCACCAAGCGGGACCTGCCGCCGAGCATCTCGTTCTTCCAGGGCGTGCGGATCGACGCCGAGGGGGCGATGACCTTCACCGGTTCGGCCGGCGCGGGCACCCACGTCACGCTCGTCGCCGAGCTGCCGCTGCTCGTCCTGGTCGCGAACGTCGCGCACCCGATCGACCCGCGCCCGGACTACCTGGTCGGACCACTGCGGGTGCACGCCTGGCGCGGGGCCCCGACGACCGCGGCCGACGAGCGGTTCACCGCGACGCCGGAGCTCACCCGCGCCTACCTGAACTCGATCGACCACGCGGAAGCCCGAGGCCTGTGATGACCGACACGACGACCCACACCCCCACCTCCACCGTCCCGGTCGGAGCCGTCCACGACCCGGACGTCGCCCTCGACTGGAGCGAGTCCCTGGTGCCGGGCGCCGTGGTCCGCGACGACCGGGTCGCCCCGCTCGCACCGTGGTCCGCCGTGGTCCGCGCCGGCGAGGTGCTCACCATCGTCGACGTCGGCGGCAACCAGAGCGCCGACTGCCTGCTCTACGACGCCCACGACCCCGACGAGCGGTACAGCGTGCCGGACACCCTCGCCGCACAGGGCAACGCGTACGTCCGGACCGGCACCGTCCTGATGTCGAACGAGGGCCGCCCGCTGATGACCGTCGTCGCGAACGAGATCGACCGGCAGGACACCATCGGCGGCGCGTGCTCGAAGGAGTCGAACACCCTGCGGTACGGGCACCACACCCAGTACCAGCACGGCTGCCGCGAGAACTTCCTGGCCGAGGCCGGCCGCCACGGACTCGGTGCCCGCGACATCGTGTCGAACCTCAACTGGTTCATGAATGTGCCGGTCGAGGCCGACGGCGCCCTCGGGATCGTCGACGGCATGAGCGCCCCCGGCAAGCGGGTCGCGATCCGGGCCGAGCGGGACGTGCTCGTCGTCGTCTCGAACTGCCCGCAGATGAACAACCCCTGCAACGACTTCTCCTGCACACCGCTGCGCATGATCGTGGTCCAGCCGTGACCGCCGCGCCCGACCCCACCGGGACCGCCACCGTGAACCAGACCCCCGCCCTCAGCACCGACACCGTCCTCGTCGCGAACCGCGGTGAGATCGCCCGCCGCATCATCCGCTCCGCGAAGGCGCTCGGCATGCGCACCGTCGCCGTCTACTCGGACGCCGACCGCGCGGCACCCCACGTCCGCGAGGCCGACACCGCCGTCCGGCTCGGACCCGCACCCGCCCGCGACTCGTACCTGCGCATCGACGCGGTCGTGCAGGCCGCGAAGGACACCGGCGCCGGACTCGTGCACCCCGGCTACGGGTTCCTGTCCGAGAACACCGAGTTCGCCCAGGCCTGCGAGGACGCCGGCATCCGGTTCGTCGGGCCGACCGCCGACCAGATCGTCCGGTTCGGCGCGAAGCACACCGCCCGCGAGCTGGCCGCCGCCGCCGGGGTCCCGATGCTCGCCGGCACCGGGCTGCTCGCCAGCGTCGACGACGCCGTGGCCGAGGCCGAGCGCATCGGCCTGCCCGTCATGCTCAAGGCCACCGGGGGTGGCGGCGGGATCGGCATGCAGGCGTGCTCGACCCTCGACGAGGTCCGCGAGGCGTACACGAGCGTCGTCCGCCTGGCGACCGCGAACTTCGGGTCGGCCGGCATCTTCCTCGAGCGGCTCGTGCGGCCGGCACGGCACGTCGAGGTCCAGCTCTTCGGCGACGGCGAAGGCCGCGTCGCGGTGATCGGCGACCGCGACTGCTCCCTGCAGCGCCGCAACCAGAAGGTCATCGAGGAGGCCCCGGCACCGGCACTCCCCGAGCACGTCCGCGCCGAGCTGCACGCGTCCGCCCGCCGCCTCGCCGAGAGCGTCGGGTACCGCAGCGCCGGCACCGTCGAGTTCGTCTACGACCCGGTGCGCGAAGAGGCGTCGTTCCTCGAGGTGAACACCCGCCTGCAGGTCGAGCACCCGGTCACCGAGGAAGTGTTCGGCGTCGACCTCGTCGAGCTCATGCTCCGCCTGGCCCGCGACGGCGCCGACGGCATCGGCCCCGACGTGTTCGACCGCACCTGGACCCCGAACGGCCACGCCGTCGAGGCCCGCGTCTACGCCGAGGACCCGGCGAAGGGCTCGCTGCCCTCCAGTGGCCTCGTCACCCAGGCCGTGTTCCCGAGCGCGACCACCCCCTCCGGCGAGCGCACCGGCATCCGCGTCGACGGCTGGGTCGAGACCGGCTCCGAGGTGTCCGCGTTCTACGACCCGATGCTCGCCAAGGTGATCGCCACCGGGGAGACCCGCGACGACGCGCTCGACCTGCTGCGCGACGGGCTCGCGGCCACCCGCATCGACGGCATCGTCACGAACGCCGGGCTCCTCCGTGCACTGACCGACGACCTCGAGCTCCGCACCGCCACGCACTCCACCTCGACGCTCGACGCGACCGAGGACCCGGACCCGCGGATCGACGTCGTCGCCCCGGGCACCATGACGATGATCCAGGACCTGCCGGGCCGGGTCGGGTACTGGCAGGTGGGCGTCCCGCCGAGCGGCCCGTTCGACGCGGCGTCCTTCGCCGAGGCGAACCGCGCCGTGGGCAACCCGGACGGTGCCCCCGCGCTCGAGGTCACCGCCACCGGCCCGACGCTCCGGTTCTCGGCCGCCGCGGTGGTCGCGCTCACGGGTGCGCCGGCGCCGGTGACCCTCGACGGCGAACCCGTGGCGCTGTGGGAGCCGGTCGAGGTCGGCGCCGGGCAGACCCTGGTGATCGGCACGGCCCCCGGTCCGGGCCTCCGCACCTACCTGGCGGTCCGGGGCGGCTTCGACGTGCCGACGTACCTCGGCTCGACCGCGACCTTCACGCTCGGTGGCTTCGGCGGCCACGCTGGTCGGGCCCTGCTCGCCGGCGACGTCCTGCGCCCGGGCTCCCCGGACTCGGACGCCCCGCACCCGGCGTTCCCGGCGGGGACCCGTCTGGGCCTGGTGGGCGGTCCGACCCCGGCCGACCGCCGCACCGCGCTGACCGACGCGTGGGAGATCGCCGTCACCGAGGGGCCGCACGCCGCACCGGACTTCTTCACCCGCGCCGACCTCGACGTCTTCTACGCCACCGACTACGCCGTGCACCACAACTCGGCACGCACCGGCATCCGGCTCATCGGGCCGCGGCCGGAGTGGGCGCGGACCGACGGCGGCGAGGCCGGTCTGCACCCGTCGAACATCCACGACACCCCGTACGCCGTCGGTGCGATCGACTTCACCGGGGACACCCCGATCATCCTCGGACCGGACGGGCCGTCGCTCGGCGGCTTCGTCTGCCCCTCCGTGGTCGCCAGCGGCGACCTGTGGAAGCTGGGCCAGCTCCGACCGGGTGACACGGTCCGGTTCGTCCCCGTCCGCGAAGCCGACGCCGCCGCGCTCGACGCGCACCGGGCCTCCAGGACGGTGCCGCGCACCGGAGGCGACGGCGACGACGGCGTGATCGCCCGCCTGGACGCGACCGACGTGCGGCCGAGCGTCGCGTACCGACGCGATGGCGACGACAACGTGCTCGTCGAGTACGGCGACATGACCCTCGACATCGCGCTGCGGATGCGCGTGCACGCGCTCATGACGAAGCTGCAGGAGCACACGCCGAAGGGGATCCTCGACATCACGCCGGGCATCCGCTCCCTGCAGGTGCACACCGACGCGTCCGTGCTCAAGGCGCGCGACGTGGCGGGGCTGCTCCGCGAGCTCGAGGACGAGATCCCGCCGACCGACCAGCTCGTCGTGCCGTCGCGCACCGTCAAGCTGCCGCTGTCGTGGGACGACCCGGCCACCCGCCTGGCGATCGAGCGGTACATGAACGGCGTGCGGAACGACGCCCCGTGGACGCCGTGGAACATCGAGTTCATCCGACGCATCAACGGGCTCGAGAGCGTCGACGACGTCTTCCGCACCGTGTTCGACGCGAGCTACCTGGTGCTCGGCCTGGGCGACGTGTACCTCGGTGCCCCGGTCGCGACCCCGCTCGACCCCCGGCACCGCCTGGTCACGACGAAGTACAACCCGGCCCGCACCTGGACCGCCGAGAACTCCGTCGGCATCGGCGGCGCGTACCTGTGCATCTACGGCATGGAGGGTCCGGGCGGCTACCAGTTCGTCGGCCGCACCGTGCAGATCTGGAACCGGTTCCGCCGGGGCGGGCTGTTCCAGGAGAACCCTTGGGCGCTGCGGTTCTTCGACCGGATCGAGTGGTACCCGGTCGGTGCCGACGAGCTGCTCGAGCTGCGCGCGGAGACGGACGCCGGACGGGGCTCGTTCGAGACCGTCGAGGGCGAGTTCTCGATCGCGTCGTACAACCGGTTCCTGGCCGACAACGCCGGGTCCATCGCGGACTTCCGGGCGCAGCAGGCGCAGGCGTTCGGCGAGGAGAAGGAGCGGTGGCGGGCATCGGGCGAGTTCGACGTCCGTGACGAGCCGGCCGCCGTGGTGGCCGACGCCGTGACCGTGCCCGAGGGGTCGACCGCCGTGTACGCCCCCTTCACCTCGACCGTGTGGCAGGTGGACGTCCGCCCGGGTGACCGTGTGGACGAGGGGCAGAAGCTGCTGGCCGTGGAGGCGATGAAGATGGAGTCGATGGTGCACGCACCGGTGCCGGGCCACGTGCTCGAGGTGTACATCAAGCCGGGCGACCAGGTCGCGCCGGGCCAGGTCCTCGCCGCGATCGGAGCGGCAGCGTGAGCGGGATCGGCACGGCGAGCGCCGGCCCGACCGCCGCCACCGCGGCCGCCACGACGTCCGCCGCGGCCCGCGTCCGCGACGCCTTCGCCCGCATCGACGCCGTCGACCGCCCCGAGGTCTGGATCACCCTGCGCGACCGCACCGACGTGCTGGCCGAGGCCCTCGCCGTGGACCCGTCCCTGCCCCTGGCCGGCCTGCTGTTCGCCGTGAAGGACAACATCGACGTCGCCGGCCTGCCCACCACCGCAGCCGCCCGCTCCTACGCCCACGACCCCGCCGCCGACGCCACCGCCGTCGCCCGGCTCCGCGCCGCCGGAGCCGTCGTCGTCGGCAAGACGAACCTCGACCAGTTCGCCACCGGCCTGGTCGGCACCCGCTCACCGTTCGGCGCGGTCCGGAACGCCTGGGACCCGACGCGGATCTCCGGCGGCTCGTCGAGCGGTTCCGCCACGGCGGTCGCCCTGGGCATCGTCGACTTCGCGCTCGGCACCGACACCGCCGGGTCCGGCCGGGTGCCCGCCGCGCTCGGCAACCTGGTCGGGGTGAAACCGACGAAGGGGCTCGTGCCGAACACCGGGGTCGTCCCCGCCTGCCGGTCGCAGGACTGCGTCACGGTGTTCGCCCGGTCGCTCGACCTGGCGCGCACGGCGGCGGAGCTGATGGCCGGTCCGGACGGCGTCGACCCGCTCGCGCGGCCCGACCTCGCCCTCGCCGACCTGCCCGCCGTCCCGCGCATCGCGGTGCCGCTGCCGTCGCAGCTCGAGGGGCTCGCACCCGGCTGGGCCGAGGCGTTCACCGCGGCCGTCGACCGGTTCCGTGCGCTCGGACACCAGGTGGTCGAGGTCGACATCGCACCCCTGCTCGACGCCGCGTCGCTGCTCTACGACGGCGCGTTCGTCGCCGAACGGTACGCGGCCGTCGGCGCCCACATCGAGGCCCACCGCGACGAGGTCGGTGCCGACCTCGACCCGTCGGTCGCCGCGATCGTGCTCGGTGGTGCACGGCCGACCGCCGCGGAGCTCTTCGCCGACCAGGAACGACTCGACGCGTTCGGGGCAGCGGGTCGCGCAGCACTCGAGGGCACGACCGCCCTGCTCACCCCGACGACGACGTGGCACCCGACGCTCGAGCAGGTCGCGGCCGACCCGATCGGCGCGAACAGCCGGATGGGTCGGTACACGAACTTCGCGAACCTGCTCGACATGGCCTCGCTCGCGGTGCCCGCCGGCTTCGTCGACGGCCTGCCGTTCGGCGTCATGCTCACCGGCCCGGCGTTCAGCGACCGGCGCCTGGCGGCGTTGGCGTCCGCGTTCGCCGCCCCGACCGTCGACCTGCTGGTCGTCGGGGCGCACCTGCGCGGTCAGCCGCTGAACGGACAGCTGGTCGCGTCCGGCGGGTCGTTCGTCCGGGAGGCCCGCACCGCGTCCGACTACCGGCTGTACGCCCTCGACACGGTGCCGCCCAAGCCCGGGTTGGTCCGCGTGGGTCCGGTCGCGTCCGGCGCCGCCGCGCCGGGCTCCGGCTCCGGCTCGGGCTCGGGCTCGGGCTCGGGCTCGGGCTCGGGCTCGGGCATCGTAGGGGAGGTCTGGCGCCTGCCCGCCGCTGGCTTCGGCACCTTCGTCGCGGCCCTGCCGGCACCGATGGCGATCGGCACCGTGGCGCTCGACGACGGCACCGAGGTCACCGGGTTCCTGGTCGAGCCGTTCGCGGTCGAGGGCGCCGAGGACATCACCCACCACGGCGGCTGGCGCGCGTACCGGGAGCAGTCGTGACGGACACCGGCTGTCAGGATGGGGGCATGACCCCCGACGACCGGCCCGTGCGCCCCGGCCGACCGCGGGTCGTGCCGAACGCCGACTCCGCGCTGAGCCCGCGCGACCAGATCCTCGACGCCGCCGCCGCGCTGTTCGTCGAGAACGGCATCAGCGCGACCTCGACCCGGGCGATCGCCGAACGGGTCGGGATCCGGCAGGCCTCGCTGTACTACCACTTCGCCGGCAAGGACGACATGCTCGTCGAGCTGCTCACGACCTCGGTGCGCCCGAGCCTCGAGCTGGTCCGCGGCCTCGAGCAGTTCGTGCCGGAGTCGGCCTCGGCAGCCGGGGCCCTCGCCGCGCTGGTCGTCGCCGACGTGGACACCCTCGCCCGCACGCCGCACAACATCGGCACGCTGTACCTGCTGCCCGAGGTGCAGGGCGAGCGCTACGACGGGTTCCGGGCCGAGCGCGTCGAACTGCAGGAGGCCTACGGGCGCCTCGGCTCGCGCGCTGCCAGCCTGGAGGTCGCCGCCGGTGTCTCGCCGTCGCGCCTCGGTGCGGTGCTCATCCAGATCACCGAGACCGTCATCCAGCTCCGCCGGTCCGGCCCCGTGCAGGACGCCGACCGCGACGCCCTCGTGGCGACCTGCCTGCGCGCCTGCGGCCTCGACACCGCCGCCGTGGCCGAGGCCCGACGCGACGCCGAATCCCTGCTGGCCGCCGTCGCGGTCTGACCCTCCCTCTCCCCTCTGCAAGGAGTCACCATGACCACGATCACCCCCGCCGCACACCGTCCGCTCGCCGACGCCCTGCTCCCCCGCACCGCCGTCGTCAGCACCGCGCTGGTCCTCGGCGGCGCACTGCTGACCGCCGGTGCCGCGCAGGTGTCCGTGCCGATCTGGCCCGTCCCGATCACCGGGCAGACCCTGGCCGTGCTGCTCGTCGGCAGTGCCCTCGGTGCCCGTCGCGGTGCCCTGTCGATGCTCGTCTACGCGCTGCTCGGTGTCGTCGGGCTGCCGGTCTTCGCGGACGGTTCGGCCGGGGTCGGCGTGCTCGTCGGCCCCTCCGGCGGGTACATCGTCGGCTTCGTCGCCGCCGCGGCCCTGGTCGGCTGGGTCGCCGAGCGTTTCGGCGACCGCCCGCTGCGGAACGCGCTGCTGTCCTTCGCCCTCGGCACCGTCGTCACCTTCGTCGCCGGGATGGCCTGGCTCGCGGTGGCACTCGGCCTCGACCTGCAGCAGACCCTGCAGTACGGGCTGTACCCGTTCGTCCTCGGTGGTGTGGTGAAGACCCTGATCGGCGCCGGCGTGATCTCCCTCGGGTGGACCGCAGCCCTCCGCTCGGCCACCCGCCGGTGAGCGCTCCGTCAGGACTCCGGCGCCGGCCGTAGGGGTTCCGTCAGGAGGCCTTCCGCGCTGTTCGAGCCCGCGAGAGCGTGTGGTCGTGACACTGACTGCGATCATGCCGACGCTCCGTGCGTCGCTCCCCGATCCGATGGACCCGTTCCTCTGGCCGGCACACACCGTCGCGACCACCGACGACCTGCTGGTCTCGGCGATCTCGATGGTCCGGCTCGCCGACCTCACCGGCACCCCGACCGTGCACACCGCCGAGCAGTCCCCGCCCCGGTACCGCCCGCGCGGCTGGGCACCCCGCGACGTGAGCGTCGCCGTCGCGGCGGTCACCCGTGTGCGGCGACCGCGCACCGGGGTGGTGCTCCTGGAACTGGACGCGGTCCTGCCGACCTGCGCCGTGCTCGACCAGGTGCGCCTGATCGGACGCCGGAGCACCGCTCCCCTCTCGCCGATGTACGTCGTCACCCGCTGTGACGGTCAGGCCGACGGTCCGTTCCACCGCCTCCCGGCTCCGTTGCCCGCCGACGTCCGCGAAGGTGACCTGGTCTGCTTCCCGTGCCTGGCGACCGTCCGGCACCGCGACGTCGTCGAGCCGGTCCGGGCGGAACTCGCGCCGGTCCGGGCGGAACTCGCGCCGGTGCGCGCGGAACTCGCGCCGGCGGATCGATGACCACGGCGCTGCCGGTCCGCACCCGGCTGCTCGACGGCACCCACCTGTGGGGCCGGTACACGATCCGACCCGTCGGTCGGACGCTGTGGAGCTCGCGGACCCTCGTCGTGTTCCCGCCCGGCACGACCACCGGCGAGCGCCTGCTGCTGCGTGCCTGGCACGTCTGGCCGGCCGTCGGGGCGGTCGTCGCCCTCGCCGCCCTGGTGCTCGCCGTCTCGGTCCCCGCCGTCGGCACGACCACCGCGCTGCTCGTCTACGGCGGTGGCTTCGCGATCCTCGCCCGCGCCACCCGCACGCTGCGACCGCGGGTGCGGTCCGTCACCGTGACGACGTTCCTGGGCGACGGACGCCGCGAGGTCCACGGCGACGAACGCCTGCTCACCGGCTCCCTGGACGCGCTGTCGATCCTGGAGCAGGCGCTCCGGGCCGACCGCATCCGCCCCGTCGACTTCGAACTGATCTGGGCCGACGTGTGGAACGCCCTGGAGTCCCCGGACCTGGACCACCGCGTGCAGCGGTCATCCTGAAGCCGGTTCCCGCGCCGCGCGTTTGTATGGGTCCGGGAAGGAGTACGCGATGAAGCACATCCACTACGACGCCACCACGATCCTGGTCGGTGACGACGTCGCCGACGCCGTGATCGAGTACGCCGCGGCCCTCGCAGGCGGGGACCGAGCGGACACCGTCGACGTGCCCGCCGTCGCCGACGACGGGACGATGACCACCACGAAGATCCTCATCGGACCCTCGAGCGAGATCGTCATCGAGGACGCGGAAGAGGACGAACTCGAGATGGACAACGGGGAGTTCGTCGGGCGGCTGCGCGCCGCCGCGAAGACCTTCGGGCACAGCGAGCCGATCCACGCGAACACGCGGTCGGACCTGGCGGACGCGGCGGAGGCTGCCGAGGAGCACTGACGCCCGGGCGTCGCGCTTCCGCGACGAAACGGAGAGGGTCTCCTGTACTGTGGTGATTCCGGAGAGCCTCTCCGGTACTCGACACCACAGCCTGGAGGCCCGCCATGCCCGAGCAGACCGCTCCCGCCGGGCGCGCGCCGCGTGCTGACGCGCTGCGGAACCGGGACCACATCCTGCGGGTCGCGGAGCGGGCGTTCACCGAGCAGGGCGTGTCCGGATCGCTCGACGCGATCGCCAAGCGGGCCGGCGTCGGCGCCGGCACCCTGTACCGGCACTTCCCCACGCGCGAGGCCCTGCTCGCCGAGCTCCTCGCCGCGCGCGACGAACACCTGGTGGCCCGTCGCGAAGCGCTGCGCGACGGCTCTGTGGACACCGGCGACGCCCTGCACGGCTGGCTCGACGCGGTCACCGAGTGGGCCGGCACGTTCGACGGACTGCCCGAGCCGCTCCGTGCCGCCGCGTCGTCCGACTCGTCGCCGCTCGCCCTGACGTGCCAGGGGTTCATCACCACCACGGACGAGTTCCTCCGCGCCGCCCAGCGTTCCGGTCGTGCGCGTGCCGACGTCCGCGCGCGGGACCTGTTCCTCGCCGCCCTGGCGACCAGCTGGGTCCGGGGTGCCGCGATGGCCGACGACTCGTCCTCCGCCGCACTCTCCGCCCTGTCGCGGCGCGGCTGGGAAGCCCCGATCCTCCCTTGACGTCCACCTCCTTGAAAGGGCACCACATGAACCGCATCGGCATCATCGGCAGCGGCGCCATCGGCACCGCGATCGCACGCCTGGCCGTCGCCGCCGACCTCGACGTCCTCATCGCGAACTCGCGCGGCCCCGAGTCGCTGCAGGACCTCGTCGCCGAGCTCGGCCCGCGCGCGCAGGCCGGCACCGTGCGGCAGGCCGTCGAGTTCGGCGACGTGCCCGTGCTCGCGATCCCGCTCACCGCCTACCCGGCACTCGCCCCCGACCTCGACGCCTTCGCCGGGCGGACCGTGCTGTCGACGGGCAACTACTACCCCGGTCGCGACGGCCGGATCGAGCAGCTCGACAGCCTCGCGACGACCACGGCGGAGTACGAGCAGATACTCCTGCCCGGCACGCGGATCGTCAAGGCGTTCAACAACATCGTCGCGCACCACATCCCGAACCTCGCCGGCTCCACGCCCCGCACCGCACTGCCGATCGCGGGCGACGACGAGCAGGCCGAGGCCGTGGTCGCCGAGCTCGTGCAGCTGCTCGGGTTCGACACCGTGAACGCCGGGACACTGGCCGACTCGTGGCGCTTCGAGCCGGAGTCCGGGGCGTACACGGGGATCTACGCGGCGAGTGCCGAGGGGTTCGCGGCGGACTACCTGGCCGATCAGGGAGCACCGTTGCCCGCGGAGCGGCTGCAGGACATACTGGCGGTGTCGCACCGGGCGGATGTGGCGAACCGGCAGTTCTGACGATCGCAGCTCCAGGGGGACACTTGCGACGACGAAACCATCAGCTCCTCACTGCAGCAGTGAGCATGGCCTGCATCGCCCTGGTCAGCGGGGTGTCCGCATGTGCCACGCCTGGGGCTGCCTCCGGGCCGGAGCCCGATGCGCTGAGCGCGGCGCGAGCGGAGACCATCCTCGACGCGAATGCCGACCAGGCGTGGCAGCTGGTCTCGTCACGCCATCCGGGGCTCGAGCGGCCGGTGGTCGGCCGCGTCCGGACCGTCTCGCACGCCGACTGGGCCCCGACGCAAGAACGGTGCATGACCGCCGCGGGGTTCCCGCAGGCGAAGGCGATGCCCGACGCGAGCCTCGCCTCCGGGCAGGTCCCGGACGCACGGTCCGAGCCGTTCGCGGTCGCCGAGTACACGTGCGGGGTCGAGTACCCCATGGCCGCGAAGTACCAGACTGCCTTCAACGAGTCCCAGCTGGAGTGGCTCTACCGCTACTCCACGGGCGAGCTCACGAAGTGCCTGCAGGACCGCGGCATCGCGGTGGGGCGCGGCCCGAGCGAGCAGGAGTTCGTCGACAGCGACGGGGCGTGGTCGCCGTACCGGTCGGTCGATCTGCCGCAGTCCCAGTACTACGAGCTCGTCACCGCCTGCCCGGAGATCCCGGACTCGATCTACGGCTGAGCGGCTCGGAGGAACGCCCCCGAGACCCCGCTTGTCCGAGCTGCCCACCCAGGGAACCGAGGAGCGCGACGACGAAGCCGACGATCTGCAGCGGCGACAGCGCCTGGCCGAGGACAACCCACCCGAGCACCGCAGCGGTCAACGGACTGAGGACGCCCAACAACGCGATCCGGGCCGACGGCAGCGCCCGTGCGCCTCGGAACCAGACGCTGTAGGCCAGGGCACCACCGACCAGCGTGAGCCAGGCGTACCCCGCGTACCCAGCGGCGGTCGGCTGCCACGGCCCGCTGTCGACGATCGGGATGAGCGGGGCGATCACCACGCCCCCGACGATGAGTTGCCACGCGGTCGAGGTCAGGGGGTGTGTGCCCTCCGGGGTGCCCCACCGACGAGTGAGCAGGAGCCCCAGTGCCATGGACACCGTGCCGAGCGCCGCGGCCGCGAGCCCGAGCACGTCGAACACGGCACCTCCGCTGAGGGAGACGAGCGCGACGCCCACCAGGGCCACGACTCCCCACGCCACGTGGGTGAACGCGGGCCGTCCCCACCGCAGCGCCAGGGTGAGGGCCACGACGACGAGCGGCTGGAGCGCACCGACGATGGCCGCCAAGCCACCCGGCAGCCGGTCGGCCGCGACGAACAGCAGCGGGAAGAAGCACCCGATGTTGAGCATGCCGAGCACGAACGTCCGGAGGCGCCAGCCCCTCGGTGGGACTCCCGGCCGGAGCGCGAGCAGCAGCAGGCCTGCGGGGAGCGCACGGAGGACACTCGCCGTCATCGGGTGATCGGCGGGCAGGAGCTCGGTGGTGACCACGTAGGTCGACCCCCACACGATCGGCGCCACTGCCGCGCTGAGCGTGAGGCCGGCCGCCGCCGACGTGGACAGTGGGCGATCGACCATCGGAGCCTCGATTCCTTCATGCTGAACTTCTCAACGTTGAGACATTACTGCCGCGATAGGCTCGCGTCGAACAGTTCAGCGTGAAGGAGTGCCCGATGGAGGATGCCGTCGATCGAGTCCTGGCCCAGTGGGGCCGGGAACGACCAGACCTCGACGTCCGCGCGATGGCCGTCATCGGGCGCATCGGGCGCGCCGAAGCGATCCTCGACCGGAAGGTCGGTGCCGTCCTCGCTGAGCACGACCTGCTGCCGGGTGAGTTCGACCTCCTCGCGACCCTCCGACGTTCGGGATCGCCACATCGGCTGGCCGTCGGACAGATGCTCGCCGCCACGATGGTGACCTCGGGCGCCGTCACGAACCGCTTGAACCGGCTCGTCGCGAAGGGCTACGTCACGCGGGAGACCGACCCCGCGAACCGACGGAGCGTGCTGGTCACGTTGACCGATCACGGCTTGACGGTGGTGGACGCGGCGCTTGCCCGGCACGTCGAGAACGAACGGGAGCTCCTCGGAGCCCTGAGCAGCGACGAGGAGCAGCAGCTGGCCGGGCTCCTCCGGAAGCTGCTGCTCGGCCTCGGTGACGGGGCGGCCTGAGCACAGCCCGTCGTGCCGGCCGCACTCGCAGCCGACCTGACGCGCTCCGCTTCAGGCGGCGCCGTGGCCCCGGCCGTGGCCGTGCTTCGTCGCGTTGGCGTTGACGAGGTGCAGTTCGTTGCCGTGGCGCTCCACCACGGGCTTGTACCCGGCGGGCAGGCCGGCGACGCGAACCCTGCTGAAGCTCGAACCCTTCGCGATCCGGTCCGCCGTGATCAGGACCAGGTCGTTCGCCACGGCCGCGCCCTTGGCGACGTGCACCCGCAGCGTCCCGCCGAACGACGCCGTGCCCTCGACGCGCAGGGCAGGACGGGGTCCGGAGACGCTCAGCGACAGGGCGGCGTGCGAGCGCTGCGTCAGGTTGCCGCCGATGCGGATCACCCTCGTGCTGGCCTCGGCGAGCGTGCCGGAGACAGTGGTCACCGACCCCTTGCCCAGGGCAGCAGCGGAGTCCGCGATCAGCGTCCCACCGCGGACGACGGTGCCGCCGGTGTAGCGGTTCGAGCCGGCGAGGGTGAGGGTGCCGGTCCCCCGCTTGGTCAGTGACCCGGTCCCGCCGATGTCGTTGCGCCAGGTGTCGGCGGCGTCCAGTCCCTTCTCGGCGGCGTCCATCGAGACGCTCACCGCGCTGTCGAACGCTCCGTAGCCGGACGCTGCCGAGAAGAGGTCGAGGCGCCCCCACCCTTCCGCGTCGTCCAGCAGGGGGTAGCCCGACGGCAGCGCGGTCGTCCGGAGCACCTCTCGGATCTGGGCGTCGCTGAGGTACGGCAGGCGGGTCCGCAGGAGCGCCTCGGCACCCTTCGGCACCGTGGCCGGGATCGTCTTCGTGCCGGTCCGCGTGAACCCGTACGTCAGGCGCCCGCGGTAGTCCTTCTTGTCCGCTGCGTAGTCCGCATACCG
Organism: Curtobacterium sp. MCLR17_045; assembly: GCF_003234405.1. Taxonomy (NCBI): domain Bacteria; kingdom Bacillati; phylum Actinomycetota; class Actinomycetes; order Micrococcales; family Microbacteriaceae; genus Curtobacterium; species Curtobacterium sp. MCLR17_045. Next base: position 80,838 of record NZ_QKTB01000009.1, read on the forward strand.
ATCGACCGCGCTGGGGCTGGCGGCGGCGAGCACCTTCTCCGCCTGCTGGTGCGCCTGCTGCTCGAGCTGCGTGTTGGCCGGGTCGTCCAGGATGGCCGCTGCCAGCGCAGTCGCCAGGACCCGCCCGCCCATGACGTCGAGCGGTGAGTGCATCCCCGCGACGATCCGACTGTTGCCGATCTCCGAGCCGTTAGCGAGGAGCTCGGTGTACTTCTCCGGGTACGCGTACGCGAACGCCAGGGAGGCCAGGTAGCCGGCGTTGGTGTGTCCACTGGGGAACCCGCCGTCGGTGGCGGGCGTCGGGGACTTCTCGGGGACGAGCTGCGGCAGCACCTTGACGTCCTGGCTCTGCCGGTACGGCCGCGCGTACTGGTAGTACTTCTTCGCGTTGCTGGCAGAGGAGTAGTCGCCCCGCAGCGTGTTCACCAGCTGGACGACGTCGCCGAGTTCCGAATCGGTGTCCGCCCACGCTCCCTTCGCGTTGCCCTGGTCGACGTACTGCTTCGTCGTGGCGTCCGCCGGGATCTCGTCGGGGATCGTGGTGCCGGCGTTCGTCGCGGTCCGCACCGCGTCGGACAGGTCACCGAAACCCGCGATGGCCGAGTAGCCCTGGTTCCGTCGGTCGATCAGGTACGCCTCGTGCCCCTGCGCATCCGTGCGGGTCTGCGTGGTCCGCGCTGCCTGCGCGATGTTCGAGTCCAGGATCCGCTGCGCTGCAGCACTGGTGGCGACCCCGTTGTCCCACGACGACCCCGGGCGCCACAGGGTGCCGAACTGCGACAGCACCCCGGTCGCAGCGTTCGTCTCCGGCGTCGTGGCAGCAGGGGTGTTGGTCTTGTAGGTGTCCACGAAGTACCCGTAGGCCCCTGGACGCGGCGCGGTCCCCGATGTCGCCGCGGACGCTCCCGCCGGAGCGATCAAGGACACGGCGCACGCCACCGCCAGGACCCCCAGCACCGTGCGGGCCCGACGTCTGGGAACAGCGATCTGGAACCGGCGCATGGCGTTCTCTCCACTCGAAGCGTGGTCACACGACTCGGTGACACAGAGCAGCAGCGTGGCGCAGGCCCGTGAACCGGAAGTGGCACCTGCGTGAACCGCTGCCGTACTCGCTGCTGTTGCTCACCGCGGACCGCGCCGGGTCGGCGACGATGGGTTCGCACTCATGACCCCTCGACGCGTTGCACTCATGACGCTGGGGCTGCTGGTCATCATCATCGGCTTCGTGTCGATGGCCCACTCGGACGGCAGGTTCGACCGTCTGGCGGCGGTTCTCGTCATCGTCGTCGGGTTTGCTCTGCTCCTGTTCACAACGGCGCGACCGGGTCAGGCGGCGCTCGCGCGCTACTGGAGCAGGTACGAGAGGAAGTAGCCGCGCACCCGTCACTCCTGCCGGACCGTTGAACTGTCCGTTACCGGACGTGGAGCTCGAGGTAGTCAAGGGCCTGGCGCACCGTCTCTTCTAGCGGGCGGGTGCTGTCGATGACGAGTCGATCGTCCGTGCGGGGCTCGTACTCGTCGGCGACGCGCTGCACCTCGTCCCACGTCGGCAAGGTGAACCCAGGCAGGTCATTCGCACGCTGCTCCACCCGGCGACGGTGCTCGTTGACGTCCGCACACACGACCTCGATCACGCGCAGCGAAACCCCAGCGGCTTCCGCTGTCGACGCCCATCCAGCGCGAGCGGGTTCGACACCACTCACCGCGTCGGCGATGACCACCTGTCCTCGCCGCAGATTCGGCACCGCGATGGCATGCATGACCGAGTAGGCGGCGATCCCGGACTGCTCGGGCGGAATCTGGTACTTCCACATCGCGCCCTCGATCGCATCAACGCGAAGCGTCAGTGAAGGCGTCAGCTCCGCGATCGGGCAGACAGCGTCGACTTCCCTGCGCCGGGAAGACCACAAACCTGAACCAGCATCGGCAACTCCTTCGTTCCCAGGAGCTCCTTGTCTATCGGTCCTGGACGCGCAGCACCAGCGAAGTGGATACCTTCGTCGGCTTCCGATGACGTGTCCGAATGCCGCGCCGTGAAGCCCTCGGACGGGCGAGATCTGCACCGTCGCAGCGGCTGACGCACGTCACGACGCGCGGGGCACGTTCGCGCGCACGTCGTCGGCCTGCGCCTCGTCGAGTACCCAGAATCCGGTGTGCTCCGGGTAACGCTCCCGCAGGTAGGCCCGCACGGCCCGCCCCGGACGGGACTCGTTCGTGTAGCCGAGCTCGGCTGCCAGCTCTCGCGGTGTGTACGTCGTCATCGGTTGCTCTCCCTCTCAGCCGCGCCCGCGCAGCCGCCGAAGCCAGCCGGAGCGCGTAGTGGTCTCGCTACTCGCCTGGGGTGGTGACTCCCCGCCGCCGGCACGGGCCGAGTCATGGGCGCCGGCGCGCCGATCGTGATGGTCAGCTCGCGCTCCGCAGGGTCCGGGATCGGCGTCATCGGCCAGTCCGACGGCTCGTAGTTGTCCGGAACGACGTACCCGCCGCAGTCGACGACCTCGCCGGCGGCGTTCACCGTGACGTGCTGCACGTACAGCGTCCCGTCGTCGAAGTCGTAGGGGCTGGGCCCGTCCGGTGCGTACGCCGTCTGCTCGCGAAGCCCCTTCGACCAGGAGAGCCGGCCGACGGCGCCTTCGTCCGACGACGCCCACCAGTGGGTCCCTCGCCACTCGACGTGGAGCTCGTCGCCGACGCGGACTGATCCGATGTGCTCGGTGACCGTCGAGTGGTACAGGCTCGACAGCATCGGCGTTCCTCGGCCGGCGTACACACCTGCCACGAGCCCCGCGACACCGAAGCGACGATCGCCGTTCTTGTGCCTCGAGCCGAGCTGCTGATGACCATCCGCGGCCGCCGGCGGTTCTGCCGTCTGCGCCATCACCCCTCCTCGTGCTCGCTGCTCAGGCTACGAGCCGATCAGGCCGAGAGCCACTGCGATGACCAGCCCGCCACCGACGAGCACCGCCGTGGCGCTCCCGATGATCACGGCGAGTCGTTGGTCCCTGTGCATCCCCATGCGTCGAGCCTAGGAGCCGCGGGCACTCGACCGACCACCGCCGGAGCGATCGACGTCGTCGATATCCGCAGACAGACGCAGCATCAGGTCACTTCAAAGGGTGGGACTCAAACCGACGCATAGTGGCACCTATCGCAAGTTCCGGAGCCCACGACCGCAACGGAGTCGGGTGTCACCTTCGTCGAGGGAGACGACGGCCACCGAGTAACGGCCCGGAAGTTGCGGTTGCTCACACCGTCCCGGGACAGAGCGAAAGAGCCCCAGATGCCCGTCTTGACGGGGATCTGGGGCTCTTTGCGTTGGCGGTACCGGTGGGATTTGAACCCATCGCCGCGCCTCGGCGCGTCTAGAGAACACCTTCGATCGCTGTGAGTACAGGCTCTTCGAGACGACCCGAGCCTTGTGCCTCCCACTTCGGCCAAGTTGCGGTGCACCAAAATGCACCACGACCGAGCAACCCGTCGCCAGTACCGCGCGATGCAACCGAGCACTGCTGGGTAGCTGCCGCCGGGTGTGGACCAGGCCGGTGCGTCCATGCCGAGCGGCTGGTCGTCGGGTGGTTCCGGGGCGACGGCGGCGACCACCAATGCTCTGAAGTCGTCACCGGTCTCGGCCCGGCCTCGTCACCGCTCTCCGCTCTCCGCTCTCCGCTCTCCGCTCTCCGCTCTCCGCTCTCCGCTCTCCGCTCTCCGCTCTCCGCTCTCCGCTCTCCGCCACACCCATACCCGGTACGAGGAGCCGTCGCGACGGGTCACCTCGACCTGCACGGCACGGTCCGTAGAGGCGAGCACCACGGCGCGCTCCTGCACGCGGATCTCGACGAACCGCAGCCACACATCAACGGTTTCCCCCGGGGCCCCCACGACGAACCCAGGGCCGATTTCCTCCGGTGTCAGCGTCACCGGCGCCGGCCTGGTCAAGAGCTCCTTGATCGCAGCACGAGACACGTCGGTGCCGTGCTTGCGGTTCTTGCCTATGTGGCCATGATCCTACGAGCTCGAACACACGTTCGAACCTCAGTGCGCCCGACGGCCCCGCTGCACCTGCTCAATCGCATCCGCCTCAGCCCAGATCGCGGACACGCGATTTGCGTCCGGATGCGAGCCGCGCAGCTCGCGGTCGTAGTCGCGCACGGGTATCCGTCGGCGGGCGGCGAGCTCGTCGACGGTGAGCCAATGCAGGCCCTCACGGTCGGCGTCGTTCACGACGGGGACTGTAAACCCCGCGCCTCTGTGTAGCCAGAACGATCAAATTAGCGCGCCCGACGGCGCTAATTATTCAATGTCATTAGGGCTTTTTATAAGAACTAAGAATAAACCCAAGATTTGCGTCGAAATACTTGAATTTCAGCGGGAATTCTGCTAAACTATAGGTACGACCAATTACCGGACTCGAGGAAGGTAAAAGTCAATGAGTAAACCAACCAGAAAGAAGGCACAGAATGGGACGTCATTCCCGTAACTCAAATCCTAGAAACACCGTATCGAAGTCCATTCGCTTTGTCAAGAAACATCGCCACGTGATTTTCGGGAACCTACTTGTGTGGGTAGTGAAGGAGGTGGTCAAGCACATCAGGGACAACTGGCAAGACTGGCTCAATCTGTTCTAAGAACCCCGAGCCCGGGGGAAGGAGCAGGGCTATTCCCTGCTTCTCCCCCGGGGCTCGAGCATCCTCATCAGACGTCCACGTCCATATCAGTGTCGGTGTCCCAACCGGGGTAGTCATCGGGTGACACGAGCGACCAATCCGGTTCCTCGTCCAGCGTCATGACCGTGCGGAGGTTGTCGAACTGCAGCAGCTCGTCGGTATCAAGTTCCAGCCCGCAGACACCGCAGTTGAAGCGGATCGGGACGCCAACGATTGCGAGGTCCCCCACGTCGCCACCCTGCACTGTGGGGAACGTAGTGGCTCGTTCACACGAGACCCAGCCCAGATTCCGGCACGCGGGGCACGTGCGGTCGTCCGCTGGCTCGGTCCTTCTCGAGCGGCCGGCTCCCTCCAGCGCCGCAACGAACGGAGGGATCGCTTCCGCGCTAAGCCCGAGGGTCAAAATACGGAAGGAGTCCCGAGCAGCTTCAAGCCGCGCCTCCCGCAGCTTCTCTGCAGCAGTGGCGGCATCATCTCGGAGACTTTGGATAGTTCCTTCGTACTGGTCGGGCCAGAAGCTGAGGCCTGATGGGTTTGCGATTAGCGGCTCGAGTGCATCTCCCACAGTGACCAACCATTGAAGCAGCTGCGCGGGGTCCTCTGTATCGAGGATTCCTGCATGCACTGCCGCATTCCGTCGCGCGGCGAGCTTTTTGGCAGCGTCTTGCGCAGGGAGGTCCGGGAACATGTCGTGGACGAGCGCAATTTTGCGAGTCATTGCGATTGAACGAAGCTCTGCGTGCCGGACGGTCAAGTCCCGGTTATGACGGGAGAGCATGAGGAGCGATTGTGGGTGACGAGGGTCGGCCAGGAGCATTGGATCTACGGCGATGATAACGGCGGTGTGTAAGTACTCCGATGCGGACCCGGCAGCGATTGCGACCTCACGATGCGACTGTGCGTCCCGCTCTCCGTAGCGTTTAAATGCTTGTGTTGCATCGTGATACGCGAGCATGCGGAGCGCCCAGACCCAGTGGACAGATCGGTCCTCTGAAGGGATGGGTTGAACTTGCCTGCCTGCATCGCGCTGCTCCGCAGCGACTTCACCTGCGCTCATTGGTCACCTCCGCGTTTCCCCTGTCAGACGGCGCATCGAACCTGCGCGCGCGTCGGCTCGGCGAGAATGCCGAGGCGAGGATGCTCACTGCAACGATCGTCATGGCGACGACGAGCAGGAGCGTCAGTACGACAGCAAGCGAGAAGCTCCCCATCTCTGCACCTCCGATCGCGCTGAGACCAGATCTTAGCGTTGATGAAATTTGCTACGGACTGAACTCGGCGGGGCCGTCTCGATAGGCGATCGTCTACCGGACCGGTCGCTGTTTGGGAGTTGAATGTCACGGTGCGTAGAGGACGGGTACTGGCAGCTGCTGTACTGCCGTTGTTTTCCTTGATGCTTTCGAGTTGCACCGGATCGCTCGCCTGCTCGGGGGCGGCGTCTTACCCACCGAGTGTGTGGTTCAACGGCGCCAGTTGGGCGGCGGCGCATCCCGGGAGCCTCCGCGTATGCGCGGACAGTTTCTGCAAGACCTTCAGCAATGGGGACCTTGCTGCTACACAGCAACTAGTCGTCTCGAACGACGACGAAGGGCACGGACGTGCGGCGGTCACGCTACGAATCTCCGGCAATGACGTCACGAAGGTCGATGTCTCGCCACGGGTGACGCTGCACGACCTCGTGGAGCACAGCGCCTGCGGAGTTCAGAACCAATGGCAAGCCGACGTTTCGCTCGGCTCCAACGGCCAAATCACCGTGACCGACGCTGAAACCGGGCCAGGCCCGTCTTCCCCAACGCCTACGGCGTCTCACTGACCGATCCGCCACCGGAACGGGCGCGCCGCCGACGCCTGGGACGTCGGCGGCGCAATCTTTGGGGTGGTGCTCGAGTACGCCTGACTTGATCCGTCAGAACAAGGAGTTCAGCTCGCCGTAGTCGACGGACTGCGCCAGGGACTTATACGTGCCGGTGGCCAGCAGCTCAGCCGCAGCTCGTCGAGCAGTCTCGTATGCCGCCTGCGCCACACCCGAGCCGAGACTCACCCGCGCCACTCCGAGTCCGGCGAGCTGCGCGATGTTCGGGGAACCAGGCCCGGCCATCACGTTCAGCGGCCCGTCAATTGCTTCCGCCAGCGCCCTGATCGCCTTGACGTCGGTGACTCCGGGAACGAAGACACCGTCTGCTCCTGCTTCGAGGTAGCGGTTCCCGCGGTCGATAGTCTCCGATAAAAGGTGCTCCGGGTTGACCAGACCGGCGAGGTACACGTCCGTTCGGGCGTTGACGAATATCTGCAGCCCGGCACGGTCGGCTGCGCGTCGGGCAGCCCCGATGCGCTCCGCCAGCTCGGACGGGCGCAAGGAGCCATCCTCGATGTTGATACCAACCGCACCGGCTCCGAGCACGGCGTGGACCGTTCGCTCTACGCCGGCTGCGTCGTCGGCGTACCCGGCTTCGATGTCCGCGGTGACCGGCACCCTCACTGCGGCGGTGATCCGAGCGAGAGTCGCAGCGGCCGCATCGCGCCCGAGCGCATTGCCGTCGGCGTGACCGAGCGACCAAGCGATCCCCGCGCTGGTGGTGGCGATCGCTGCCGCACCCGCGCTTTCCACGAGTCGGGCGCTTGCTACGTCCCAAGCGTTGGCAAGGAGGAGCGGCTGGGCGGGCTTGAAATGGAGGGCACGGAAGGCGTCGGCCTGAGTAGTTCTGTTGATCACCTCCTCAGTTGAGCCGAGCCACGGGCCTACTTCTGGTGGTAATCGGACGAGGCGGGACGGTGGCCGAGCAGTCTCGATAGCCGATCTTGCCGCGGACGGTCGTGATGGCCTCCTCCTGCATCGGGGTCAGATACCGCCGGCCCTCGAGAGACCGAAAGGTTGACGGGTCCGTCGTCGCCGGTTGTTGTCTGAGATCATGCGGACACTGCCGTCGCCTGTGATGCTTCCGTCGACTTCTGCGGCTCAACCGCGAGCCACTCGTTGATGATTCGCGCCGTCTTCGTGCAGAGGTCGTCGAGCTCGTCGAGACGGTGCGGTTTCGACTTCACGCCGAGAGCCCAGCCGTCCCCATCGGTGTAGCCCTTGACGAGCCAGCGCTCGTTGTCGAGGTGTTCTCTCGCGACTGCGAGTTTGTTGTCGCGCGGCGGGTTCGGCGAAGTCTTGCGTTCGTCCTCGGAGCGCTGCGTCGCGGGGTACCGGCTGACGGACAGGTCCGCGAGGCGATCGTCAGTCAGCACCTCTTTGCGCAGGGTCTTGAGGTGCTGAGCCCAGATCGGTGTCGTGGTTCCACCGTCGGCGGGGAAGTCTTCCTCGTCCGGGCTTGTACGGATCTGGATGCCGAGGCTGTATTCGAGGCGCAGTTTGTTGGGATCGGTCGGCAGGCCCTGCCCGATGACCTGGATCTGACCACGGATCTCTCGTCCGGACGCGAGATCCGGCGAGTGAAACTCGATCGACGGATTTCCGTTGCCGTTCCGCTTCACCTCCACGAGCCATCCGGGATCAGTCAGGTAGCGGCGGAAATTGGCGCCCGTCAACAGCCTTTCAACTCGTCGCTTCGTCAGTGGCATGTCGCCGATGTCTGCCTGAGTGAGCCGCGAATCGCGGAACGTTCCGAGGACGTCTGCCCATGCCACGACGTGCAGGTCGGGGAACTCCGGGGCGTCGGTTACCTCCGGGAGTACCACGACCAAGTGCCCGCCGCCGTGCCCCTCGAGCGCTTGCAGTTCCTTGTCGACCTGGCCCTTCGTGAGCTCGTGGTCGAACTTGGACTCGATGCCCAGGATCGTCGAGTCGTTCCCTTTGGCGAAGGTCAGGATGAGGTCGATGTCCCCGATGCCTTCGCACCGCACCGACGCGAAATCGCCAAGGGTCCCGATGCTTAGGTCGAGCGTCTCCTCCATCAGCCTTGTGAACGCCACCGGATCGTGCCGGATCTCCGCTGCGAGTGCCCGGTTCGCCATGGTCTCGGTCGTGTAGATGACGCTCATCGGTCGTTTCCCCTCCTCGTCGAAACGAGCGACGTCCCCCGCCCCCGCTGCCACAATCCTGTGGCGGCGACAGTCAAGCAGATCGTTGAGATCACGGGAAGCTTGAGCCTCCGTCCGCACTATGTGGCGCAGTCGCCAAGTCGCTTCCCTGCGCCGCGGATTTTGCCTTCTTCGCGCGCACACCTACAGCAGACCAGGTCAGGTCGACACCGACATCGTCCGAGCCACATTGAGCGCGTTGTCGACCTCTGCAGCCGGCTTGCCAGCACGCCAGTTGGTGATCGCGCCCGCGAACACTCCCCATGCGGTGCTCATGTTGTCACCATGAGCTTGCGCGATCTCGTTCCACGCTTCGAGAAGCCGGGCGATCGTCGGAAGCTTGTTGTTCGGCTCCTCAGCAGGTCGTCGCGCTCGAGCACCTCGGCGGCGCCGGCGAAAGGTCGGCGAACGGGCCGCCACCCGGATCAGAGCCGGTCACCACGGACGCGTACGAGCCCGCCGCGTCCGAGGTCTGCAGCGCCTCCACAATCTCGTCGACCTCGTCGGGTGCGCGGACGGTGAATGCCGTGACCCGCGCACCGGGGCAGCCTCGGCCTCGTCATCCGAGAGCGGCACGCGCACCTCGATGCCCCAGCGGTCGACGTCGAGCGACGGGTAGCCGTCGCCGACCTTATCCGCGATGGTGGTGTGCACCAGGCGCAGGCGCAGGCGCAGGCGCAGGCGCAGGCGCAGGCGACGGTCCCACGCATCGTGCACCGCACGAACGAGGGCTGAGGGGTCTGGTGCGTCGGAGCTCACGAGGCCACCGCACTCAGCGGTGCAGGTCAGCTCACCACCACGCACCATTGAAGTGCGGCGTGAAGATGGGGAAGCCGTCAGCACCACGGCCGTCGAAGAGGAACCCTTCGTCGTCAAGATCGTGGAGCCAGCGACCGATGGTCTTGTACGTGCCCCGCCCCAGGCGGATGCGCCGCCTGTAGAGCGTGTCGGCGACGTCCTTCACGCCGAACTGAACGTCGATCCGCCCGGCGATGTGGAAGAAGTATGCGACGCACTTCCACTGTTCGATCTCGCCCGACCGACCGAGATCGCGTGGTCTGCGACCGTTGAGGAACTGCTCGATGAGCGGCACCGCAGGGTGCGAGGCGCCCCACGGAGCAGCGACCTGCAGCGCAGCGCGGATCGCCTCGATTTGAGCCTCGCGCCGTTTGCGACCACGTTCCCATTGCGCGGTCTGCTGCACGCGCCGGGCCTCTTCTCGGAGACGCTCTCGTTCGAGCCGTTCGGCATACAGCCGGCGCTGCTGCTCGTTGTAGGCCGGCAGCCCGCGCGCGTTGTCGAGCAGCTTCACGATTCGATCGGACGTCAGCGTGGGACGTCCGAGGCGGAAATCGTCCAGTGGGTACACCTCGAGGACGGCGCCGTCCGCACTACCAAGCACGGGAACGTCCGGCGGGAACGTCTCAGCGCCGTTATCCGCAGAGAACGACGACAAGTAGGAGACCGCCAGCGCGAGCTGCCGAGTCTCAGGGTTGATGAAGAGCAATGGAACGTCCGTCGCCGCGACGGCGGCAAGGGCGGGGTTCGACTGGAGCCGGCCTGCGTTGTCGAGCTTGAGCTGCTTCCGGGTGTGGCCGAAGAGCCACACGTCTCGGACGCCGCGGGCGCGGTAGCGCTCGTGTCGGTCGTTCCAGGCGTCGGCGGTGAGCGGCGAGTACTGCACCTCGAAGGCGACTCGCTCACCTGTCGGATGCGTGATGAGCACGTCGGCCCGGCTCTCGCCCTCCGGGCTGGTGTACTCCTCGCGTTTGACGTGGCACTTCGGGTACTTCAGCCGGAGCCACGCTTCGATCAAGGCGCAGCCCTGCGAGTGGAACAGCGACTCGGGCCCGTGTCCGCCGGACGAGGACAGATGGCGCAGGTGGTCGCGCTTGACAGTGCTGTGGACGGTCGTGAGCTGCGCGTCGCAGCCGGGAACCGGACAGGTCACATTCGCCACGACGTGATCGTGCTGCTCGGTGGCCTGGTCCTCTTCGAGGTAGAACAGTCCGCCGGTGATCCGATCGAGGCCCCACAGGAAGCGAGGGTCGCCGTCGGTCTGGAACGCGGCGAGCAGTGCCGCGTGGTCGAATGCGAAGGACTGCTCCACAGCAGCTCACCGTAGCCGGAAGCTTGGACATCGTCAGGTTCCCACAAAGGGGGAGACCCTTTCTCCGCCCGGCACCCGTTACTCCCTCGTCGTCGTCTCCTCAGGTGCCGCCGCAGTGTCCTGCGCCATCAGCTGCTTGATCACGCCGTCGAGCTCGATCATGATCGACTCCCACTGCGCCGGAACGCAGCCGGGCGGGAGGATCGGCAGCGGGCACCGCTGCAACGTGTGTACGGCGACGTCGGCGACGCCGAGCACGAAGCCAACCTGGTTGATGAGCTCCTGGCGTGGTAGCCGGAGCTCGTTGTCGACCACGAGCTGGCCCAGGCCGGGAACGCCGCCGTGCGCGATCGCCGACAGTGTCGAGTACGGCACCTTCGGGTCGAGCTGTGGCCACTTCTCCTTCGAGATGTCTTGGAGGGCTCGCGAGACTGACCAGTCGAGACCGGGGACCTGGAGCTCGTCGATAACTGCCTGGGTCGCGTGGAGGTATTCCGGCTGGGTCAGCGTCGGTCGGCCAGGCTTTCTCGAACGAAAGCACGCCTGCTTCCCGGAGTCGTGGATGTCCTTCCGGAGAACGTGCAGCGATCGCGCTTGCACCGAGTCGGCGTTCTCTCCGACGGTGATCCAGTGCAGCCTCCCGAAGTTCTCCATCGCTCCGCGCGCGACCGTCGCGGTCGACGGCCCGATGGTCGGGTCCGTGATCACCATGCTCATCGTCCGAGCGTGGTCGGCGACAGCCTTCAGGCTCAAGCCGACGATCTGAGAGGGCATCTGGATCGGGTCGACCGGATCATTCCCCGGCCCGCGCGGGCTCTGACAGGCTCGGTCCAAGCGACGAGCGCCACGCTCGATGCCCCGCCACACCGTGCGCGCCAGTCGGCGCAGCTCCTCGTCAGTGACCGATGACATCGCGGGGGCATCAACCTCGTGGTCGTTCACAAGACAGATCGTAGGGTGTCGCGCCGCTACACCTGGGTCAGTTGCGGCTTCCTCGACGAACAACGAGCGGACACTACTCACGCTCGAAACTGCCGAGTCACTTACCGGTCCTGATAGTGAGGGCTGACGTCGCGAGTGACCGTTCGCCGTTGCGCTGAAAGCGAGGCAGGTTGGCACGCGCGTCGTCGGCCTAGGACGCCCACCAGTGGTCCCCCTGCCACCGGACGCGGAAGGGACTAGGGAAGCTGGACAGGTCTCGATCACGTTCGTCCTTGACGGTTCCGACCGGTCTTCTCCTTGGTCGGTTAGTCGGGGGCCCGGCTAGGCGCCTGCTGGGTGTCCCGTCGGGCCTGATGCGCTCGTTCGTCGTGGGTCTCGTTATCGCGCAGTTCGTCTCGTCGGCGATCGACGCGGTGACCGGCCCGGCCGGTCTCTCCGACCAGATGAATACGGGCTAGCGCATCGGGCGACAATCAGGCCATGCTGAATCCATGACGTTGCCTCCCGAGCGTGCTGGATCGGCGCTGCTGGTCAAGGAGCGAGAACTTCCCTTCTCGTTCTTCCCAATGACCCGGACGAGCCGACGGTGGGGGCTTCACTCGATGCTTTACGCAGCCGAGCCGTGGGCCGTCATCACGGGCGCTATCCGCGACGCCGCAGACACGCGGCCGCTGACCGATGTGGAAGCCAGGAGTGCGCTTTCTTTCGTTAGGCAGGCCAGGGAGTACTTCAACGCGGCGGAGAGAGCGGGTGCGCTCGAAACACGGCCTCTCCTTTACTACTACTCGTTCTTGAACCTCGGTAAAGCGATCGCCATTGCGAGGGGCCGTCCGAACATGGTTGGTAAAGTGACCCATGGCGTCGCTGCGGATAGCAGTTTCGGATACTTGCCCACGACCGCACAGCTGCAACTTCAGACGTCTGGTGCGCGGAGCCCGAGTGCGATCGCCGAGCTGCACCTCGCTCTAGAGGGCACGGCCATGGTCGGGCGCAACGTTCGTATAGCCGATCTGATGCCGCAGTCGGTCGTGGGGCACCGTATGTGGCGAGCGGCTACTGGAATGCTCCGGAAGGAGCGTTTCTTCGCGCTCGATGAGATTCGCTGGCTCGAGGACGAAGCTGCACATCAGATCTGGCTGAAGCTGTACCTGCGACGTGACACCCTTCAGTCGTTCGCTCGGCCTGTTGCGGAGACACTCCGTGAGTCGGGCCTTGATCCGACCTTTCGCGCCGTCAACGATCCGGACGCAAGAGCGCGAGGGCTTCACACCTTCGAGCAGGTCACTCCGACTAGCTACTCCAGCGGACGGGCGGCCGACGTCGTCATGGACAGTGTGGCGACGGTGCGTGGCGACATCTGGCAAACAGTTACAGCAACCTCGCCGTTCAGGCGATTCTATCTGTACCTGTCGCCCAGCAACGAGGTCCGCCTTCCCCAATGGATGACTGTCTACACGCTTCTGTTCTGGTTGGGCAGCCTTACGCGATACCAGCCGGTGGAGTTGCTGGACAATCTTGCCGGTCCGTACGGCCCATTTTTCGAAGAGTTCATTGAGACGCAGCCAGCTCAGTTGCTCTACTTTCTCGCATCGGAAGCACGGCAGCAAGACGTCTCAAAGCCCGCTCTCGTGTGACCACAAAGGGTCGTCGAGGAGAGTGCTGATCGAATTCGACCGCCCGAATCCTCGCGATCCCAGCGCCGGACGAGTGAGCCCCGTCGGGCTTAAATCAACGATCCGCCGATTTTGTACCGCCGGCGAGAACTAGGTGTACGCCAGTAGCCGGACAAGGTCGCCGTACCTAGCCTCCGAGGCCGGCGCCTCGATCTGCCGATGCGTCAGGAACACCTCGTCGGGGATCGGCTTCTTCCTGACTGTGAGGCCGCGCGCAGGGTTCTTCACCACACGGTGCTCCTCGACGGCTTCATCGAAAATGCCAGCAAGCAGGTCTCGTGCCCTCGCCACCGAGGTGTGCGAGAGCGAATGCCCGAGTTCGTTCAGCCACGTTTGGACGTCTCGCCGATAGGGGGTGAACTCGAGCAGTCACGGGGTCTCCTCGCTCTGCCGCAGCCTCTAGGCCCTCCGCGACGCGTGAGACGCCACTCCCTAGACGAAACAGCCGACCACCCAAAAAGGCGGCCGGCTGTTCTCGTTCGCGCCGGTACGGCGCTCTCATGTCCTTCGCCTGCGCGCTCTACCACTGCCACCATCCGGCTCGCGCATCATCGAGGAAACTACTTTGACTTGTTCAGAAGCGGAAATGCCTCGTACTTGTGGCGGCGGTTGTCGAACGCTGGCTTTGTGCCCTCGAGGATGTCGACTGCCGACTTGGCAACGTCCAATTCCGATATACATCCGCTAGTCACATTGAACACGCCGTCGGCGACCGTTGCGTGAACAATCTGATCCGCGTCTCCCACGACCGCCAGATTTGCATTATGCGTCACGATGATGGTTTGCCGGCGCGCGGATGCTTCGCGGATTGCAGGAACGAGAAGCGTCGCTATGGTTGCATTGTCGAGATTCTCTTCAGGTTGATCCAGCAAAAGAGGCGTTGTGCGACGGTCCACAATTAGATAAAACAGAGCCAGCACGAGCCCCCGCTGCCCAGGAGACAACTGCGCCAGCGGGAGACCATCGCCGATCAATCCGAAACGCACTTCTAGCCAAGACAGGTCAAGGAGTGCGACCAGGAAGTCGGGTAGCGAGGTGCCGGCGCGAAGCCCCGCGCCTGCATGCCTGGCCGCTCCGTCCTCAGCGCCACGGTCCGTGCTGAGGCGTCGCATTATGCCCACAAGTTCGTCCGAGATGTCGTCCCAGTTCATGGCGGACACTCGCTGCGGTAACTCTCCGATCCACGAGCCGAGATCCGGGTTGCGCCTCCCATCGAGACCAGCACCCAGCCGTTGGATTGCTGACGTGAACTCTAATGCGGCACGGAATTCTAGGCCGGCCCTCTGCACCACCCGAGAGTCCGCGATGAACCTAGAGGCAGGCGCGTACAAGTCGAGCACTGCTCCGAGCTCGGAGAGGAGAGCATTGTGGATATCCCCACTCAAGGAGAGAAGACGACCTTGGCATTCCTGCAACTTCTCGGGCGCGGACTTCGCTTTTTCCAAGAGAGCCTCGAGAAACACGAACGAGCCGTGCTGATCGACGCTTCCGCGGATCACTCGGACGCGTTCCTCCCCTTGCAGCACTCGCTGACGAGCTAACTCTCGCGTACTGTCGACCGAAGCCAACGAGTTGGCCAGTTCGTTCAACCTCAGATTGGCGGCATCAAGCTGCTGCTGCAGACCCGCATTGTTCGAACTGGCTGACGCAATGCGCGTCCGCTGCGAAGTCCGCCATCTTTCGACCCAATCTTCGTTAACGCTTATCGAGACCAAGTCTTCACCCTGCACCTGCTCATCAGAGGAAAGCAGCGAACGCGCCTCTTCATTCAAAGTCAACGCGGCGAGTCTGAGATCGTCAGCTTGCCGAACGAGCCTATCCGCATCGCCAAGTTGCCGCGTAATTGAACCAATCGACAATTGATTCTGAGCTATGTCATTCATCAGCCCTTGACGACCGGCCGCAAGTTCCTCAGATTCACGGCGAAGCGCTCCAACCGTCTGATCGTTTCCACTCGCCGCATCGAACTCAGCGAGAACCTGACGGTCAGCAGCGAGAGCCTCTTCAGCCGTCTCCATATCCAGGAGTTTGAGCTTGATACGTCCCTCGATCTCGGTCGGGACGTTAGCAGCGATGAAATCTGACCAGTCGGAGAATGTCACGGCCTCATGGCGAAGCTCTGCGCGAAGCTTGGCGACTCGTTCACGAGCGGCGGTGGTCTTCCTGGCAATCAGCCCCTCGAAAGAAGTTTCCCCCGTCTTTTCCTGCTCTGGGATGTGGGTGAACAACACATCTCGCAACTCATTCTCAAAGACGTGGCTTTCCAGAGATAGGGGGTCGGTCGTACACACCTTCTCAACGTACCTCTGAGGCAAGTATTCAACGAGCACCGGAGCCGCCGGGTCGTGTCTTGCAGTGAGGCTGACAGTGCGTTCGTTGGCGGTCCGCCAAGCAATCGTAGAGGTATACTCCTTCGCCGCTTTGTTACTGGCCGTGAGGAAGCGGTTTGGAGTCAAAAATGCGAACTCAGTGTTGCGCGATGAGTTGCCAGCTAGCGCAATGCAGTCGAGGAGTGCCGACTTGCCTTGACCCTTGTTGCCCACAATGGCGACGAAGCCACTATTCAATGGCAGGTTGTAGTTG
This sequence comes from Curtobacterium sp. MCLR17_045, assembly GCF_003234405.1. Taxonomy (NCBI): domain Bacteria; kingdom Bacillati; phylum Actinomycetota; class Actinomycetes; order Micrococcales; family Microbacteriaceae; genus Curtobacterium; species Curtobacterium sp. MCLR17_045. Next base: position 96,833 of record NZ_QKTB01000009.1, read on the forward strand.
AACGATCGGAACTTCGTGGAATCGCTAGATTTGATTGTGATCGAATCAACGTATTCCTCGGGCGCCTTCCGCACACGGTCCAATGCGGGTGGCTGCAGTCCCACGAAGACACGGTTCTCGAATTCGTCAATTGCATGAATGAGGCCGGCGAAGGTGGGAGTCGTGTTCATCCAGGTTGAGCAAGCCCCGAGGCGATCTTTATCTGTCGCGTCGGCCCAGGTGTGCGCGTCACTGCAGTCTAACAACCGATGATTGACGCTTTGAGCCTTGAGCTTTTCAACCTGCGTCGCCCAGTCACTTGGATCTTCGAAGGCAGTGAATAAAAACTTGGCAGTCGAGATGATGTTACGTTTCGAGGCGACCGCCTGCTTCCACTTGATTGCATTCCACTCGGTTCTCCCTAGCCCGACGAGAGCCTTCCCCTTCAAGAACGAGGAGTCGAGAACTTCCAGAACGGAATCGAGAGACAGATTGAGCTGATTGAAGCCCTCCTCGAGATCGCTATGGTACTTGTGCAGTTCGGCCGCAGGAACAGTTTCCTTCATCTGGCGGCCAAGTTCCGCTAACGAATCTCGCGTTACTGCCCCCTTCCAATCCGCTCCTTCCGTTGCGTCTGTCAGCGAGAAGTGTCCGTGAAGCCTATTGAGGAACTGCTGCTGAATAACTTCAGGATCTAGCTCAGGATCGAAGATGACGTGCAGGTTGGCTCGTGTCAGCTTGCTTTCGGTACCGCCGAATTGATCAATGCGCATCTCCAAGACAGGGAATATTGCGTCGAGATTCTGAAGCCGACCAGACAGTTTCGCGTCGCGTACGCGGTTGTAACCGTCAAGGAACCAGTAGTCGTTCAGGCCGATGACCCGTATATCTTTCGGGAGCGCCTCTAAAGCGTCAATGTAACGCGCCCAAGTGTCCTCATCGTCGGCTCCGTAGTTCTGAACGATCGAACTGGGACTGTGGACGTGCAAGTCCCAGATGCCCCAGTCGGCTCCACGGTTGCGCTCTGTCATGGGGAAGATCCTAACGACAAATGCTCATCGCCTGAGGACAAGATAAGTTCGGGCGATGACCGGTGGTGAAGGTGACGCGAGCGTTGGCGGGGCGGGCATGGGATCAGTCGGCACAGCACGCGCTGATCCCGGACGGCATCTCGCCGCGCCTTTGGCCCACTTCGGCGCCTCGGGCGCCGATGGCTGAGAGCAAAAAATTCTGGGAGCCTTCCCGAGCCGTCGCCACACACCTGACCGCTGATCTAGATCTTGCGCAGCGCGACGCAGTGGACAGGTCGATTCGGCGCGCTGCGGGCGCAAAGGTGCCAAGCCCCGAACCTGCCCCCGCTTGCGCAGCGCACGGATCCGATTTCAACGAGGGCTCGGACGAGGTGCGTGTGTCCATGCGCCAGGGCAAGCGTCGCGCGGCGCGCAACGTCTTGGAAGAAATCCGCACCAAGAACGCACCACGAGCACTCCTAGAAACAAGAAAACCCCCGCGTGAACGGGGGTTTTCTGTGGCGGTACCGGTGGGATTTGAACCCACGGTGGAGTTGCCCCCACACATGTTTTCGAGACATGATCCTTCGGCCGCTCGGACACGGTACCGGGAAAGAGTTTACACGATCCGGGAGGCCCGTGATGACACCCCGGGCCGGGTCGCCCTCCACAGGGGGTCACCTGCAGGGCTCTCCCCACACCCACAGGTCCTCCTCGTCTCCGGCAAGACCGGCGGGCGTACCGTCCACGGCATGAGATCCCGCACGCTCATCGCACTCCTCACCTCCGTCGTCGGCAGCCTCGGCGTCGTCGGTGCCGCAGCCGTCGGTGCCCGCGCCGGCGTGAAGGGCCAACGGGCAGCGGCGCAACGGGTCGTCGACATGCTCCCGATCCACGCCGACTGGTGGCGCGAACGACAGCAGCACGAGGGGCAGCTGCTCTACGTGGCGATCGGTGACTCGGCGGCACAGGGCGTCGGTGCAACCGCACCCGGGCGCGGCTACGTGGGGCTGCTCGCACGGCGCATCCGGCACCGCTCGCACATGTCCGTGCGGGTGGTGAACCTCAGCGTCTCCGGTTCGACCACGTGGGGCGCGAAGCGTGACCAGCTGCCGAAGCTCCGGCACTACGCGCCCGACGTCTGCACGGTGTCGATCGGGGCGAACGACATCGCCGACTTCGATCCGGACAAGTTCGAGCGGAACATCCGGGCGATCTACGGCGCGGTGCCCTCGCACGCCGTGGTGGCCGAGCTGCCGTGCATGTTCGTGCCGGACCGGGAGCGCAAGGTGGCGGTGGCGAACGAGATCGTGCACCGGGTGGCCGACGAGTTCGGGCTGACCGTGGCGCCGCTGCACACCATCACGAAGCGCGTCGGGGTCCGCCGCACCTTCTTCAACAGCTACGGCGACCTGTTCCACCCGAACGACCGCGGCTACGAGGTCTGGGCGAGCGCCTTCGAGCCCGCGGTCGACGCGCGCGTCGACACCGTGGCGGCGATCCGGCACTACCTGTCCGTGCGCGAGGCCGAGAACCTCGGTCGCGAAGCCGGGGCGGTGGCGAACGCCCGCGCCGAGCAGGACACCGACGGTGCCGAGGCACTCGACCACGCCTCGCGCCAGGGTCCGGGGCCGGTCGAGCGCCTGCGCCACCGGATGACCGGTTCGATCGCAGTGCCCGACGAACGAGACCGGTCGGACGAACCAAGCGGACCAGACGAGCCGGACGATCGCGCCGGTGATGTCGGCCGTACGGCCTAGCCTCGACGACATGGCGCGCCCGCAGTCCCTCTACCGTTGCACCGAGTGCGGCTGGACCAGCATCAAGTGGGTCGGCCGGTGCGGTGAGTGCCAGACCTGGGGCACCGTCGAGGACAGCTCTGCGGCGTCGGCGAGCACCCGCGGCACGTCAGCGGTCGCCGTCACCGGCGCCCGGGCCGCGCGACCGATCACCGAAGCCCGCGGCACCTCGGTGCAGCGCTGGCAGACCGGCATTGGCGAGTTCGACCGCGTCCTCGGCGGCGGCGTGGTGCCGGGTGCCGCGGTCCTGCTGAGCGGCGAGCCCGGCGTCGGCAAGTCGACCCTGTTGCTCGAGGTCGCCTCCCGAGCCGCAGCCTCGGGCAAGCGCGTCCTCTACGTCAGCGCCGAAGAGTCCGTCGACCAGGTCCGACTCCGTGCCGAACGCACCGGGGCGATGCACGACGACCTGTACCTGGCGAGCGAGGTCGACCTCGGCGTGATCATCGGCCAGATCGACCAGGTCCAGCCCGACCTGCTCATCGCCGACTCCGTGCAGACCATCTCGTCGAGCTCGATCGACGGCATCGCGGGCGGCACGTCCCAGGTGCGCGAGGTCGCCTCGACCCTGATCCGCATCGCGAAGGACCGCGCCCTGCCCGTCCTCATCGTCGGCCACGTCACGAAGGACGGCACGATCGCCGGCCCGCGGCTCCTGGAGCACCTGGTCGACGTCGTCTGCCACTTCGAGGGCGACCGGCAGACGGCACTGCGCTTCGTCCGGGCGCTCAAGAACCGCTTCGGCCCCACCGACGAGGTCGGGTGCTTCGACATGGGCGGCGACGGCATCCACGAGGTCCCCGACCCGAGCGGCCTCTTCATGTCGAAGAACGCCACCCCGGTGTCCGGCACCTGCGTCACCGTCGCACTCGAGGGGCGTCGGGCGCTGCCGGTCGAGGTGCAGGCGCTCATCGTCCCGAGTTCGGCGCCACAGCCACGCCGGGTCGTGAACGGTGTCGATGCCTCCCGTGTGGCGATGCTGCTCGCGGTGCTCGAACGCCGCGCCGGCCTCAAGCTGTCCGACGCCGACGTCTACGTGTCCACGGTGGGCGGCATGAAGCTCACGGAGCCCGGCGCCGACCTGGCGATCGCGCTGGCCCTCGCGAGCGCCGCACGAGACCGTCCGTACCCGCACACGCTGGCGGCCGTCGGCGAGATCAGCCTCGCCGGCGAGATCCGTCCGGCCACGGGCACGAAGCAGCGCGTGAACGAGGCCACCCGCCTCGGGTTCACGACCGTGCTCGGCTCGGACTCCGGGCACCTGCGCGAAGCCCTGCGTGTGGCGTTCTCGATGACGCAGTCCCCGCGCGAACGCGAGCTCGACCGCGCGTTCTGAGCGGCTACGCGCGCAAAGCGGCCAGCAGGTCCGCCGGCGCGGCCTGCATCGTGTGCGGGCCGGCGATGTCGAAGAACACGCCCTCGAGCATGTCGAGGTGGGCGGCCAGGAACTCCTCGAGCCGCGGCCCGTCGTAGACCATGACCTGCCGGATCTTCTCGTCCGGCACCATCGCCGTGTAGGCGTCCGCCGACGAGAACAGCAGCAGGATGCGCTTGTCCGACCCCTCACGGCCGAACACCCGCACCTGCATGTCCTTCTTGCCGGTGACGAGCCGGGGGACGATCACGATGTCGTGGCGGAGCGCGAACGCCACCGCAGCGACGTCCTGCTTCGCGAGGGCTTCCTCGAGTTGTTCGCTCCGGAAGCGCTGTTCCTTGTCTGCCATCAGCTCAATTCCACCAGATTTTCGTCGTTCCGTGACGCACGGGTAGCCAGTCGGCCCAGAGCACGCTAGCCTGATGGAACCGCTTCGGCGGCGCTCAACGTCCGGGCGAGGTGGTTTGCCCCTCAACCCGGGCCCCAGGGTCACTGGCCGACAGGCCTGGCCCCGAACCCGTCCCGCCGGCACCTGCCCGCGTGGCGCATCACCCCCGTCGACGTACGTCGGGGTCTCCGTCGGTGCATCTGCACCTTGGCGGAAGCAAGAAAGCTAAGGAAACGCCATCATGGCATCTACCGGTACCGTCAAGTGGTTCAACAACGAAAAGGGCTTCGGCTTCATCGCCCCGGACGACGGCAGCGCTGACGTCTTCGCGCACTTCTCTGCGATTGCTGGCAACGGCTACAAGTCGCTCGAGGAGAACCAGAAGGTGGAGTTCGACATCACCGAGGGCCGCAAGGGCCCGCAGGCGGAGAACATCACCGTCCTCGGCTGATCACATCAGCTTGAACAGGCCCCGTCGTCTTCGGACGACGGGGCCTGTTGCTGTTCCCGGCGCCCTGCTCGGCACAGGCCAGCCGGAACCGCGAACCGCGCACCCGCCGCCTACTGCAGGATGAACTGCACCGAGGTCTTCGACTCGAGGTTCCCGACGGCGACCTGCAGGTGGTAGCTCGCGCCTCCCGCGGTGACCGCCGGCCGTGACGAGTCGCACGTCGAAGTGGACGAGCGGGTGCGGTCCCAGGCGATCGCCGGGGTCGTGAGCGTCTGACCCGACCTGATCGTGACGTCCTGGTTCGTGCCGCCGGTCTGGCAGTCCTTCGACGACCAGTACTGCTCCTGGCCGGAGCTGATCGTCAGCACCTGCTGCGCCGATCCGAGGTCCAGGTGGCAGGAGTTCGTGCCGGAGTTCTTGATCGACATCGCGATCTTCGGGTCCTCGGTGGGGCCGTAGGCCGACTTGTCGAGCACCGGGGTCAGGACGATCTGGTCCTTCGTGCAGGTCGAGCCGTCCGCGGCAGCGGGCTTCGTCGCAGCAGCCGAGGCGGAAGCCGCCGGCTTCGGCGCCGCAGACCGCGAGGACCCGGAACCGGAACCGGCAGACCCGGCAGACGACGCACCGGCACCAGACCCGGCACCAGCAGAGGCCGACGCACTCGGCGCCGCCGACGTGGCCCCGCTCCCCCGCCCGACGACGATGAGCACCACGACCAGGACGACGACCAGCAGCGCCGCGAGCACGAGCGCCCGGCGGCGCCAGTAGACGACCGGCTTCTCGGGCCCGACGGGGTGACGCAACGACGACATGCGCACAGGGTAGACAACGGCGCGGGCCGCACACGGCCACCCCGCCGGGCGGCACGAGAAAGCGTCAGAGGTTCTTCAGCATGCGGGTGTTGCCGAGGGTGTTCGGCTTGACCCGGGCGAGGTCGAGGAACTCCGCGACCCCTTCGTCCGACGAGCGGACCAGTTCGGCGTAGACGTCCGGTGACACGACGCTCTCGCCGATCTCCAGGTACCCGTGCTTCGCGAAGAAGTCGACCTCGAAGGTCAGGCAGAAGATCCGGGCGACGCCGAGTTCGCGGGCGTCGTGCTCGAGCGCTTCGAGCATCCGGTGCCCGACGCGCTTGTGGATCCACTGCTCGTCGAGGGCGAGCGTGCGCACCTCGGCGATGTCGTCCCAGAAGACGGCGAGCGCGCCACACCCGATCGGGGTGCCGTCGGGCCCTTCGGCGATCCGGAACTGCTGGATCGAGCCGTACAGGGCGACGTTCTCCTTGCCGAGCAGGATGCGCCGGTCGACGTAGGGGGCGATGAGCCGCTGGATGTGCGGGACGTCCGAGGCGAGCGCCGGACGCACGAGGATCCCGTGGTCGTCGCGCTCGTGGAACGCGTGCTTGCCGTGCTCTGTCATCCGCCTCACACTACTGCGCAGCGACGGACGGACCCGCATCCGCCGAAGCCGCAGGGGGACAGCGCTGCTGAGTGCCGCCCAGGTCGATCGGCCTACCGTCCGGTGTATGCCTCAGATCATCGAAACCGTCGACGTCAACGTCCCCGTCCGCCAGGCCTACGACCAGTGGACCCGTTTCGAGGAGTTCCCGCACTTCCTCGACGAGGTCGAGAAGATCGTCCAGGTGGACGACAAGACCACCGACTGGACCGTGAAGATCGCCGGCCAGGAGCGCGAGTTCCGTGCCCTCATCACGGAACAGCACCCCGACGAGCGTGTCGCCTGGACCGTGAAGGACGGCGAGACCGACCACGCCGGTGTCGTCACCTTCCACAAGCTCTCCGACGCCGAGACCCGTGTCACCGTGCAGATCGACTGGGAGCCCTCCGGCATCCTCGAGAAGCTCGGCTCGGTCGTGGGCGTCGGCGGCCACGCCGTCAAGAAGGACCTGCAGAACTACAAGGAGCGCGTCGAGAACGCACCGACCCAGCCGGGCTGGCGCGGCGACGTGCAGGCGTAGTCCGCACCACACGACGGACGGGAGGCGCGGTGCCAGCTGGCACCGCGCCTCCCGTTCGTTCGTCCCCCGTTCGGCATCCCCCCATCGAAATGCCGACCTGACGAGCGAGCGCGAGCCTGGCAGAGTGGTGACACCGGCCGACGCGCTGGATCAGTTTTATCATGTCTGAGACAGATGTGAGAGTGGGGACACGTGATCGAGTACAACGACGACGACGCACACCGACGGGAACTGTCGCGCAAACTGCAGCTCCTGATGGACGTCGTCGAGGCCAACTCGGGCCAGCGACCCCCGTACAAGGAGATCGCCGCCGAGATCGAGGCGCAGGGTGCGTCGATGAGTCGACCGCGCTGGGGCTACATGCTCGGCGGCAACGGTCCGGCCGTCCGAGACCAGCGACTCCTGGCCGCCCTGGCGACCTACTTCGGCGTCCCGGCGGAGTACCTGACCGACGCGGCCGGCAACACGGACGTGCCGGAGCGGGTGCAGGCGCAGCTGGAGCTCGTGCTCGAACTCCGCAAGCGAGAGGTGGTGGCGTTCGCCACCCGGCGTCTGGGCGAGTTCGCCTCGGCGGACGAGATCCGCGACTTCACCGACCACCTGCGTCGCCTGGACGAGTCGGGGGGCACCCCGTGAGCGGGTACCGCGACCGCTTCGACGCCCTGCGTCGGCAGACCGAGGCCCGTCGCCGCGTGCAGCGCCTCGGGCTCCCCCGTCGGCTGTCCCTGCCGGAGCTGACCGCCCGTGCCGAGGCGGCGCTCGGCAAACCGATCCACGTGCGCACCACGGAGCTGCCGGGCGACCTGTCCGCGCGGCTCATCCAGCGCACCGACCATGCCCTGCTCGAGACCCGCCCCGAGCTGTCCGAACGCTCCCGGGTGGCGTGCGTGCTGCACGAGCTCGCCCACGTGTTCATGGACGACACCGGCTGCGACCACCAGGCGTACACGGGGCTGCTCAGCGGCCGGACGGCGTTCACCCGCTCGCTCGACACCCCGCACGAACAGGCCGTCGAGCTCGTCGCCGACCAGCTCGCGCTGCGGATCGGGCTGCTCGACCCCGAGGGCCAGCCCGGGATCTTCCGGTGACGCGGTGACGCTGCACGTCTGGGGGTCGATCCCGGTCTGGCTGATCCTGGCGGTGCTGGTCGCCCGGCTGCTCCTGGTGCGCACCCAGTCCGCCAGCGTCACCTGGCTGATGGTCTGCTGCAGCTGCGTCGCCGTCGGGCTCACGATCAACCAGCCCGACGTCACGACGTTCCTCGCCGGCGTGACGCACGTGCCGAACATCGCCGACCTGATCGGCCGCTGCCTGATGGTGTGCGGCATGTTCGCCCTCGCGCAGTCGGTCGAGGCCGCGGCACGCTCCGCCAAGCTCCTGCGCGCCAGCCGCATCATCGGCTGCGTGCTCGTGCTCGTCGCCCTCGTCGTGCTGTTCAGCCTCATCGACGCACCAACCCCCACGGCGCAGTTCATGGTGGCCTACGGCGACCAGCTGCCGACCGCGCTCTACTCGGCGGTGGAGATGACCTACATCGCCATCGTGATCGCCCGGTCGGCCGTCGCCGTGCTGCGCGGGTTCCGGAGCGGTGACGGGCTCGGCCGCCTGTACTGGCTCTTCGTCGTCGGTGCCGCCGGCCTCGTGCTGCTCGCCGGCATCGCGATCGCCCTCGACGCCGTGCACGTCGCCGGTGCCGACGGTGCGGTCGGGGTCCTGTCGACGCTCTACACCCCGGTGTTCCTCGGTTCGATGGTCCTGCTCGCCATCGGCGCGGCCGGTGGCGTGCTGCCCGACGCCGCACGGGAGTTCCGCGACTGGCGGGCCGCCCGACGCCGGTTCCGCGTGCTCGAACCGGAACTCCGGCGGCTCGAGACGGCATCGGGCAACACCGGGCTCTACTTCACGATCGTGTGGCAGCGTCGCCAGTGGCGGAGTCGGCAGCACCGACTGTCCGTCGAGATCGAAGACCGCGCGCGCGAGGCCGGGCAGGACGTCCCGGCCGCTGCGACGCTCACCACGGCACGACTCAGGGAGATCACATGACCGGCGCACGCATCACGGCACTCGGGACCGCGGCAGGGGCGGTCGGCACGCTCGGACTCGGCGCGTTCGTCGCACGGCGGTTGCTGTTCCCCACGCCGTACACGGCGACCGCCACGGTCCGCAGCGCCTCGGACACCGAGGTCGAGTTGACCGCCACCCGCGACACCCGCCTGCCGGGCACCTACGACCTGCAGCGCGACGACACCCGGGTGCAGGTCGGCGCGATCATCACCGCGAGCACGGCGACCGGGGCCCGCAGGGAGGGCGACACCGTCCGCCGCAGCGTCACCGCCCCCGTGGCGACCGGTGCGTGGGGCTGGGACGCCCTGCGGTACGACGGACCGGACGACGTGCCCGGTACCGAGCCCGAGGCCGCCACGACCCACGTGGTCCACGTGCACGGCCAGTCCCTGGGCCCGCGCCAGGTCCTGCGCGGTGTCGGCGTCTGGCGTTCGCTCGGCGCCTCGTCCGAGATCGTCGACACCACCGACCTGCCGCTCCGCTCCCTCGACGCCGGGGCAGCGGACCGCATCGTCGCCGCCGTCCGCGCCGCCCGGGCCCGCGGTGCCCAGCGCGTCGTGCTGCAGGGCTGGTCCGCCGGTGCGCTCGCCTGCTCCGTCGCCGCCGCACGCGTCGACGTCGACGGACTCGTGGCCATCTCACCCCTGCTGGACGTCGCCTCGGCACTCCGCGGGGCCGTCCGGGGCGCGCACCTGCCCGCGTTCGTCGGCACCGTCGCCGCCCGCATCGCGACCGCGAACGTGCTGTCGCGGCTCGCCGGGGCCCCGACTCCCGTCACGACGACCACCTGGCAGGACTCGTCGACGCCGACGCTGCTGATCCACTCCGAGGCCGACGCCCTGGTCGCGGCCGACGACGTCGCCGCGCGGCAGGGCGCCACCACGGTCACGTTCCGCACGGCGCCGCACACGCTCGAGTGGAACGAGGATCCGGAGCGCTGGGAGCGCGCCGTCCGCGACTTCGCCGCACAGCTGCCCGACGCCGTCTGACGCGGCGCACGCCCGCGCGGCCGACAGGCCCCGAACGAACCACCCCCGGACGTGCAACGGCCCCGGTCTGCGAACAGACCGGGGCCGGCTGCGTCTCGATCCGTTGGGGGGAACCGATCGAGCGCGACGCGCGAGGAGTTGGGGGGAACGTCTCGCGCGTTGTCATCACAGTACCCCCGGACGGGGGTCCGTGGCCGCAAGGACGCGCAGATCGGCGATGCGGGATCTGAACGCGACCCGAGAACGGACAGGAGGCCCGGTGCCAGCTGGCACCGAGCCTCCTGTCCGTGGGGTGTCAGGTCCTAGGACTCGATCTCGCCCTGGGGCGTGTCGGTCGCGGCCTCGACCGCGGCTGCACCGGCGAGGACCTCTTCGCGGCCCGGCTGACGCCCGGTCTCGAAGTGGAACGCACCGTCGACGAAGTCGACCTTCACGTGGTCACCGGCGTTGAGCTCACCCTGCAGGATGTGCTCGGACAGCTGGTCCTCGACCTCGTGCTGCATCGCGCGACGCAGGGGCCGTGCACCGAGGGACGGGTCGAACCCGACCTTGATGAGCTGCTCCTTGGCCGGCAGCGTGAGCTCGACGGTCATGTCGCGGTCGAGCAGGCGGTCGGCCAGACGCTTCACGAACAGGTCCACGATCTGCAGCAGCTCGGGCTGCGACAGCTGCGGGAACACGATCGTGTCGTCGACACGGTTCAGGAACTCGGGCTTGAAGTGCTTCTTGAGCTCCTCGTTGACCTTGCCGCGCATGCGGTCGTAGCCGACGGCCGAGTCACCCTCGACCTGGAAGCCCACCGGGCCACCGGCGATGCCCTGCGAACCGAGGTTCGTGGTCATGATGATGACGGTGTTCTTGAAGTCGACCACGCGGCCCTGACCGTCGGTGAGACGGCCTTCCTCGAGCACCTGCAGCAGCGAGTTGAAGATGTCCGGGTGGGCCTTCTCGATCTCGTCGAACAGGACCACGGAGAACGGCTTGCGGCGCACCTTCTCGGTGAGCTGGCCGCCCTCCTCGAACCCGACGAACCCGGGAGGGGCGCCGAACAGGCGGGACACGGTGTGCTTCTCACCGAACTCCGACATGTCGAGGGAGATCAGCGCACCCTCGTCGTCGAACAGGAACTCGGCGAGGGCCTTGGCGAGCTCGGTCTTCCCGACGCCCGTGGGGCCGGCGAAGATGAACGAGCCGGAGGGACGGTTCGGGTCCTTCAGGCCGGCACGGGTACGGCGGATGGTCTTGGACAGGGCCGAGATGGCCTCTTCCTGACCGATGACGCGCTCGTGCAGTGCCTTCTCCATGAAGACGAGACGCGAGGTCTCCTCCTCGGTGAGCTTGAACACCGGGATGCCCGTGGCCTGGGCCAGGACCTCGGCGATGATGCCCTCGTCGACGGTGCCGGACGCGGCGACGTCACCCGCACGCCACTGCTTCTCGAGGCGGAGACGCTCGCCGAGGAGCTTCTTCTCCTCGTCGCGCAGGCTCGCGGCCTTCTCGAAGTCCTGCTCCTCGATGGCGGCTTCCTTCGATCCGCGGACCGTCGAGATCTTCTCATCGAACTCGCGGAGCTCCGGCGGTGCCGACAGGATCGACAGACGCAGGCGAGCGCCGGCCTCGTCGATCAGGTCGATGGCCTTGTCCGGCAGGAAGCGGTCCTGCACGTAACGGTCCGCCAGGTTCGCCGCGGCGACGATCGCGCCGTCGGTGATGGACACCTTGTGGAACGCCTCGTACTTGTCGCGCAGACCCTTGAGGATGTTGATCGCGTGGGGCAGGGACGGCTCGTTGACCTGCACCGGCTGGAAGCGACGCTCGAGTGCGGCGTCCTTCTCGAAGTGCTTGCGGTACTCGTCGAGCGTGGTGGCACCGATGGTCTGGAGCTCACCGCGGGCGAGGAGCGGCTTGAGGATCGAGGCCGCGTCGATCGCGCCCTCGGCTGCACCGGCACCGACGAGCGTGTGGATCTCGTCGATGAAGACGATGATGTCGCCGCGGGTGCGGATCTCCTTCGTGACCTTCTTCAGGCGCTCCTCGAAGTCACCGCGGTAGCGGGACCCGGCGATGAGCGACCCGAGGTCGAGCGAGTAGAGCTGCTTGTCCTTCAGCGTCTCGGGCACGTCGCCCTTGACGATCGCCTGGGCGAGGCCCTCGACGACGGCGGTCTTGCCGACGCCGGGCTCACCGATCAGGACGGGGTTGTTCTTGGAGCGGCGGGAGAGGATCTGCATGACCCGCTCCATCTCCTTCTCGCGCCCGATGACGGGGTCGAGCTTGCCGTCACGCGCGGCCTGGGTGAGGTTCCGACCGAACTGGTCGAGGACCTGCGAACCCTGCTGCGCGTTCTGCTGCTGCTCGCCGCCGACGGCGACCGCTTCCTTGCCCTGGTAGCCGGACAGGAGCTGGATGACCTGCTGGCGCACCCGGTTCAGGTCGGCGCCGAGCTTCACGAGGACCTGGGCTGCGACACCCTCGCCCTCGCGGATCAGGCCGAGCAGGATGTGCTCCGTGCCGATGTAGTTGTGGCCGAGCTGCAGCGCCTCGCGCAGGGACAGCTCGAGCACCTTCTTGGCGCGCGGCGTGAACGGGATGTGCCCGGTCGGCTGCTGCTGGCCCTGCCCGATGATGTCCTGGACCTGCTCGCGCACGGCGTCGAGCGAGATGCCCAGCGACTCCAGCGCCTTGGCGGCGACGCCCTCGCCCTCGTGGATGAGGCCGAGGAGGATGTGCTCGGTGCCGATGTAGTTGTGGTTGAGCATCTTCGCTTCTTCTTGAGCGAGGACGACAACACGACGGGCCCGGTCGGTGAATCTCTCGAACATGTGCTCTCCCTTGGCCCCTGATGAGCGGAGCCGACGCTGTGCCGGTCTCGTGTGAGTCCGGCCAAGTACTTCGAGAGTAACCAGCGCTCCCCCCGGGGGCTGCCCCTGTTCGCCGTGGGCGTGACCAGGGTGCGTCTTGTGCGCAGTGAGCGAACGACGAGACGGACTGGAGGCTCGTGTCGGGATCGCCACGGGCCTCCAGTCCGCTTGTCGGTCGCGCTGGGTCAGGCGCGCCGCACCGCGCGACGCAGGTCGCGTCGGAAGCGACGCGCGTCGACGCCCAGGGCGTCGAGGACGTCGTGCGCCGATCCGGCGAGCGGATCGTCGACCGAGTCGAGCACGGCGAGGACGACGTGCGGCGGCCGGATGCGCTCCGAACGGCCGGCGATCGTCGCGGCGCGGGCGAGCACGCGCATCGCAGCGGGCGTGCACGCGACCCGGTCGTGTTCGCCGGGGCAGGTGGTGTGGGCGCCGACGAAGGCGCGGATGCCGGAGCGGACGGTGTCCGGGGTGATCCGGTGGGCGTCGAGGACAGGGCGGAAGCGGGGCATGCCGGCGCAGAGCGTGACGGCGGCCAGCAGCAGGTGTTCGGCGTCGACGAAGCCGAAGCCGGACTCGTGGGATTCGAGGTCGGCGAGCAGCACGATCTCGCGGCCGTGCCGGACGGAAGGGAGGGCGACGGAGAGCTGAGCGGTCTGCATGTATTCAGAATATCGCATGTCTCTGCGAAGAGACAGCCCGCATCGGAGGTCCGCTCGGTACGATCCGGTCATGGAGCAGCCCGTCGTCGGCCTCGTCGTCCACCCGACCAAGAACGTGCAGGAGTCCGTGACGACCCTGCAGCGCTGGAACGCGTCCGGCCAGGGCGAGCTGCTCGCCCGGCGGGCGGACGCCCAGCGCATCGGTGGCGGGGTCGACGTGGTCGACGACGACGACTTCACCGACCGCGTCGACCTGGTCGTGGCCCTCGGCGGCGACGGCACCATGCTCGGCGCGATGCGGCTCGTGGCCAAGCGCCCGGTGCCCGTCCTCGGCGTGAACTACGGCAACGTCGGGTTCCTGGTCGAGATCGAGCCGCCCGAGCTCGAGAGCGCGCTGGAGCGGTTGTCCGCCGGCGAGTACCAGCTCGAGCCGCACCACGCGCTCGAGGCCCGGTTGTCCTGGGGTGGCGCCCGCACCGACTACCTGGCGTTCAACGACCTGACCATCGTGCGACGGCCGGGCTCCGGGCAGGTGTCGGCCGACCTCAGCGTCGGAGGCCTCGGGTACGGGTACTACCGGGCCGACGCCATCGTGGCCGCGACCCCGGCCGGCTCCACCGCGTACAACTACGCCGCCGGTGGGCCGGTGCTCTCCCCCGCGCTGTCCGGCTCGGTGGTGACGCCGGTCGCGCCGATGGCCGGGATCGACCGCTCGGTGGTGCTCGCCGCACGGGAGCGCTATCGGTTCGACATCGCCGAGGGCACCAGGAGCGCCGCGCTCGAGGTCGACGGGCTCGTGGTCGGCGAGGTGGCCACCGGGGCGCAGATCGACATGCGGCTCCGCAAGGACGCCGGCAGCGTGGTGCGCCTCGACGCCGAGCGGCACGGGCGCACCGGACGCGTGAAGCTCAGCCTGCTCGACCTGCCGGTGCGTCCCGACCAGCTGGTCGAGCTCATCCCGAGTGACCTGCGGCAGAAGCTCCGGCGCGAGATCGACGACTGACGCCGCGCCGGGGCTGGCCCTGGCTCTGGCTCCGGCTCCGGCTCCGGCTCCGGCTCCGGCTCCGGCTCCGGAAACGTGAATGGCCCGCTCGAGCAATGCTCGAGCGGGCCGTCCCATCACCCCACCGGATCGTCTTCCCACAGAACGACCCGGTTTCCCCGCGCCGGCACGGGTGAACGTGCCGGCCGAAGTCCACCGACCTAGTCGGTCAGGTACAGCTGCATGTCCTGCGAGACCGCCTTGGCGAACAGGCGCAGCTTGGCGCGCGACTCCACCCGGCTGACGGCCTGGCGGGTCGTGTGCACGATCTTCGAGATCTCGTCGAGGGTCATCGGCTTGTCGTCGTCCAGGCCGTAGCGCATGCGGATGACGTTCGCCTCGTCGCTCGGCAGCTCGGCGACGATGGAGCGGATGTCGCGGTGCAGCAGCGTCGTCTCGGTGAGCTCGTTCGGGCTCGCGGCGTCCTCGTCCTCGATGAAGTCACCGAGTTCGCTGTCGTCGGAGTCGCCGACCACGGTGTGGATCGAGACCGGCTCGTGCGAACGGCCCTTGAGGTCGACCAGTTCCTCGACGCTCATGCTCAGCTCGGCGGCGACCTCGTCCGGCATCGGCGCACGGCCGAGGTCGACGGTCAGGTCACGCTCGGTGCGCGAGATCTTGTTGATGAGCTCGACGGTGTGCACCGGGATGCGGATCGTGCGTGCCTTGTCGGCGAGACCACGCGAGATGGCCTGGCGGATCCACCAGGTGGCGTAGGTCGAGAACTTGTAGCCCTGCGTGAAGTCGAACTTCTCGACGGCACGGACCAGGCCGAGGTTGCCCTCCTGGATGACGTCCATGAAGGGCAGGCCGCGCTGCGAGTACCGCTTGGCGATGCTCACGACGAGGCGGAGGTTCGAGGTGATCATGCGCTCCTTGGCGCGCTCACCGTCGCGGACGAGCCAGCGGAGTTCACGCTGCAGGGTCTTCGCGAGACCCTTCTCGGTGGCGAGCTTCTCTTCGGCGAAGAGCCCGACCTCGATGCGGCGTGCGATCTGCGCTTCTTCCTCGGCGGTGAGGAGCGAGAGACGGCCGATGTGACGGAGGTAGTCGCCGACCTGGTCGACCGAGGCGCCGCGGACACCGGCGAGCTGCTCGTCGGCCTCGACCTCGGTGTCGAGGGAGGTGGTGGCGGACTCGGCGGTCGCGGTCTTCGATGCCGATGCCTTCTTGGTGGCGGTGCGGCGGGTGGTGCTGGGTGCAGCCGTTGCGATCGTCATGGTGTTTCTCCCTGCGTTCGACGGTGATGGCTTCGTGGGGCGTTGCCGGGGGGTGCTGATGAGTAAAGCGGCCCGGAGGTGTACCCCACAAATCGTTCGGAGCGATTCTCAGGGTTCTCCGTGCTTCATCATCGAAAGCGTCCCCCGCGGGGTACAGCCCACCGCCAGTCTGGTCCCCCAATCGCCCCTAGATCAAGCGGATAACGCCGTGTTTCCGGCGTTGCAGGCGTATTTCACCAGCGTTTCCGATCGTGTACCCCAGGCGACTGCGTACTCCGGACATGCAAAAGGGGTACGTCCGACCGGATCAGTGCGATCTGGTCGTCGTACCCCGAATACCGAATGGGTGGGGGTCACCAGGAGGGTTCGAGCCACCCGTCCCGGCGCTTGGAGACCTCGAGGTCTGCGTCTCGGTCGAACTCGTCGTACTCGCTCTCGATGTCACCGACGAGGCTGCGGCCCGTGAAGGGATGTGCGGTGGTTGCCATGCGGACGATGCTCACCCCGGCACGCGTCGGCGAGGTGAACGGTGCGTGTCGGTCCGTCGGCGCTCAGACGTCGAGGTCGTCGACGTCACCCTCGTCGTCGAGGGGTCCGTCGTCGCTGCCGACGGGCGAGACGGACGCCCCGGACGCCGGGTGCCCGAAGGCGTCCTCCACGTCGAGGTCGTCGAGGTCATCGACGCCGGCGGCGGACTCCGGGATGGTGGGCATGCGCGACAGGATCACACCGCGCGGTGAACACGGGGTGAAGTGGATCGTGCGCGGGCGGCTACTCGGCCGACGTCGGAGCCGGCGCGGGGCGACCGTGCTCACGCTCGAAGCGGGCGCGCTCCTCGGCCTCGACCTTGGCGTACGCGGCACGCTCGGTCCGGTCGGCACGCATGATCGCGCGCATCACGAACCAGAAGATCAGGCCGACGACGATGGTCGGCGTCAGGGCGAAGACGATCCCGCTTACGACTCCTTCAGGCACCCGAGCATCGTACCCCGGCGGACCGGGAGCTACTTGACCAGCGGGAACAGGATCGTCTCGCGGATGCCCAGGCCCGTGATGGCCATGAGCAGGCGGTCGATCCCCATGCCCATGCCGCCCGACGGGGGCATCGCGTGTTCCAGGGCCCGCAGGAAGTCCTCGTCGACGCGCATCGCCTCGAGGTCACCGCCGGCCGCGAGCTTCGCCTGCTCGACGAACCGCTCCCGCTGCACGACCGGGTCGACGAGCTCCGAGTACGCCGTGCCGAGCTCGAAGCCGCGGACGTAGAGGTCCCACTTCTCGACGACGCCCGGACGGGTGCGGTGCTGCCGGGTGAGCGGCGAGGTGTCGACCGGGAAGTTCATCACGAAGGTCGGGCGGTCGAGCGAGTCGATGACGAAGTGCTCCCAGAGCTCCTCGACGTACTTGCCGTGCGTGGCGTGGGCGACCTCGACGCCCTCGGCCTCGGCGAGCGCCTGCAGCTCGGAGAGCGGGGTCTCCGGGGTGATCTCACGCCCCGCGGCCTCGGACAGCGAGCCGTACATGTCGATGCGGGGCCACTCGCCACCCAGGTCGTAGGTGCTGCCGTCGGGCAGGGTGACCTCGAGCGCACCACCGGTGACCGCGCGGGTCGCGTTCTGCACGAGCTCCTGCGTCAGGTCGGCCATCTGCTCGTAGTTGCCGTACGCCTGGTACGCCTCGACCATCGCGAACTCGGGCGAGTGCGACGAGTCGGCACCCTCGTTCCGGAAGTTCCGGTTGATCTCGAACACCCGGTCGATGCCACCGACGACGGCACGCTTCAGGAACAGCTCGGGTGCGATGCGCAGGAACAGCTCGGTGTCGAAGGCGTTCGAGTGCGTCACGAACGGTCGGGCCGAGGCGCCGCCGTGCTGGGTCTGCAGCATCGGGGTCTCGACCTCGAGGTACTCGTGCGCGGTGAAGGTCTGGCGGAGCGAGGCCATCACGGCGGCGCGGGCACGCACGGTGGCGCGGGCCTCGTCGCGGACGATGAGGTCGAGGTAGCGCTGGCGGACCCGCGTCTCCTCGTTGAGCTCGTTGTGCAGGTTCGGCAGCGGCAGGATCGCCTTCGCCGCGATCGCCCAGTCGTCGACCATGATCGACAGCTCGCCGCGGCGCGAGGAGATCACGCGGCCGTGCACGAACACGTGGTCGCCCAGGTCGACGAACTCCTTCCAGCGGGCGAGGGACTCGTCCCCCACCTCGGCCAGGGAGACCATCGCCTGGATGCGCGAGCCGTCGCCCGACTGCAGGGACGCGAAGCAGAGCTTGCCGGTGTTGCGCGAGAACACCACGCGACCCGCGATGCCCACGACGTCCTGGGTCTCCTCGCCGGTCTCCAGGTGCGCGTACTGCTCGCGCACGGCCGGGATCGTCGTGGTGATGGGGAGCTCGGCGGGGTACGCCTCGATGCCCGACTCCAGCAGCTTCGCCCGCTTGTCGAGCCGGACCTGTCGCTGCTCGCTGGTCTCCTGCTCGGCCAGTGCGGCGGCGTCGGCGATCGCGGTGTCGGGGGTGACGGTCTCGTCGGTCATGCGGGTGCGGCTCCGATGGTCGTGGGGGTCGGGGGAAATGCTACCCGCGCCGCGGTCCCGCCCCCGAACCGCTAGAGCGTCGACTGCCCGTCGGCGGCGGTGAGCGCGTTGTCGACGGCGGAGCGGACGAGCGCACCGAGGACACGTCCCGGGTGTTCGACGCCGATGCCGGACAGGGTGCCCGCCGACTGGTCGACGATCGCGGTCGAGAAGCTCACGGCGGCCCGCACCGCGTCGGCGTAGGCGGGCCGGTCCGCCTCGGCGACGACGAACGGCTCGGCGCCCATCTCGACCACGAGCGCCTGCGCGATCGGCAGCACGGGCGCCGGGGCGGTCACCGCGCAGTACGCGTCGCGCAGCCGGGACAGGTCGACGCTCGTGCCCGTGAAGGCCATCGCGGGGTGGATCGCCAACGGGATGGCACCGGCCGCCATCGCCGGGGCGAGGATGCCGACGCCGTGGTCCGGGCTGGTGTGCACGACGAGCTGCCCCGGCTGCCAGATCCCGGCGTCCGCCAGCCCCTGCACGAGCGACGCGAGCTGGTCGTCCGGCACCGCGAGCAGCACGAGTTCGCTCCGCTCCACCAGGTCCGGCGTCGCGAGCACCGGGGCGCCGGGCAGCATGGCCTCGGCGCGGTCACGGCCCTCGTCGGACACGGCGGTCACCCCGACGACAGCGTGCTCCGCGTTCGCCAGGGCTGCTCCGAGGACGGGTCCGACCCGTCCGGCGCCGACGATGCCGACCCCGAGACGCCCGGCCCTCATCGTGCGGCTCCGGTCGGTGGGACGTCGTCCCAGCCGGCAGGGACGGCGCCGGACCGGTGGTCCGCCGCCTGCCCGGCAGGGGCTCCGGACCCGGGCACGGTGTCGGCCGCAGCGTGCCTGGCGGCCGCGGGACGGGCCTCCCGTTCGCGCCAGCGGTGGGTCGTGTCGACCGCGGCCGCCTCGACGGCACGCTGCGTCGTCTCCGACCACAGGCGCTGCGCGTCACGCGCGTCGAGCGCACCGACGCGGGCCGAGACCGGACCGGCCACGGTGTGGACGTGGACGGCTGCGAGCCGCAGGGCACGCTCGAGGGGACCCTGCTCGACCTTGACGCTCTGCACCCTGGGAAGCGGCACGATGACGAGCGAGCGCCACACGGCACCGAGCCGCAGCAGCACCGCACCCTGCACGAACCGGTAGCCGTTGCGCCGGAACGCGAACGGACGGAGCCAGGCGCCACGTCGTGGGGAGTGTACGAAGCCGCCGCGGTCGCCCGAGGTGGTGAGGCTGTCGTCGACGACGTCCACGGCTTCGGCCGCCCCTTCGCGCAGGGCTTCCTGCGAGGCCTCGGGGCCGGCGACGACGGTGCCGACGAGCCCGGGCAGGATGATGTCGAGGACCTCGCGGACGTCCGCCGTCGTGCCGACGGGCAGCACGATCGAGGACACCTGCTGGTTGCTCGACGCCCCGTTGCCGGCGCTCGTCGCACGGTTGATGCGGATGTCCCACCAGCCGAACGGACGCCACAGCAGCGGCTGGGCGACGCTGACGGCGTGGATGCGGCCGGGCGGCAGCGTCTCGTTCGACGTCGAGACCAGCCCGAAGCCGATCCGGATGCCGTCGCGGGTCTCGGCGATCGTGTACTGCAGCGAACGGGAGAACTTGCGGAGGTAGTAGCCGCCGGCACCGAGCACGGCGGGGAACAGCCCGAACAGCACCGCGAACTCACCGGTGAGGGCGACGCTGACGATCATGCCGGCGATGACCAGCAGCAGGAACAGCGTCGTGCCGGACAGCAGCATCGACGCGATGAGCCGACCGGGGCGCACCTTGACGATACGGGTGGCGTGCACGGCTGCCGGGTCGAGCTCGGGCGAGAACATCTCGTCGACGCGGTCCTGCAGTGCCCCGTGCGACTGCCGCGACGGGCCACCGTGGCCGTCGTCGTCCTTCGCCCCGGACGCGAGCACCAGGATCCGCTGCCGCAGGTCGTCGGCGGCACGGGCCCCGAGGTAGGCGAGCTGCACGTTGGCGTCGTTGCCGGCCTGCGCGATCTCGAGCTTGGCGGTGCCGAACACCCGGGGCACGAGCGGCCGCTGGATGTTGATGCCCTGGATCCGGTCGAGCCGGGCCTTGCGGTGGTTCCGGAACAGCACGCCCGAGCGCACCTCGACGATCTCGCCGGTGACGCGGAATTCGTGCATGCGCCAGGACAGGTAGAACAGCCCGATCAGCACCAGGAGCAGCACCACGATGCCGAGCAGGACCCAGCCGACGACGCCGTGCTCGTACACGTACCGGACCGGGTCACCGTCCTCCTGCTGCTCGCCCGGGATGAAGAACTCGACGAGCTGGTCGCGCAGGCTGTTCAGCACGTAGCCGAGGATGACGATGAGGAAGATCCCGCCCTTGAGCAGCGGGGTGAGCGGGTGCAGGCGGTGCCACTCGCCGCAGCAACGCTGCCCGACGGCGCGCGCGACGACATGCCCCCGCTCACCACACGCATCAAAAGAGAGATCGTCC